>CAVGRR010000010.1:0-45857 GCA_963631655.1 Eggerthellaceae bacterium
TAATGTTATACCTATGTTAAAAATCAAAATTTAAAAGGGGGTTCTGAACAGTTACCATTTCTGAAAATAATTTTCCAGATTTCCCCGTTGGTTGGAGCGAAATTATTTATGAGCGGTGGACCTAACAATTGTTGTGCAGATTAGTGTCAGAACCCGTTATGCGATGTGTGCGCTGATCGATCTGAACATCAATCAGGTCCGCGGCAACGTCAAGCTGAAAGATGTGTCGGAACGTCAGAACATTCCCCTGAAGTATCTCGAGCAGATCATTCAGGCTCTCAGCAAAGCGGGCATCGTGAAAGGGGAACGTGGACCCAACGGAGGTTATGTCCTCTCCCGTCCAGCCGACACTATTTCCGTTGATGAGGTGCTGCTGGCACTTGAGGGTTCCACCGGTATCGAATCCTCTTTCGATCCGCAGTTTTTCGAACTCGACGGGTGTGCACAGCATGCTGTCTATGAGTTTTGGAAGGAGACGGAATCCAAACTGGTGGAAAAGACCACGTCCACTTCTATCGCGGATCTTTCTAAAAATGTCCGTTCCGAGACAGGTATGCCGAAGAGTGACGAGTATTACATCTGAGTTCGCAATTCCCGTCTGAAATAGGAAAATATACAATATGCCAGATAACTGAATCTGCACGGATTTACACTACTTTATCAAAGTACAAAAATCAAAATGTCTGCTTTATAGATCAGCGGACAAGGTCGTATCAACAGACCCAGCAGATCAAAAATTGAAAAAGGAAAAAAGATCCCGTGCATAAAGCACGGGGAAATGAATTGGACAATCAGTTCTCGATTGCTTCAGAGGGGCACTCGTCGACGCAAGCTCCGCAGTCGACGCATTTCTCAGCATCGATGACCGCGATGTCGTCGATGGTGATGGCCTCGTTGGGGCATGCGTCTGCGCATGCGCCGCAAGCAACACATTTGTCAGCGATAACGGTAACCATTTGAGATCCCTTCAGTTCTCGATTGCTTCAGAGGGACACTCGTCGACACAGGCGCCGCACTCGGTGCATTTGGAGGCATCGATGACAGCGACATCGTCCATGGAGATGGCTTCAGAGGGGCATGCGTCAACACATGCTCCGCATGCTACACAGTTATCTACGTTTACTTTCGGCATTTATTTCACCTATTTCAAAAATAGTTGAAATGAATATATAATCTTATCACAACTTGAGGAGACCTTAACATTTCAAAAATAGTTGAAATTTGAATTTCAGTCCAAAAGATGGTGCTCTTTATGTACCTCTTCGGCAAAAGGACCCGATCCGACGTCGTGCTGGGCCAGCAGTTCGTCTATCCGGTCGTTGACGAGCATCAGGCAGTGGATGAATTCCTGATGGTCCTTTTCGTCGAGAACACCCATGATCTCGCTGTTGAGATTCTTCACCTTGGAACGGAACAATCTGCAGGCCTCCTCCCCCTTCTCGGTGAGGCGCAGGGAACTGGTCTTGCCGGTGCCTTCGTTGATCACCAGGTCCATGGCGATAAGCTCTCCGACCACCATCGACACTCTTGATTTATCATAAGGGACGAGTTCGCGGATGTCCTTCTGAGACATCCCGCCGTTGCGTTCGATAGGGAGCAGGAAAAGCATGTGATAACTCTTCAGACCCATCTCGGAGAGGCTAGGTGCGACGAGGTATCTGATGCATTTCTTCAGCTTGTCCGAGAAGACCTCGAGCATCTCGAAGGTGTTCTTCTCCTCCAATCCTCCGTTCATGGATGTACATTATATCCTTCATATATAACGATAGTTTAGTTCAGAACTAAACTATTAATATAATCAGACCAATTCAAATCAATCGGAGGAGAACAATGACAGATTATGAGAAGTTCATCTGGGAGCAGGCCCGGAAATGCCGCGAAAGCAGCGGTTTCGATAAATCCCTGTATGAGAGACACCATGTGAAACTGGGCCTCAGGGACAGGGACGGCAAAGGGGTCGTCGCCGGTCTGACCAATATCTCCCGCGTGACGGGATACACCACTGTGGATGGACACACGGTCCCCTGCAAAGGAAGACTGACCTATCGCGGTTATCCCATCGACGATCTCATAAAAGCGCAGGGGTCCGAGAAAGGACTCTTCGAGAAATGCGCGTATCTCCTTCTTTTCAATGAACTTCCCGATGACGACCAGCTATCTGAGTTCAGAGTATATCTCAACAGGCAGATGACACTTCCTTCCTATTTTGTTAAAGAAGTGATACTCCGCGAGAACGGGAACGATGTCATGAACACCATGTCCCGCTGCGTGATGAACCTCGCCATGTACGACCGCGATGTTTCCGATATGTCCGTTGAAAAGGCATTGAAGAACTGCATCAACATCATCGGAAGCATGCCTTTGTTCGCTGTTTACGGATATCAGGCATATGCCCATTACGATATGGGCGAGAGTCTCCTCATCGTCAATCCCGATCCGAAACTCACTGTCGCCGAGAACATCCTCCGCATGCTCAACCCTCAGCACCAGTACACCGACCTCGAGGCGATGGTCCTCGACAGGCTTTTGGTACTGCACATGGAACACGGGGGAGGGAACAATTCCACCTTCACCGCAAGGGTCGTTACATCAACCGGTTCGGACACGTATTCAGTTATCGTCGCCGCCCTGATGTCTCTGAAGGGGCCGCGTCACGGAGGCGCCAACCTCAAGGTTTCCGCAATGACCCAGAACATCAGGGAGAACGTTTCCGACATCACCGATCCCGAGGAGATGAAGGCCTACCTCAGACGTATCGTGAATCGCGACGCCTTCGATAAATCCGGCCTCGTCTACGGAATGGGCCATGCGGTTTACACCCTGTCCGACCCCCGTGCGGAGATTCTCCGTTCCCTTGCCGAGAAACTCGCCGAGGCGGACGGCCGCAGCGATGAGTTCAGGATGTACCGTCTGATCGAGGAACTCTCGCCGGACCTTATCCGCGAGCGTCACGATGCCGGACCGGTCTGTGCCAACGTCGACCTCTACAGCGGTTTCGTGTACGAGCTTCTGGGAATACCCAGCGACCTTTACACACCCATGTTCGCCATGGCCCGTACCGTCGGATGGTGTGCACACCATCTTGAAGAGATCTCATCTTCCAACAAGATCATCAGGCCGGCATATGTCAGCGTGACAGAGAACAAGGATCTCTGAACGCCACATTAATGGACTGTAATAAAATTCCGTAATACCTATGAGTAAACGTCACAATTTGAATTTTAGAACGTGGAGCCACTGGAGGGATTTGAACCCTCGACCGCATGCTTACAAGGCATGTGCCATACCGCTAGGCCACAGTGGCGATAATCACGACATAGTGCCTGTTCATAAAATAATATCGGTCATTGTTCCAGATATTGTATTTCAAAAACGCTAAATGCACTGTCGGGATTGAACCCCTATGAAAGTCTTCGTCTACAACTACCGTCGTTTCGATGAGGAGGAGTTCTTTTTGGAATACTCCGCAAAATTCGGTATCGAACTGGGGTGGACGGGGGATCCGCCCACCATCGACAACTGCGACCTCGCCGCAGGAAGCGATTTCATTTCCATCATCACCACGCCCATCACCGCAGAGATGATCGACCGGTTCAAAGAGATCGGCGTGAAGATGATCTCCACCCGCACCATAGGGTACGACCATATCAATCTGGCACATGCGAAAAAGGCGGGGATGATCGTGTCCCACATCACCTATGATCCCGCAGGTGTCGCAGAATATACGGTCATGGGGATGCTTATGGGCGTCCGGAAGATCAAGAGCATAATGCGTTCCTTCTCCGAGCAGGATTTCACCTTGGATGGGCAGATGGCCGGAGAATTGGGGAGAATGACCGTGGGGATCATCGGTCTCGGACGTATCGGACGTACGGTCATCCGCGACCTTTCTGGTTTCGGATGCAAGGTGCTGTGCTGGAACCACGATCCCAACAGGGATCCGGGATACGGTGCCGAAATGACCGATCTCGACACTTTGTTGAAAGAATCGGATATCATTTCGCTTCATCTGGAACTCAATCCGGAGACACGTCATTTCCTGAATGCCGATTCATTCTCCAAGATGAAGGGCGGGGTCATCATTGTCAACACCGCCCGCGGTCCGCTTATCGATACTGATGCACTGATCTCCGCCCTGGATTCGGGAAAGGTCGGACATGCGTTCCTCGATGTCATCGAAGACGAGTTCGGTCTCTACTACAACGACTGCCGTGGCATGGATCTCAGCGGCCGCTGCATCAGCAGGCTGAGGGACCGTTCCGACGTCACTGTCACCCACCACATGGCGTTCTATTACCGCACGGCGGTGAGCGACATGGTGTACAATTCTCTGTTGGGAATGAAGATGTTCAGCGAAGGGAAGGAAGTTCCCATGCGCATTGCGTGAGGCGTATCATGTCAAGAGCTTTCACTTCAGAGGAGTACGAGGTGCCGGATATGCCGGTCATCGATGTGAAGACGGAATCCGTTTCGGAGGACCACGACCTTGTTTCGAGTTATTCTGCAGGCCGTTCCGTCACAGATCCGGCATTGCCTTTCGAGATCGGAATGAACTTCCTCAAAGGGGAGAACGGTTTCTTCAAAAGCATCGACTTTGCGGTCAAATGGCTGAAGAGATCTGCGGATCTGGGACATGTGCAGGCCGCGGTCGAACTGGCGAAGATATTCCTTTCAGACACCAAGAAATACGGTTATAAGGAAACAGCTCAGCTTCTGAGAACAGCATCGGAAAACGGATATGAAGAAGCTGTTTCCATGCTCGATACGGGATCGATCGCAGACGTGAAAACAAAGTCCGCATTTGTGAAATACCGTCTTAATGCAGAACTCGGGAATACCGATGCGATGATCGCCTTGGCCGAGGGATTCGAGAAGGAATACTACGCCAAACAGAAGTGGAAGACCGCCGCCATGTGGTATCTGAGAGCATGTGCCAGAGGTGCGGAATCCGCACGTCCCAGACTCGAAGAACTGGTAAAATCGAAGAACATCGAACTCACCGAAGACGAGAAGAAACTGCTGAAGAGGCACTGATATGACAAGACGCTGTCCGAACTGCGGAGCGGTCGTTCCGCCGGAATCCCTGAACTGCCCTCATTGTTATCACGATGTCCCCCGTACGATCTCGGACACCGGAACGGATTATCACAACCGCACCTACTCACAGTATGAGGAACAGCTTTCCAAGAGGCACAAGAGCCGTACGATATCTCTGATCCTTGCAATCATCCCTGCCTTTTTCGGGCTTCTGGGTCTTGCTCAGATCTACCAGGATTACCGTGACCCGCTTGGATGGAAGGTCCTCGGCGGAGGACTTATCCTGTACATTCTGCTGGTCGGGATGATGTTCCTGGTGATCGGCACCGGAGGTCTCGGCGTCCTGCTGCTGGCGATCCCGATCATCGTCGTGGGCATACTCTATCTTCTGCTGGCACTGTTCGTATTCCTGCTGACCAACTCGGGAGTCGTCACGCTTTTCGGAAGAAGGGTGTGATTCACGGGGCGCGGTATTTCTCGCGTCCGTGAAGGTTGATGAGGATCTGAGAGGCCATCTGGGCAAGTTCCAGTGCACCTCTCGCTTTCCCCACATTCGCAGGGTCTTTTCCGCGGAACATCTTGCGGTACGCCTTGACGATGATGTCAGGCTCGTCTTCAGGATATTTGCACCTGAAGCTGATAGGCTGACGGGTCATAATCGAAGGAAGGATGTGGGCCTCCAAGGTAATGTCCCAGGGGGCGTTGATCAGGTACTTCGAGAACTCCTGGCGGATATCGTAGCTGGTGACGTACTGGTCTTTTATGACCTTCTTGAATTCGGCCACCGCCTCGTCCACAGGGGTGCCGTTGTAAAGCAGTGAGACATCAAGTCCATGAGCCTCGGCATAGTCCAGTTTCGCCTTACCGATATATTTCGGTTCCATCTGCAGAGTGGCGTGATAGACCGAATCGAAATCCCCTGCGTCGAGGTCGACGGCACATACTCCGATGGAAAGGATCTGGTCGTAGGGGAAGCCCTGCGCACCGTCCGAGATCGATTCGACAACGTAGATCTTTTCGGTCATGAGCGGCTGTTCACCTTTTCGGAGACGATTTTGTCGGAAAGCTTGATGTTGTGGAACTGGAGGGTGTTGGTGTCGCCTGCGGCAAGTGCCAGCAGTTCGATTATGTGGATGACGGGAAGCCCTCCTTCATACTTGTCGTAGAAGGTCATGCAGTTGGGACAGCAGACGACGATGGCATCTGCACCCTCGCATTCCTTCTCTCTTTCGGCCATCAGTTTGTCATTGATGCCTTCGACGTTCTTTCCGCAGCACCCGTAACTTCTGTTGACGATCTCCGCACCTGTCGCTTCCACTATCAGGCGGATGTCCTTGAGGAAACGTTCTGCGCTGCAGCCGGGCTCCAATGCCACTTTCAGTTTCACTCCGGGAAAACTGCGTATCTTTTCGAGATATTTTGTGAGATAGACAGATACATGCGGCGCATAGACACCGGACATGCCCAGTTCGTTGGTGCAGCCGGAACACAGGGTGACCATGTCCTTTCCGCCCGCATTGGCGCGCATGACATACTTGTAACCGTTGCGGATCGGTTCCTCCATAACCCTGAAGGGCACGGGGTACATGCAGCAGGTGTTCGAAGGAAGTTCGGCTAGGCCGATCCCGAGGGAGTCGAACACTTTCCATGCCGCGTATTTCAGATAGGGCACCATCGACTGCACCTTGCATCCCGGGATGAGGTAGACGTCGTTCTTTTCTTTGTATGCTGGCACTTTGCTTTTCCACTCGTCGGAGGCGGGCGGCAGAGCGAATCCTGTCTGATGGAAACTCTCAGGCACCTGTGCCTTCATCATCTCCGCCTTGAGGTACATCAGGGCGAGTCTGGGGTCGGTGTGTTTGCATACGGTGCTGCACTTTCCGCATCCGATGCACATGAGGGTGTTGGCATTATCCCTTTCAAGCATGGACAGCCACGGGCTGCATCCGCCCAACTTGTAGGACGGACAGACCTTTTCACATCTTCTGCATCCCAGACAGGATGCCATGATATCTTCGACGAACCGGGGAAGTGCGCACATTGCGGACGGATTCTCAGACGACGATATAAATCTGCTTCGAAGATCCGGACCCTTTTTCGTAAATGAAACGGTCTTTCATCGATCGTGTCCGATCTTTTTGCTGCAGATCCTCAGAATGTGAAATTTGTGTGCAATTACGAAAAATGAAATGTATGTGTTCATTAATTTCTTTAAACGAGGATTATAATTATTTATTATTGTAATAATTACTACAATATTTGATAATTATTGTAAATAATGTTTATTTTCTGAATATTTTAATATACTGGCATACCGATGAATATTCATCAAGTTGGAATAATTCTGTATTGAGCCTGTGCAGCTCGATGCAGAGGAAAGCACCTGAGGTCTGCGGTATGAATCAACATAGTCTGAAAAACCGGACAGATTGCAGGTGCAAGGCAACTTCTCTCAAAATCACGGGAGGCATAATATGAAGAAAACACTGCTGTTGATCGTTTCGTTGGTCGCTGTCCTTACATGTACTGTCGCATCCGCGTCCGTCATTTCGGCGCATTCGGCAGAGCATAACGAGGTCCCTGCAGCCGATACTGAGTATAACGGAGACATTTCATGGGATTTCGATCCCGACACTGGTACGCTGACCATATCAGGCAGCGGAGCCATGGATGATTATTCATGGGCCGATGCCCCTTGGACAGTATACGGTTCGTCCATCAAGACGGTAATCATCGGTGATTCCGTCACCACCGTCGGAGCATATGCGTTCTACAAATGCACCTCGCTCACCACTGTGGTCCTCGGCGATTCCGTCACCGCAATTCATGATTATGCATTCAACAGGTGTACCTCTCTCGTTTCCGTCACTCTCGGAGAATCTGTGCAGTCCATCGGAAATTTCACATTCTACGGCTGCACCTCTCTTACTTCCCTCGTTGTACCTGATTCCGTGACCGTTATCGGAAACAGTGCATTCAAGGGCTGCATAGCCCTCGCATCCGTGGATCTCGGCAGGTCCGTCACCACCATCGGCGACAGTGTGTTCAGTTACTGTACATCCCTTACTTCGATATCCCTTCCCGATTCTGTCACTGTCATCGGAAACTATCTGTTCTCCGGATGTTCCGCACTCACTTCGGTCGATCTCGGCAGGTCCATCGTATCGATCGGGGCCAATGAGTTCAACTGCTGTACCTCCCTCACTTACCTGTCTGTTCCTGATTCCGTGACCTCTGTCGGTGACAATGCATTCAGGGGCTGCACCGCCCTTGTCACGGTCGATCTCGGCAAATCCATCGTATCGATCGGGGCCAACGCTTTCATGGACTGTACCTTCCTCACATCGATCGTCATCCCCGACTCTACGGTCTCTCTCGGAGAATCCGCATTCAGTGGCTGTATCGGACTCAGAGAACTCACTGTCCCAGCAAGTCTCGATTGTGTCGTATCCAATATCAGGTCTGCCTTCTTCGGCTGCTGCGCTATCGAAAAGATCACCTTCACCGGAGGCACCGGTGCCTGGTATGATTATGGTGCCGATGCTTCCCAGGACTCCTATTACGGATACGCCCCCTGGCAGCTCAGCAAGCTTGTTCTGACCAGTGTCACCATCTGTGACGGTGTGACCTCCATCGGTGCTCATGCCTTCGACGGATGTGCGGCCATTCGGTATCTCTCCGAATTGACAACCGTCAAGACCGTCGGAGACCATGCGTTCTATAACTGTGCCAGCATCCTTGCGGTCATCACAAAGGCATCCGACGTCACGATCGGCGAAGCCGCGTTCGGAAACTGCACCTCCCTGATATCGGTCACTCTTTCTGGTTCTGTCACCTCGATCGGAAACAGTGCGTTCGCCGACTGTACATCTATCCAGTATCTGATCTTCGGCAGTTCGGTCCAGACCATCGGCGACAGTGCATTCTGCAACTGTGTCTCGATCTCATCTGTGACCATTCCCGACTCCGTCACCTGCCTCGGAAACAGTGCTTTCAAAGGATGTATCGGACTGAAGGTCCTCACCATTCCTGTAAGCCTCAACAGCGTCGGTTATTACGAATGCCCTGTCTTCGAAGGCTGTGTGAACATCGAGAAGGTCATCTTCACCGCAGGAAACGGTGTAGGGTTCAACTATACGATCTCACCTGCGGCACCTTACTATCTGGCCCCCTGGAACATCACTGAGGTGACCCTGACCGTTGAGATCACTTACGGCGTCAGAGTCATCGGGGAATATGCGTTCTGCGGCACTCAGATCTCCTCCATCGTCATTCCGAACTCTGTTATTTCCATCAAAGGTAATGCGTTCTCCGACAGTGCACTTGTTTCGGTGACCCTTCCCGATTCTGTTTCGCAGATCGGTGATTATGCGTTCTACAACTGCCTCGCACTTGTTTCTGTCCGCATCAGTGACAATCTTTCGGTCATCTCCGATTTTGCATTCTATAACTGTACCGCACTCACTTCCGTGGTCTTCGGGGGATCCGTGCAGTCAGTCGGAATGTTCGCATTCAGCGGATGCACCGCCCTTACTTCCGTGACCCTGTCTGACTCTGTTGTTTCGGTCGGAAACAATGCGTTCTACGGATGTACCGCTCTCGGATCTGTGAGTTTCGGCAGTTCGATCGCCTCGATCGGATACGGCGCGTTCATGGGCTGTGTCTCGCTCACTTCTCTGGTCATCCCCGATACTGTCACGTTCCTGGGCAACAGTGCGTTCAAGAACTGTTCCGGTCTCAGGGAGATCACCGTTCCTGTCAGTCTTGACTGTGTCGGTTCCAATATCGCACCCGTCTTCTACGGCTGTGACAGTATCGTCAAGATAACCTTCACTGCAGGTACCGGTGCCTGGTATGCATACGGAACCAGCAGTTCTCAGGCCTCTTATTACGGATTCACCCCCTGGCAGCTCAACAAGGCCCATCTGGCCGGAGTCATCATTGCCGACGGTGTCATCTCTATCGGAGCCTATGCCTTCGAAGGCTGTACCGCCCTCAGCGATATTTCTGTCGGAGCAACCGTTGTTTCTGTCGGTGACCACGCATTCGAGAACTGCAGGTCTATCCAATCTTTCATTATCGGTTCTGCGACCTTCACGGTCGGAGCCTACGCCTTTGAAGGTTGCACCGCCCTCTGGGAAGTCCAGATTGCGACCTCTGTCCTTTCTGTCGGTGACCACGCATTCGAGAACTGCGTGTCCCTTCAATCTTTCACCCTTGATGTCACGACATCCTCGTTCGCGAACGGTGCGTTCAAGAACTGTACCGCCCTTTCATTCATAGATCTGGAATCTGCCAGGTCCATCGGCAATGAGGTGTTCTACAACTGTACCTCCTTATGTTCTGTGATCCTGTCGGACAATCTCGACACTATCGGAAGCGCTGCATTCTACAACTGCAGATCTCTCAGTACAGTGGCCCTTCCCGATTCTGTCAAGACTATCGGAGATAATGCGTTCTACGGCTGCGAATCTCTGGTTTCGGTGAACATCGAGTCCGTCACTTTCATCGGAAACTATGCGTTCTACGGCTGCAAATCTTTGAATGTCATCCATTTCTCGGATTCGCTCGATGCGATCGGAAACTATGCTTTCGCCAATTGTTTCTATCTTTACGTATTGGTCATTCCCGATTCTGTCACCGTGATCGGCGATTACGCATTCCACGGATGTCTGGCACTTTCGAGTCTGCACCTGGGAAGCCATGTCGGTTACATCGGAAAGTTTGCATTCTCATACTGTGCCTTTCTCACCTCTGTGGAGATTCCCGAATCCGTCACCTTCCTCGGGGCAGGAGCCTTCAACGGATGCGCCTCACTCTCCTCTGTGAACATCCCCTCTAAGATCACGTGCATCAGCGACAACCTCTTCAGCGGCTGTTCTTCGCTCAGGTCGATCACTATCCCCGATACCATCACCTCCATCGGAAAGAATGCATTCAACAATGTGCCGCTCACCACCGTGAACATCCCCTCTTCGGTGATCTCGATTGGCGATTATGCGTTCTGCAACTGTCCCTTTGCATCTATTGTACTTCCTAGTACACTCGGATCTCTCGGTGACGGTGTGTTCTACGGATGTACCAATCTTGTCTCCATCATAATTCCCGGATCCATCACAGCTATCGGGGACAGGACGTTCAACTGCTGCTACTCCCTCAAGTCTGTGACATTCGAGGGTAAGATCACGTCTATCGGCGACTATGCATTCAACAGCTGTATCTGCCTGACCGCTGTGGACCTCTCCAACATCATATTCCTCGGTGACGGTGCGTTCTACAAATGTTCCTCCCTTGTTGTCGTCACACTTCCGAGTACGCTCGTTTCGATCGGAAAGTACGCGTTCGCGGATTGTACCGGCATCACTGACGTGATTTTCAGCAGTAACTGCGATGTGGTGCACCTCAGCGACAATGCATTCTGCGGCTGCACCTCTCTCAAGTTCATATCCCTGCCGTTACACCTTGTCAGTATCGGGATCAGTACTTTCAAGGGATGTACATCACTGACCAGTATGGTGGCCCCGAGTTCCCTCGAATCGATCGGCGAATTTGCGTTCCGCGGCTGTACCTCCCTCGAGGGATTTGTCTTTGATGATGCCCTTCTGTCGATCGGAAAATATGCCTTTGCTGGATGTACCTCCTTGGAAGGAGTTGTCATTCCGGACAAGGTAGGATATATCGATGATTGCACCTTCTACCAGTGCACATCCCTTAAGACTGTGGTCTTAGGCAGTTCTGTATCGTCTTTGGGATACTTTGCATTCTACGGATGTCCACTGGAGTACCTCAGATCTTTCCACCATGGACTCGTGGTTGAAGATGGTTATGACTCGGTTTCTGTGGCGTTGTATGATAGAGTGATCGTTTGGGTTGGCATGATCCCGCTCTACTATTATGAGTATACTATGATCATCGGAGATTGTACATTCGAATACAACAACGACTATCACGGACTGGTGTCTGATCGGTTCCCGTTGTGAGTGTTTCACAACCGATCGATCTTAAACAAAAAGATGCGCGAGAGAGGAGGTCCCGCTTCATCGAGGGGCGGACGGACCTTCTCTCGCGTATGTCAACCGATGTAAAACAGAAATATTCTTTTTAGATCCCGATCCACATCGATATGTCGGGTCTGTTCAAAATTGATTAAATGATTTGTAAATTATTGTATGTATAACAATTAAATTTGAAATATAATTGTAAACAATGTTCATTTTCTGGATATTTTAATATATTTCTATACCAATAGATATCCAATAAGTTGGAATAATTCTGTATTGAGTCTGTGCAACTCGATGCAGAAGATGCACCAGGACTGTGGCATGGATCACAGGTGCAGGACAACTTCTCTCAAAATATGGGGGCATAATATGAAGAAAACACTGCTATTGATCGTTTCGTTGGTCGCTGTCCTTACATGTACTGTCGCATCCGCATCCGTCATCTCGGCGCATTCGGCAGAGCATAACGAGGTCCCTGCAGCTGATACTGAGTATAACGGAGACATTTCATGGGATTTCGATCCAGACACAGGTACGCTGACCATATCAGGCAGCGGAGCCATGGATGATTATTCATGGGCCGATGCCCCTTGGACAGTATACGGTTCGTCCATCAAGACGGTAATCATCGGTGATTCCGTCACCACCGTCGGAGCATATGCGTTCTACAAATGCACCTCGCTCACCACTGTGGTCCTCGGCGATTCCGTCACCGCAATTCATGATTATGCATTCAACAGGTGTACCTCTCTCGTTTCCGTCACTCTCGGAGAATCTGTGCAGTCCATCGGAAATTTCACATTCTACGGCTGCACCTCTCTTACTTCCCTCGTTGTACCTGATTCCGTGACCGTTATCGGAAACAGTGCATTCAAGGGCTGCATAGCCCTCGCATCCGTGGATCTCGGCAGGTCCGTCACCACCATCGGCGACAGTGTGTTCAGTTACTGTACATCCCTTACTTCGATATCCCTTCCCGATTCTGTCACTGTCATCGGAAACTATCTGTTCTCCGGATGTTCCGCACTCACTTCGGTCGATCTCGGCAGGTCCATCGTATCGATCGGGGCCAATGAGTTCAACTGCTGTACCTCCCTCACTTACCTGTCTGTTCCTGATTCCGTCACCGTGATCGGAAACAACGCGTTCAGATGTTGCACCTCCCTTCTCAAGATACATCTCAGCAACTCCGTCGTATCGATCGGCGCCAACGCCTTCAGGGAATGTACCTCCCTCGTATCGGTCATCATTCCCGATTCCGTCACTTTCCTGGGCAACGGTGCGTTCAAGAACTGTTCCGGCCTCAGAGAACTCACTGTTCCGGTGAGCCTTGACTGTGTCGGATCCAATATCATGCCTGTTTTCTCCGGCTGCTGTAATATCGAAAAGATCACTTTCACTGCAGGGACCGGCGTCTGGTACTCCTACGGCGGGGACATATCCCAGGACTCCTATTGCGGATACACCCCCTGGCAGCTCAACAGGACCGTTTTGACCGAGGTAGTCCTCCCCGACGGCATCACCTCCATCGGAGATCACGCATTCGAGAACTGCACCTTCCTTCAGTATGTCACCTTTGCCTCCACGGTCGTATCGATCGGAAACGGTGCATTCAAGAACTGTTCCTCTTTGGCTTACATCGATCTAGGATCGGTCCGGTTCATCGGAGATGAGGCATTCTACGGCTGTACCTCTTTGAATTCGTTGGTCATCACTGGTGATATCGACACTATCGGGAACGGTGCGTTCTACAACTGCAGATCCCTCAGCACAGTGGTCCTTCCGGATTCCGTCAGGGTCATCGGTGATTACGCATTCTACAACTGCGGATCTCTCGTCTCTGTGGACATCAAATCCGTCACATTCATCGGAAACTATGCGTTCTACGGCTGTAAATCTCTGAATGCGGTTAATTTCTCGGAATCGCTCGATGCCATAGGAAACTATGCTTTCGCAGGCTGCTCCAATCTTTATGTGCTGGTCCTTCCCGAATCCGTCACCACTATCGGAGATTATACATTCCAGGGATGTCTGGCACTTTCGAGTGTGAATCTTGGAAGCCATGTGACCTACATCGGAGAATTCGCATTCTCATTCTGTGTCAGCCTTGCCGCTGTCGAACTTCCCGGATCCGTCGCTTTCCTCGGAAACGGTGTTTTCAGCGGATGTACCTCCCTGTCATCTGTGAACATTCCCTCAAAGGTCACCTTCATCGCTGACAATGTGTTCAACGGTTGTTCGTCTCTCAGTTCCATCGTGATCCCCGGATCCGTCACATCCATCGGAAACTATGCGTTCGGTAACTGTACCGATCTCCGTTCGGTGGACCTCAGTGGTTCTCTGAAATCCATCGGAGACTACGCGTTCTTCAACTGTCCCTTCGAATCCATCGTATTGCCCGATATGCTCAGATCCCTCGGCGACGGTGCGTTTTACGGATGTTCCAACCTGGTTTCCATCGTCATCCCCGGAGATGTCAGCGTGATCGGAGACAAAACCTTCTTCAGCTGCTATTCCCTTGAGTCGGTGGTCTTCCAGGGCAACGTCACGATCGGAGACTACGCCTTCTCCAACTGCATCAGCCTTGCTTCAGTAGATCTCCGTCTCGTCCTGGCCCTCGGCGACGGCGCATTTTACAAGTGCACCGCCCTCACTTCCGTCACTATCCCGAGCGTACTTGTTTCGATCGGAAGATACACCTTTGCAGAATGTTCCAGCCTTGAGGAAGTCGTCATCTCATACACCAGTCATATCGAAACCATCGGTGACGGTGCGTTCCGCAACTGTGCCTCGCTCAGATACATCTACCTGCCTCCGCATCTCCTCAGTATCGGAAACGAGGCCTTCAAGGGATGCGTCTCACTTGTCAGCGTGGAAACCCCCGAGTCCGTGATCTCGATCGGAACCAGCGCATTCTACAACTGCACATCCCTCGAGTCGATCACCTTCGGAAAATATCTCGAGTCGATCGGAAAGTGGGCGTTCTACAACTGCACCTCGTTGACGAAAGTGGTGATTCCGGACAAGGTAGGATACGTCGACGACTTTACCTTCTACCTGTGCACTTCCCTCAAGTCGGTGGTCCTGGGCAGTTCCGTGGCGTCCCTCGGATATTATGCGTTCAACGGATGCCCTCTGGAGTATCTTAAGTCCACACACGAACATCTGATGCTTGAGGAATCGAATTATTCGATCACTGTACCGTTATACCACCGTTGTTGGTATTGTGCTGCCGGCGTTTACTACATCACATACGAACGCACCTCAGTGATCGGGGGACAGACATTCGAACCCAGCGACAGTGTCCACGGCTGTCTGCTGTCCGATGCGGATCCTGTCTTCTTTGCGTGTCAGAATTCCGATCTGTGTGCCGGCATACCGATCATCGGCAGCGGAGAGGTGCTGTTCGACCTCTCTAGGGCGGGTTGCACCATCTCGAAAAACCCGGTTGTGACCGTAAGTGTTGTCGCATTTCCCGGAGACCTTGTGTTCATTGATGCAACATTCGGAGACGATATTCTTCTTGAATCCTGACGGATGTGTTTCACAAACCGACCTATCTTAAACAAAAAGATGCGCGGGAGAGGAAGGCCCACCTCGTCGAGGGGCGGACGGACCTTCTCTCGCGCATGTATTCTGCTGTTTTCTACGAAATGTGGCCTCACATTACATTTCACTTTTTGAATTCCAATGTCCGATCAACTATTGGTTGACGACAATTAATTTTGTAAATTATAGTATATATTACAATTAACATCAATAAAGAATTGTAATTATTCGCTGAATTGAAGATATTGTAATATATGTGTATCCTAATTAATATCCATCAAGTTGTAATAAATCTGTAATGAATCTGTGCAGTTCGATGCAGACAGATACACCTGGATCCTGTATCGGATCATGTCTGATCCTGGGCGCGTATACGACCGCGACAAGAATTCGGGTGTGACGCAACTTCTCTCAGAACACGGGAGGCATAATATGAAGAAAACACTGACATTGATCATTGCGTTGATAGCGGTTACCGCGATTCTTGCAGTATCCGCATCGACCCTTTCCGCAGATCCCGATGAGCACAAAGATGCTCTGACGGACGGCGGCGTCTGCAACAGCGACATCTCCTGGGACTTCGATCCCTACACGGGCACACTGACCATAACAGGCAGCGGACCCATGGGCGATTATTACGGAACTGAGGTCCCTTGGATCGATCATGTTTCATCCATCAGGACCGTCGTCATCAGCGGTTCCGTCACCACTGTGGGGGCACATGCGTTTGAAAAGTGTACCTCTCTTACCACCGTGGTCATAGGTGATTCCGTCATATCCGTCGATGAGAACGCATTCAGCAGATGTACCGCCCTTACTACCGTCATCATCGGAGATTCTGTGCAATCCATCGGGAAGTTCGCGTTCAACCGTTGTATCTCCCTTACTTCCGTCACCTTCCCCGATTCGCTGACCTCTATCGGAAACAATGTGTTCACGGGCTGTACCTCCCTTACCGGTGTCAGCTTCGGTGATTCTCTCAGATCGATCGGTGACAGTGCCTTTATCGACTGTTCTGCACTGGCCTCTGTTTCCCTCCCCGATTCGTTGACCGAGATCGGAGGCAATGCGTTCTGGGGCTGTACTGCTCTTTCATCAGTGGACTTCGGCGATTCGCTCGTGTCGATCGGTGACTGTGCATTCAAGGAATGCACTTCCCTTACTTCGGTCGTTCTCCCCGATTCTGTCACCTCTATCGGAAACAGTGCGTTCTGGGGCTGTACCTCGCTTTCTTCCCTGGTCATCCCCGATTCCGTCACAAACCTCGGCAGTTCTGCGTTCGGACAATGCTCCGGTCTCAGAGAACTAACCGTTCCGGTAAGTCTCGACTGTGTCGGTTCCAATGCCGCCCCTGCCTTCTCCGGCTGTTACAGTATTGAAAAGATCACCTTCACCGTCGGAACCGGAATCTGGCATTCCTACGGAAAGGACAGTTCCAGGGCATCATACTGCGGATTCACGCCCTGGCAGTTCAGTGGACAGACATTGGCCGCGATCATCATCAGCGACGGTGTGAAATTCATCGGTAACCATGCTTTCGAAGGATGCACCGCTCTCAGAGACGTCTTTGTCTCATCCCCCTACCTCTGTCTCGGAGAACATGCATTCGAGAACTGCACCTCTATTCAGTCTTTCACTCTTTCATCTACCTCCGTTATAATCAGCGCCTATGCCTTCGAGGGATGCTCTGCCCTCAGGGATGTCTTTGTCACGACCACGACCATTTCTGTCGGAGATAATGCATTCGAGAACTGTAAGTCCCTTCAGTCTGTCACCATCAACGCCACCACATCATCGGTCGGAAACTGCGCGTTCAAGAACTGTTCCGCCCTTTCCTTCATAGATTTCGAGTCTGCCAGGTCCATCGGCAATGAGGTTTTCTGCAACTGCATTTCCTTAAGTTCGGTGATCCTTCCCGATGATCTCATATCGATCGGAAACAGTGCTTTCTACAACTGCAAATCCCTTTGTACGATCGCCGTTCCGGATTCTGTCAAAACCATCGGGGATGATGCATTCTACAATTGCTCATCTCTTACTTCGGTGGATATCGGGTCTGTCACATTCATCGGGAACTACGCGTTCTATGGCTGCAGATCCCTGAACATCATCCACTTCTCTGAATCGCTCGATTACATAGGAAATTATGCGTTCGCGGACTGTATCTATCTTTACATACTGACCCTTCCGGAATCGGTCACTGTGGTCGGAGATTACGCATTCCAGGGATGTCTGGCACTTTCAAGCCTGCACCTGGGAGGCCATATCAGTTACATCGGAAAGTTCGCATTCACACTCTGCGTCTGCCTCACTTCAGTGGATCTTCCTGATTCCGTCACCTTCCTCGGCGACGGTGCTTTCAACGGATGTGTGTCGCTCTCATCTGTGAACCTCCCTTCGGGAATCACAGGTCTCAGTGATTACCTCTTCAGCGGCTGTTCCGCACTCAGGTCGATCATTATCCCTGAAACCGTCACTTCCATCGGAAACAATGCCTTCTGCAATGCGCCCTTTGTGTCCGTCACGCTCCCGTCTGCACTCGGATACCTCGGCGGAGGTGCGTTCTACGGATGTGCCAATCTCGTTTCCATCATCATCCCCGGAGATGTGACCGCGATCGGAGACAACACATTCTCCAACTGTCGTTCTCTCGAATCGGTGATCTTCCAGGGCAATATCGTATCTATCGGAGACTACGCATTCTCCTGCTGCATCAACCTTGCCTCCGTGGAACTCCGTACAGTCGAGTTCCTCGGCGACGGCGTATTCTACAAATGTGCCACTCTGACCTCGGTCACAATTTCGGATGCTGTTCTTTCTATCGGAAAATACGCGTTCACAGGTTGTTCCGATCTTGATGAAGTGATCATCGGCATCAACAGTAAACTCGAGTGTATCGGTGATTTTGCATTCCGCGACTGCACGGCACTCAAGTCGATCTATCTACCGTCGCATCTCATCAGTATCGGAAAGGAGGCATTCAAGTGCTGTGTAAAAATCACCGACATAACGACCCCCGATACCATCAAATCAATCGGAGACAAGGCATTTTACGGCTGCACCTCCCTCGACTCATTCGTCTTCGGAAAATCCCTCGAGTCGGTCGGCAAATGGGCGTTCTGCAACTGCACATCATTGACAAAAGTGGTCATTCCGGATAAGGTCGGATGCATTGAGGAATATACCTTCTACAACTGCACCGCCCTTAAGACAGTGGTCCTGGGCGATTCTGTTTCATTCATCGAATGTGGAGCATTCCTCGGATGCCCCATTGGGTACATTCAATTCAAAAACGAAGATGTTACGATGACTTATGATAAGGAGAATTATCCATTCTCCAAGCTGTTTTTTGAGCGTGCATACCTCGTCCACCTGGTTCCGATAATCGTCTTTTTCCCACCATACCAGACCCTTGTCACCACTCATTTCCTCGGCGGACATACATTTACGATCAATTCCGACGGATACCTGGTATCCGATGCAAGAGTAAAGGTAATTCATGTCTGATTTCGACATAAGGGTGCATAATATGAAGAAAACACCGCTATTGATTATTTTGTTGGCCGCAGTTCTGTTATGTACTGTCGCATCCGCGTCCATCATTTCGGCGCATCCGGCAGAACATGATGCCGATCCTGCAACCGTCAATGAGTGTAACGGAAACATTTCGTGGGCCTTCGGTCCCTCCGCCGGCACCCTGACCATTTCGGGCAGTGGACCCATGGATGATTATCTCTGGGCCCGTATCCCCTGGGAGGATTACAGCTCATCCATCAGGTCCGTCATCATCGGCGATTCCGTCACAACCGTCGGATCATACGCGTTCCGTAAGTGCACATCTCTTACCACCGTGGTCATCGGCGATTCCGTCACCGCGATCGGAGATTATGCATTCAACAGGTGTACCGCCCTCACTTCCGTCACCTTCGGAAAATCGGTGGAGTCCGTCGGGAAATTCGCATTCTACGGCTGCACCTCCCTCACATCTCTGAATCTTCCCGATTCCATGACTATCATTGAGAACAATGCGTTCACCGGCTGCACCTCCCTTACTGCGGTGAATTTCGGAAAATCACTTGTTTCGATCGGTGACAGTTCGTTCAGTTTCTGCAGATCCCTTACATCAGTGACCCTTCCCGATTTGGTGACTGTTGTCGGAAACAATGTGTTCAAGAGCTGTTCCGCTCTTGCAACAGTGGATTTCGGCAGGTCCATCACCTCGATCGGTGCCTACGCTTTCCTGGACTGCACCTCCCTTACATCCGCTGTCCTTTCTGATTCGTTGACCGAGATCGGAAGCAATGCGTTCATGGGCTGTACCTCCCTCACCACGGTCGATCTCGGCAGGTCGGTCACCTCGATCGGTGCCAAAGCCTTCATGGACTGTACTTCTCTCGTATCGATCGTCATCCCCGATTCCGTCACGTCCCTCGGCAGTTCCGCATTCGAAAATTGTTCCGCCCTCAGGGAACTCACCATCCCCGTGAGTCTCGACTGCGTCGTAAACAATATCTCACCTGTCTTCTTCGGCTGCAACCATATCGAAAAGATCACCTTCACCGCAGGTACCGGAATCTGGTATTCCTACGGTGCGGACACATCCCATGCCTCTTATTACGGACTTACCCCGTGGCAGCTCAACAGGTCTGTTCTGGTCACGGTCGTCATCCCAGAAGGCGTCACCACTATCGGAGATCACGTGTTCGAGAACTGTATCTATCTCCAATCCATCACCTTCGCTTCCAAGATCGTAGCTGTCGGGACCGGTGCGTTCAAGAACTGTTCCTCACTTTCCGACATCACCCTTGATTCTGTTCAGTATCTGGGCGATGAAGCGTTCTACGGCTGTACCTCCCTGACCTCAGCGATCCTGACCGGAGGTATCGGCTCGATCGGGAACGGAACCTTCTACAACTGCAAATCCCTCTGTACGGTGCTCCTTACGGGTTCTGTCAATGCCATCGGGGATTACGCATTCTATAACTGCGGATCCCTCACTTCCGTGGATATCGAGTCTGTCACCTCTCTGGGAAACTACGTATTCTATGGCTGTGAATCCCTGAATTCCGTTCATTTCTCGGAATCACTTGGATCGATAGGAGATCACGCGTTCGACGGCTGCACTTATCTTTACATGGTGGTCCTTCCCGAATCTGTCACCGTTATCGGGGATTACGCGTTCCACGGCTGTCTGGCACTTTCGAATCTGCATCTCGGAAGTCATGTCACACACGTCGGAAAGTTCGCATTCGCACTCTGTGTCTTCCTTACATCTGTGGAACTTCCCGACACCGTCACCTTCCTCGGCGACGGAGCATTTTACGGATGCATGTCCCTCACTTCAGTGAACATCCCTTCGGGGATCACATCCATCAGCAATTATCTGTTCTTCGGCTGCACTTCGCTTCGGTCATTCATGGTTCCTGAACATGTCACCGGCATCGGCGATTATGCATTCGGGGGCTGTACCGATCTCTGTTCGCTGGACCTCAGCAGTTCTCTGAAATATATCGGCGACGGTGCGTTCTACGGATGTTCCAAGCTCACTTCGGTCACCATCCCCGAACAGATCAACTCGATCGGAAACGGGATGTTTTACAACTGTTATTCTCTCAGATCGGTCTTCATCGAAGGCAGCATCACCTCCATCGGCGATTATGCGTTCTACAACTGTGCCAGCATCTCCTTTGTGAACCTCTATGGGGTCATATTCATCGGAGACTATGCATTCCGTGGCTGCACGTCCATCACATCCGTCATAATTCCGGACACGGTCGTTTCGATCGGAAAAGGCGCCTTCGAAGAATGTTCCGCTCTCGAGGACGTGATCATCAACAGCAACTCCGGGATCGAGTACTTTTCGGATTATCTGTTCCGCAACTGCGTATCTCTCGTATCCGTAAATCTGCCGACGACCCTTACCGGTATCGGAAACGGGGCCTTCAGCGGCTGTATATCACTTCTCAGTGTAACGACACCCGACTGCATAAAATCCATCGGGGACAAGGCATTCTACAAGTGCTATTCTCTCGGGCCGTTCGTCTTCGGAAAATCCCTTGTGTCGATCGGGAAATATGCGTTCTACGACTGTATCTCTCTCGAGTCGTTCGACTTCTCCACTTATAACTCCCTCGAGTCGATCGGAAAATATGCATTCTACAACTGCGCCTCATTGGTATACATGGCCACTTCGGACAAGGTCAGGTGCATCGAGGAGTATACCTTCTGCAACTGCACCTCTCTGGTGTCGGTGACCCTGGGCAGTTCCGTAGTGTCCCTCGGAAGAGAGGCATTCGTCGGGTGTCCTCTGGAGTACCTCAAAGCTAAAAACGACAGTCTGACCTTGGATTATGATGAGTGTAACCCGTTCTCGGATTATCTGTATAAGAATCACTTGGACATTGTCTGGTGGCCCGAAGGTAGAGGGACATTTATACCATTGATTTTCATTTATCAGATACCCACAAGAGCGCTCGGGGGGCACGTATTCGAACTCAATTCCGACGGTATATTGGTGTCTGATGAATCCTATTTCTGAATGAAATCTGCGCTGATAAGCAGGATCATTCTCCGATCGGGACCGATCAAAACTCCCGATCGGAGACAAACCTGCATCTTTCGGAGACCTTGTGTTCGGGGCTTGTTTTTGCACTACCTATGGTAGAGGTACCATCAGTAGTTGCCGGAGTTTTTTCTGTGTGATATATGCGGTTGGATGTACATTTAACTTGATATGTCTTCAAATTAACGAATAATTTTTTTTGTAAATTATTGTACATAAAACTATAAAATTTAATTATTCTATGTAATTAATGTGTGATTTGTAGATATTTTAATATATTCACACCCCAATTAAAATCTATCAAGTTGTAATACCTCTGTAATGAATCTGTGCAATTCGATGCAGAGCAAAGCACCTGAGGTCTGTGATGTAGATCACAAAGTGTGATCCAGACAATCGGACCGATCGCAGGTGTGAAGCAACTTCTCTCAAGATCACGGGAGGCATAATATGAGGAAAACACTGTTATTGACCGTAGCATTGGTTGCAGTTCTCACCTGTACTGTCGCATCCGCATCCGTAATCTCGGCGCATCCGGCAGAACATGACGAGGTCCCTGCGGCCGACAATGATTGCAATGGAACCATCTCTTGGGATTTCGATCCCGGCACAGGCACCCTGACCATAAACGGCAGCGGACCTATGCAGGATTACACCTGGGCCGATGCCCCCTGGGACATATACGGTTCAGCTGTCAAGACCATCATCATCGGCGATTCCGTCACCACCGTCGGAGCATATGCGTTCCACAAGTGCACCACTGTCACCGATGTGGTCATCGGAGATTCCGTCACCGCTATCAAGGACTATGCGTTCAACGGATGTTCATCTCTCACGTCCCTCACCATCGGAAAGTCCGTGCAGTCCATCGGGAAGTTCTCTTTCTACGGCTGTACCGCACTCACATCCCTCATCATCCCCGATTCTGTGACCGTCATTGAGAACAATGCGTTCACCGGTTGTATCTCCCTTATCACAGTGAACTTCGGAAAATCTCTTATTTCGATCGGTGACAGTTCGTTCAGTTTCTGCGGATCCCTTACATCCGTAATCCTTCCCGATTCTGTGACAGCTGTCGGAAGCAATGCGTTCAAGAACTGCACCGCCCTAACCTCAGTCGATCTCGGCAGGTCGATCACTTCGATCGGTACCAATGCATTCTGCGGCTGTACAGCCCTCACATCAGTCGTCATTCCCGATACTGTCACGTTCCTCGGTGAGTTCGCATTCAAAAACTGTTCCGCGCTCAGAGAACTTTCCGTTCCTGTAAGTCTCGATTGTGTCGTATCCAATGACGGTCCTGCCTTTTCCGGATGCTGCAACATTGAAAAGATCACTTTCACTGTAGGAAACGGAACCTGGTATTCATACGGAACCGATCCTTCCCGGAATTCCTATTTTGGATACACTCCCTGGCAGTTCAGCAAGGCCCATCTGACCAAGGTCATTATCTCTGAGGGTGTGACATCCATCGGTGCCCATGCCTTCGACGGATGTTCCGCAATCCAGTATCTTTCCGCTTTGACAACCGTCAACACCATCGGTGATCATGCGTTCTACGGCTGCGGTCAGATCAGTGCACTCATCGTGAACGGATCAGGTGTCACGATCGGCGAATCCGCATTCGGAAACTGTTCATCTCTGTTAACGGTCACCTTCAACGGTTCTGTCACCGTCATCGGAACCGATGCGTTCGCCGACTGCGGTGCCCTCGAATATGTTGTTTTCAACAATCCTGTCCAGACCATCGGTGTCCGCGCGTTCGCTGACTGTGTCTCCCTTTGTTATCTGTCTCTCTCGGAAGGCACCATTTCGATCGAGGACGGTGCGTTCTGCAACTGTATCTCCCTTTCGTCCCTGACCATACCCGACTCTGTCACCCATCTCGGAGGCGGTGCATTCAAGGGTTGCATCGGACTGAATATTCTCTCCATCCCCGCAAGCGTCAACAGTGTCGGTTCAAGTCAGTGCCCGGCCTTTGAGGGATGCGTGAACATTGAGAAGATCATCTTCACCGCAGGAAACGGTGGTTGGTTCAATTACACATACAATTCTTCGGATTCTGCATGCTATTTGACACCTTGGAACCTTACCAGGGCATCTCTGACCGTCGAGATAGCCTATGGTGTCAAGACCATTGGCAGTTATGCGTTCTGCGGCACTCAGATAACAACCGTCCTCATTCCGAACACTGTCATCTTTATCGGAGATTATGCATTCTCCAACTGCGGACTCACCTCGGTGACACTCCCCGATTCCGTCTCGCAGATCGGAGAGTATGCATTCTTCAAGTGCGGATCACTTGTTTCTGTCAGCATCAGCAATAATCTTTCAGTGATCTCCGCCGGTGCATTCTACAGCTGCACTTCGCTCACATCTATTACCATCCCGGATTCCGTCACGGTTGTCGGAGATCTTGCGTTCCGGAACTGTAGTTCCCTCACTTCCGTGAACTTCGGAAGATCTGTGGAGTCCATCGGAAACCTTGCATTCGGAGGATGTTCATCACTCCTCTCTGTGGATTTTCCCGATTCTGTAGTCTGTATCGGGAACGATGCATTCTACAGGTGCACATCTCTCGGATCCATCAGTTTCGGCAGATCGCTCGCTTCGATCGGAAACGATGCTTTCTTAGGCTGCGTCTCACTGTCTTCCCTGACAATTCCCGATTCCGTCACGTTCCTGGGCAACAGTGCGTTCAAAAACTGTTCCGGACTCAGGCAACTCACTGTCCCAGCAAGCCTCGACTGTGTGGGATCCAATGACCTGCCTGCCTTCTTCGGCTGCAACCACATCGAAAAGATCACCTTCACCGCAGGTACCGGAATCTGGTATTCCTACGGTGAGGACGCATCCCATCCCTCTTACTACGGGTACACCCCGTGGCAGCTCAACAGGTCCGTTCTGGTCGCGATCGTCATCTCTGACGGTGTCATCTCCATCGGAGACCATGCTTTCGAGAACTGCACCTCCCTCCAATCCATCATCCTCACGCCCTCGGTCATATCGATCGGAAACGGTGCATTCAAGAACTGTTCCGCTCTGCCCTACATCTCACTGGGATCAGTCAAGTATATCAGGGACCATGCCTTCGAGAACTGCACCTCCCTCCAATCCATCGCCCTCACCTCCTCGGTCATATCGATCGGAAACGGTGCATTCAAGAACTGTTCCGCTCTGTCCTGCATCTCCCTGGAAACCGTCCGGTACATCGGAGATGAAGCGTTCTGCGGCTGTGCCTCCCTGAATTCAGTGATCCTGTCCGATAACATCGACGCTATCGGAAACAGTGCTTTCGCATACTGTAAATCCCTCGGTACGGTGGTCGTTCCGGATTCTGTAAAGGTCATCGGAGATTACGCATTCTATAACTGCGAATCCCTTGCCTCCGTGGATATAAAATCGGTCACCTTCCTCGGAAACTATGCGTTCTGCGGCTGTAAATCCCTGAACGTTGTTCATTTCTCGGAATCACTCGAATCGATCGGGGATCATACGTTCTCGGGCTGCACCTATCTTTACCTATTGGTGCTCCCCGAATCCGTCACCGTCATCGGGGATTACGCGTTCCACGGCTGTCTGGCACTTTCGGATCTGCACCTCGGAAGTCATGTCACATACATCGGAAAGTTTGCATTTTCATTCTGTGCCTTCCTTACCTCTGTTGATCTTCCCGACACCGTCACCTTCCTCGGCGACGGGGTTTTCAGCGGATGCGTATCCCTCTCCTCAGTGAATATTCCCACGGCGATCACAGCTATCGGAAATTACACCTTCAACGGCTGCACCTCGCTTCGGTCATTCATAGTTCCGGAATATATCACCTACATCGGAGATTATGCATTCGGAAACTGTACGGGCCTCCGTTCGCTGAGCCTAAGCAGTTCTCTGAAATATATCGGGGACTATGCGTTCATCAACTGTTGTTTCGAGTCCATCGTGCTTCCCGGCTGTCTCGAACATCTCGGTGACGGTGCGTTCTACGGTTGCTCCAAGCTCACTTCGGTCACCATCCCCGAACATGTCGATTCGATCGGAGACAGGACATTCTACAACTGTTATTCTCTCAGGTCGGTCATCATCGAAGGCGGTGTCACATCGATCGGGGACTATGCGTTCTTCAACTGCAGCAGTCTTTCCTTTGTGAATCTCTACATGGTCGAATTCATCGGGGACTATGCGTTCTGTGGCTGTGCCTCGATTACCACCTTCATAATTCCGGACACGGTCGTTTCGGTCGGAAAAGGTGCGTTCCAGGATTGTTCCGCTCTTGAGGAAGTGATCATCAACAGCAACTGCAGGATCGAGTACTTTTCGGACAATCTGTTCCGGAACTGTGCATCTCTCGAATTCATAAATCTGCCGACGACCCTTACCGGTATCGGGGCCTGGGCCTTCAGCGGCTGTTCATCATTGGTCAGTATAGAGACACCCGATTGCATAAAATCCATCGGGGACAAGGCATTCTATGAGTGTACCTCTCTCGTATCATTCACCTTCGGAGAATCCATCGTGTCGATCGGGGAATATGCGTTCTACGATTGCGTATCTCTTGAGTCTTCCTTATTCGGACATTCTCTCGAATCGATCGGAAAATATGCATTCTACAACTGCACTTCGTTGACCTGGGTGTACATATATGACAAGGTCGGATGCATCGGGGAGCATACTTTCTACAACTGCACCTCTCTTACGTCAGTGACCTTGGGCAGTTCCGTAGCGTACCTCG
Source organism: Eggerthellaceae bacterium (assembly GCA_963631655.1). Taxonomy (GTDB): domain Archaea; phylum Thermoplasmatota; class Thermoplasmata; order Methanomassiliicoccales; family Methanomethylophilaceae; genus Methanomethylophilus. The sequence continues at coordinate 26,879 of CAVGRR010000010.1, forward strand.
GAAGAGAGTCATTCGTCGGATGCCCTCTGGAGTACCTTAAGGCTAAAAACGACAGCCTGACCTTGCATTATCGTGATTATAACCCGTTCTCGATGTGTCTGTATCAGTATTACTGGGCATGGATTGTTATACCCTTCACTTATCTGTCGTCCACAGAATGGCTCGGGGGGCACACATTCGAAATTAATTCCGACGGTAAATTGGTGTCTGATGCGGCGGCCTGTCCATATAAAACTTAATCTGTGCTGATAAACAGGATGTCTCCGATCGGGATCACTGGTCCCTAGATCAAAACTTCCCGATCGGAGATGTGTGTGGGAATTGAGGATCCGGCCTTACAAATGCGCCGAAGACCATTCTCCCGCATACAAAACATTTTTTTTAAACGGACCGGGCATTCGGCCCCCATCCGATTTTTGACCTTTTATGTGTGCCAGCGGGCAATATCTCCAGGATAATCTGCTGATTCATCATCCATAATGAAGTCAAATTATTTTGTAAATTATTGTGATTAAAACTATAAAGTTTAACAATTGATTGTAATAATCCTTTGATTTCAAGATATTTTAATATATTTGCATACCAATGAATATTCATCAAGTTGGAATAACTCTGTAATGAACCTGTGCAGTTCGATACAGGGAGATACACCTGATATCTGTGATGATCCTCTTGGTATGAATCGGGAAATCGGGTGTGCCGCAACTTCTCTCAAGATCCCGGGAGGCATAATATGAAGAAAATACTGGTACTGATCATTGCGTTGGTCGCGATCACTGCCTCTGTCGCAGTGTCCGCATCGACCCTTTCAGCACACCCAGAAGCATGCAACGATGCTTCTGCGGCCACTGATGAACATAACGGAGACATCTCATGGGACTTCGATCCCGATACAGGTACACTGACCATAGAAGGCAGCGGACCCATGACGGACTATTCTCCGACCGACTGCCCCTGGATCGGATACAGGTCCGTGATCACATCGGTCATCATCGGAGACGGTGTCACACACATCGGAGCATATTCGTTCTTCTACTGCACCTCGCTCGCATCCGTGACCTTTTCGGACACTGTCGTTTCCATCGGAGACTGTGCGTTCGTCAACTGTACCAAGCTTTCCGACGTAACACTTCCCGATTTCGTCACCTCCATCGGTTCCGATGCATTCCGCAACTGTACCTCCCTCGTCAGCGCGGACCTCGGTAACTCAGTAAGGATCATCGGAAGCGGTGCCTTCAGGGACTGCATCCGCCTGACCTCCGCATCCCTCAGCGATCAGGTCACCTCTGTCGGAGACAACGCATTCTTCAACTGCACATCCCTCGTCAGCGCGGAACTCCCCGATACTGTCGTTTCAATTGGAAACAACGCCTATTACGGATGCATCGCACTCGCCCACCTGTCCCTGGGCAACGGAGTGACATTCATCGGCGATAACGCGTTCGTCGACTGTCACGCCCTCACCTCCGTGACCGTGCCCGACTCCACCGTCTTCCTCGGAAACGGTGTCTTCAAGAACTGTTTCACCCTCAAGACCGCATACGTGGGAGATTCGGTCGCCTCCATCGGAGATCATACGTTCTACGGATGCATGTCCCTCACTCAGGTCTACATAGGTAAGTCTGTCAATGCCATCGGGGACTATGCGTTCTATCAATGTGCCTCTCTCATTTCTCTGACCATCCCCGATTCCGTCGGATCTCTCGGAATATCCGCCTTCAAGGACTGCGCAGGTCTGAAGGAGCTCACCATCCCCGCCAGCCTCAACGCCGTCGGTTCCAATGACACTCCTGCATTCGAGAACACCTATCTCATCGAAAAAGTGACCTTCACCGCCGGAAAAGGCGCATGGTACAGATACGGTGAGGACACATCCCAGGCCTCTTATTACGGATATGCCCCCTGGCTGGTCAGCCAGTATTTCCTGAAGACGGTGGTCATCGAGGACGGTGTGCGGTCTATCGGCGACCACGCCTTCACCGACTGTTATTTCCTCGAATCGGTCACCATACTTTCATCTGTCGAATCCATCGGATCTTACGCGTTCTATCAATGCGTCGCCCTCACATCTCTGGTCCTTCCCGATTCTGTCGGATTCATCGGAGATTACACATTCTACAACTGCATCGAACTCGTCTCCCTGAATATCCCCTGCAATCTTCCGTTCATCGGGAACTATGTGTTCTACCAATGCATCAAGCTCAGTTCGGTCGTGATCCCCGATTCACTCGTGTCCATCGGAGATTCCGCCTTCGAACGCTGCATCGTCCTTTCTTACCTGACCATTCCGGAGAGCGTGACCTCCCTCGGAGTATCCGCATTCAAGGACTGTATCGGCCTCAGGGAGCTTACGATCCCGGTGTCCCTCAACGCCGTCGTATCGAACGATTATCCTGCATTCGAGCACGTGATAGGTCTCCAGAGCATACTGTTCACCCCCGGGACCGGAATCTGGTTCACCTATGCTTCCGAAAACATCGACGGGTACAGCTACTGGCATACTCCGTGGGTCATCAGCTGTTTATGTCTGACCTCTGTGACACTTTCCGAAGGCATCACGGTGATCAGCGACAATGCGCTGCGTCTCTGCTTCACTGTCCAGGAGCTCGTCATCCCCTCCACCGTCACCACGATCGGGGCCCATGCATTCCAGCTTTGGGCATGCCTCGAGAACCTGGTCATTCCGGAGACCGTGACCTCGATCAGCGAAAGTTCGTTCGAGGGCTGTTTTGCGATCCAAACCCTGATCATCCCCGATTCCCTCAGTTACATCCCGGACAGGGCGTTCTACGGCTGCTCCTCCCTCACTTCCATCATTTTCGGAAGATCGGTCGTGAGCATCGGGGACGGGGCGTTCGGCGAATGCATGTATCTGACCTCGGTCGTCATCCCCGACACGATCAAATTCATCGGGGCCGGAGCGTTCGCAGACTGCAAGAAGCTTGCTTCTGTCACCATCGCCGATTCGGTCGAGACCATCGGAGACTGTGCATTCAGAGACTGCGCGATAAGCGAGATCGTGATCCCGGATTCCGTGACCCATCTAGGGAACGGCGTCTTCCAGGACTGCCTCAACCTGTTCTCCGTAAAATTCGGTGAGAACGTCACGTGGATCGGAAGCTACCTGTTCCAGGGATGCATTTCATTCACATACTTCGAGATCGGCGGCAACATCGCCTCGATCGGAGCACATGCGTTCGAAGGCTGCACCTCGCTTCAGATTGTGATCATCGGCAAATCGGTCACCTCTATCGAAAGCTGTGCATTCAAGGACTGCCCCCTCAAGGTCATCGCGGTACAGGGAACGTTGACCTCCCTTGCCGAGGACGCGTTCGGGGACCTCACCTTCTGGAACACCGATGAAAGCCTGATACCGACCACCCCCGAGGGGATCTCCGGAAAGAACTTCTTCTACGATGACCGCAGCTACCGCCTGGTGTGGATATGATGCTGAATCACGGAGGATATAACATGAAGAAAACACTGGTACTGATCCTTGCATTGGCGGCGCTCACCGCATCCGTGGCGGTGTCCGCCACCACCCTTTCGGCACATCCGGAGGCATCTCCAGTTGCGCACAATGAAGACATCTCCTGGGACTTCGATCCCGACACCGGGACCCTGGTCATCGACGGCAGCGGACCCATGGACGATTATCACGGCAGCGATGCCCCCTGGGCCGGGTACAGCTCTGTGATCAGGACGGTCGTCATCGGCGATTCCATAACAAAGATCGGAGCATATGCGTTCGATCACTGCACCGCCCTCACCTCCGTCACCATTCCCGGGTCCGTGACAGCCATCGGAGACCATGCGTTCGCAGAGTGCCAGACCCTTGTTTCCGTCACCGTCCCCGATTCCACGGTCTCCCTCGGAAACGGTGTCTTCAAGAACTGTTTCCGTTTAAGCACGGTTTACATCGGCGATTCCGTCACCGCCGTCAGCGATGAGACGTTCTACGGATGTATGTCCCTCTCCCAGGTATCACTCGGGAGGTCTGTCACTTCTATAGGGGCGTACGCGTTCTACGAATGTGCCAGACTCTCCACTTTGACCATTCCCGAGTCTGTTGTTTCCATCGGCGACCATGCATTCGCTGAGTGTGTGGGACTCGTCACCGTGAACATTCCGGGCAGCATCACATCCATTGGAAACTATGTGTTCTACGAATGTGCCAGACTCGCATTCCCGACCATTCCCGACACTGTGACCTCCATCGGAGCATATGCGTTCTACAACTGTGCATCCTTCACGTCCGTCACCATCCCCTGTTCTGTCGTTTCGATCGGTGACGGTGCCTTTGCCAAGTGCGCAGCGCTCTACGACGTGATGCTTCCCGATTCCGTCACCACGATCGGTTCCGATCTGTTCGCCGAATGCACCCACCTCAAGGCAGTGGACCTCGGCAGTTCTGTAAAGATCATTGCAAACGGTACCTTCAGGGGCTGCATCTCGCTCACCGACGTTTCTTTCAGCGATTCAATCACTGCTGTCGGAGACAACGCATTTGCCGGATGTGTCTCCCTTGCCGCAATCGACCTCGGCAGATCCGTCACAACAATCGGAGACGGTGCCTTCAGGGATTGTACCTTGCTTTCCGACATCTCTCTCGGAGATTCCGTAATCACGATCGGAGATTACGCGTTCTTCAACTGCACTTCCATCCTTCACATGAAACTTTCCGAAACTGCGCTCTCAGTGGGGAACAACGCCTACTGCGGCTGCACATCCCTTATCATGCTGTACCTTGGCAGTTCGCTCGTATCCGTCGGAGACAACGCGTTCGCAGGCTGCAGCTCTCTTATTTCTGTGACCCTTCCCGATACTGTGACCGCCATCGGAAATGGTGCATTCACCGACTGTGTCTTCCTTCACACCGTCGATTTCGGAGCATCGCTCGTCACCATCGGAAACGGAGCATTCGAGGGTTGTATCACCCTTACTTCGATCACCCTCGCCGATTCCGTCATCACGATCGGAAACAAGGCGTTCGCAGGTTGCACAAACCTTTCCGCAGTGTATCTCGGCAGTTCGGTCACTTCGATTGGAAACGGTGCATTCGAGGAATGCACTTCCCTCACATCCGTGATCATCCCTGACTCCGTCACATTCCTGGGCAACGGTGCGTTCAAAGACTGTTCCGCTCTCAGGGAACTCTCCGTTCCGGTGAGCCTTGACTGTGTCGGATCCAACGACAGCCCCGTCTTCTCCGGTTGCCACAGTATCGACAAGATCGTCTTCACCGCAGGGAACGGTGTCTGGTACGCCTACGGTTCGAGCATCAGCGAACAGTCCTACTACGTGTTCACTCCCTGGCTGATGAACCAGACCACCCTGATGTCCGTCACCATCTGCGACGGCGTGCAGTCGATCGGCGACCACGCATTCAAGGGATGCATTCAGCTGACCTCGGTCGTCATCCCCTCTTCCGTCAGGTCCATCGGGGATTTCGCATTCTCGACCTGTATCGCCCTGACCTCCATGAACGTCCCCGATTCTGTGAGAACGATCGGAGCGTTCGCGTTCTATGAGTGCTTCGGCCTTGCCGTCATATCACTTCCGGACTCGCTCGAATATCTCGGAGACCATGTGTTCTCGGAGACCGCGCTCGTCTCGGTGGACATACCCAGCGGCGTCACATTCATCGGAGACCTTGCGTTCTATCACTGTTCCAGGCTCACCCTTGTGACCATTCCCGATTCGGTCAGGTCCATCGGAAACTCCGCATTCGCCGGCTGCACCGCGCTGGTTTCCCTGACCCTTCCGGGACATCTCAGTTCGATCGGTGACTCAGCGTTCGAGAATTGCACCGCACTTACTTCGCTGGTCATTCCGGACAGTGTCATCTCTCTCGGCATTTCCAGTTTCAAGGGCTGTACCGGTCTGAGGGAGCTTACGATCCCGGCGTCCCTCAACGCCGTCGTGTCCACCGCCCATCCGGCGTTCCAGGATGTGACCGGTCTCGTAAAGGTGACATTCACCTGCGGTAACGGCATCGGATTCTCTTACGGTTCAAATGAAACAGGTGAGAACTTCTACGGTGTCACCCCGTGGTTCGCCAGCCGTTTATCATTGAACTCCGTGACCATCTCCGAAGGCGTCACCGTCATCGGCCAGAACGCATTGCGCAGCTGTATGTTCATCCCTGAACTGGTCCTCCCTTCGACCCTGACCGAGATCGGCGACCATGCGTTCCAGGGCTGGTGGCTGCTTAAGATCCTGGCGATTCCGGAAGGCGTAGCCTCGATCGGTGTAAGTTCGTTCGAAGACAGCGGTATCTACACCCTGGTCCTCCCTGATTCGGTCACATTCATCACTGACAGGGCATTCTTCGGATGCCTACATCTCAGCTCCATCATCTTCGGCAAATATGTGGCCGGCATCGGTGACGGTGCGTTCGGTGAATGCAAGAAACTGTCCTCGCTGACCATACCTGGTACTGTGAAATCTCTCGGCACCGGAGCGTTCGCAGACTGTACGGGACTCACCTTCGTCACCATCAGTGATTCGGTCGAGACCGTCGGGGACCGTGCGTTCGAAGGCTGTTCCGCCCTTCAGATCGTGATCATCGGAAAATCCGTCACCTCGATCGGAAGCTGTGCGTTCAGCGGATGCCCCCTCAAGGTCATCTCGGTCCAGGGAACGTTGACATCCCTTGCCGAGGATGCGTTCGGGGACCTCACCTTCTGGAACCGTGATGAAAGCTTAATCCCGATGACCCCCGAGGAGATCTCCGGAAAGAACTTTTTCTATGATGACCGCAGCTACCGTATCGTCTGGATCTGATCATCAGAGGTGATCTGGGTCTTTTGAAAAAGGCCGGACGGAAGAACCCGGGCAAGGGTTCCCTTTCAAAGGGAGAACCTGTCCGGTGTCCGGCCAATATTTATCCCATTGAAGGTCTTCTCCCGTACTGAATGTACGGACTTCTGATGATGAAATACTACATGGAGGAGATGTTCGATGGGAAGAAGACCTATGATGCCCGTCTGTATCCGACCCCGAAGAGGGGACGGATAGCTCTTGTTGATTCCTCCACATTCAAGGTCCACGGGGTCGCAGACCTCACCGAGGTCTGGGAGATCTCTTATGAAGAGTTCGTGACCTGGCATCGCACCGGTCCTTTTTCCAACAGTGAGATCGCTCCGTATTCCGCAGGGAAGACCTGTTATGCCTACGGTCTGAAGAACATCCGCAGACTCACAGTTCCTATTAAACTTCCCAAAGACCCAGATGCCCATATGTGGATCGAGATTCCGGAAAAGACGGTCAGAACATTCGACAGTCAGAGGACGCTTTTCTGACGTAATGCACCTTATATCACGAAGGTTTACCTTCATTCATGACAGAGGAAGGGTCCGGATCCGTTCAGGAGATCCAATGGCTCATCGAGGACAGGAAACGCCGTATGGAAGATGTCAGAGAACAGCTCGAGACCGTTTCCGACGAGGACAAGAGGAAGGGGCTCAAAGGGATGATCGTCATGCTGGAGGCGGAGATCTCCGACCTCGAGGATGAACTGGATGAAAAGACCCAGACGGACGGAGACGATGATTTCATCGCGGACCTCGATGCAAAACTCGCGGACATCGATACTGCTCTGAAGAACGAGTCGGATCCCATCGTCAGGAACAATCTCGAAGTGTCCAAGAAGTTCCTCCAGATGGAACGCAATCACGCACTGATCGAAAAGACCCAGAGCACCAAAAAGGAGGATCCTCTGGAAGTCAGGATCAGAGCTCTGGAGAACAGTCTTCAGAACAGCGTGAAGTATGCCGATGACCTCCGTTCGAAATTGGACAGGGCACTGAAGGATGCCGAGCACTACCGGATGATAGCGGAGAATCCCGACCGCAATGTGAAATGTGATGCGACCAGGGTGACCGTCGAAGCGGGCACTCTGAGCGACCTGCGGAACCAGGTGAAGATCAAATCCCTGGAATGCGAGTCCCTGAAGAGGGAGAACCGGGCGCTGAAGGAACAGATCGCCATGCTCCACAAGAACATCGGCGAACTGACCGTCCACTGTAAGGAAGGGGATTCCCAGATCCTTATTCTGCAGAAGAGGCTGGCGGACATCAGGCAGAAACTTGATGGGAACTGAACTTCTGCGGTGTTCCGATATTAGTGGATTCCTCCATTATTGTGATTTATGGTTTGTATCGAGTACAGTTTTGTTCTTATGATCCGTCTCCGTTGCTGTAAAATTTTGTAAGAACTACAAATCTTTTTTATACCTAATGCCCGTTTATCCGTGCATTGGGTTCTGTTCCTGCTCTTTCCCTTGAAAAATGGTCGAGGGGGGGGGAGGGCGGTTTTTCCGTTCCGCAGAGAAGTTTATGAAGTTCTCTGCAGGGGCCCTTGAGGGCTCCGTGATGTTACGAAAGTTCCAGGGTCGGACAGCGGTCTGCACAGGTTTGTCGTTCTGCCCACCGGATACGGTCTTCCCGTTCTTTTTAAGATTTTCAGGGAAGGGCCGGGACATCGGGGTTTTGATCCGAGGTTATTTTTATGAAAAGATCGGTATTGTTGATTATCGCCGCACTTGTATGTGTGTCGGCGTTTGTTCTGTTTGATAATTCTGAAGAAACGGAAGCGGATGAAACTGCCGCGTACTCCGGTAGTTGCGGAGATAACGTCACATACAGTTTCGATTCTTCGACCGGGACGCTTACCATCGGCGGTTCGGGTGCGATGATTGATTCCAAATATGGTAGCGATTTCCCCTGGTATTCTTATGCGGATAATGTCAAAAAAGTTGTGATCACGGATTCAGTGACCTATGTAGGTTCGCATGCGTTCCACAAGTACACCTCACTCGAGTCTGTGGACCTCGGGCCCGCCGCCACTGTCGGAACCGAGGCGTTCCTCGGGTGCGGATCGCTCACATCCGTGAATTTCGGTGCGGTAACGTCCCTCACAAAATATGCGTTTGCTGACTGTTGTGTTCTTACTGCCGTGGACCTCAGTTCCGTCACCTCTCTTGAAGCAGGTGCATTCGCTTCTTGTACTGCACTCAGTTCCGTGGTTTTCTCCGATAATCTTTCCTACCTCGGAGAATCCGTCTTTGAAGGCACGACATTTTATGATACAGGTGGAAAGACCGAACTTGAGGTCACTGTTGCGAATCTGTCCTGTTACACATTTACTGGCACTGCTAATAAACTCGTGAAACAGCCGATCCAGGGAATCGTCTTCAATTATGGGGACGGTACCAAGACCGTTGTGCGGTATAATGCGGGGGACAGTATTTCCGTCCCTGCAGATCCCGAAAGAGGCGGGTACACTTTCCAATACTGGACAGCGGACGGTGACAGCAAATACTCCTTCCCCGAGACAATGCCTGCCGAGAGCATAACTCTCACAGCAGTTTGGAAAGTTAACCAGTACACCATTACTTTCAACACCGACGGAGGAACTCCTGAGGTAGATTCAATCAAACAGGATTGTGGCACACAGATCTCTGCCCCATCCGTAACCTTGACCAAAGAAGGGTTGTATTTCAAATACTGGTCCAAGGACGGTACCAACGAATATGTCTTTGACACTATGCCTGCCGAGAACATCACTCTTATTGCGGTATGGGGGGATCTCCCTTCCGGTTCATGCGGAAGTGAAGTTACTTACACATTCGATCCTTTGACCGGAACACTTACCATCAGTGGAACCGGTGCGATGGATGATTACTCTTGGGGTACAGCGCCTTGGCAGTCATATCAGAGTTCCATCAAATCTGTAACTATCGGAGATTCTGTCACATCTATCGGAGAGTATGCGTTCTGTGAATGTGCCTCTCTCGTCACTGTATCTATAAGCAATTCTGTCACATCCATCGGAGACTATGCGTTTGCTTCTTGTACTTCTTTAACAACATTCGATGTCGACAAAAACAATACTGCCTATAGTTCTGAAGACGGTGTACTCTTTGATAAAAACAAGACTACCTTGGTCCAATGTCCTGCATGTAAGATCGGAATATATCAGATTCCAGATTCTGTAACAACTTTCGGAAGTTATGCATTCAGCGGATGTGCATCTCTTACCTCCGTAACTATTCCCGACTCCGTCAGATATGTCGGGTATTCACCGTTCTATAACTGCGCCTCTTTAACTACGATCGATGTTGACAAAAACAATACTGCCTATAGTTCTGAAGACGGTGTACTCTTTGATAAAGACAAGACCACTCTGATTCTATATCCGGAGGGTAAGGTGGGGGCATACGTAATTTCCGACTCAGTAACAACCATCTGGGAGTTCGCGTTCAGCAGATGTTCTTCTCTCACTTCCGTGACCATCCCCGATTCCGTCACATCTATCGAAAGCGATGCGTTCTGGGATTGTAGTTCACTCACTGATGTGACCCTCTCGAATTCCATTACCTCTATTCTAGGCAATGTATTCTCTGGTTGCATATCTCTCACCTCCGTGAATATTCCAGATTCCGTCACAACCATCGGATATTCAGCATTCGCTAGCTGTAAATCCCTCACCTCCCTCACCATCCCAGACTCCGTCACAACAATCGAAGACTGTGTGTTCTCTGGTTGTACTTCTCTTGCCTCAATAATCATCCCAGACTCCGTCACATCTCTTGGAGTCCACGTGTTCAGTAGTTGTACCGCCCTCACTACTGTGGTCATCGGCAGTTCCGTCCCTTCGATCGGGACTGAGGCATTCTTCGACTGCAAATCCCTCACTACTGTGGTCATCGGCAGTTCTGTTACAACCATTGGAAACTTTGCGTTCAGCGGATGTACCAAACTTGCGTCAATTGCGGTTCCGAGTTCTGTATCCTCAATCGGAATCAATGCATTCTACGGACGGACATTGTACGATACCAATGGTACAGATGAACTTGCAGCTACCGCTAAAAATCTGGCTGGTTACATATTCAGAGGTTCCGAAGGAAAACTTGTCAAACAGGCAACTCTGAACATCACCTTCGATCTCGGAAACGGCAGCAAGTTTGTGACATTATATGTCAAAGACGACACTGTAATAGTTCCCGATGAACCCATGTGGGCTGGTCACACCTTCCAGTATTGGTCTTTGGACGGCAAAAACGTTTATTCTTTCCCCGAGACAATGCCTGCCGAGAGCATAACTCTCACAGCAGTTTGGAAAGTTAACCAGTACACCATTACTTTCAACACCGACGGAGGAACTCCTTCGGTGGGTCCGATTACACAGGATTACGGCACACAGATCTCTGCTCCGTCTGAAACTCTGACCAAAGATGGATACAACTTCAAATACTGGTCACTGGACGGCACCAATGAATACTTCTTTGACACTATGCCTGCCGAGAACATAACCCTCACAGCAATTTGGGAGGACAGTCATTGCGGAGAAAATGTTACATACACTTTTGACTCCGCCACCGGAACTCTCACAATAAGCGGTTCCGGAAAGATGTATGATTATAACTATGGTTCGGATCAGCCGTGGAGAACATATCATGGTTCTATCAAGGTGGTGAAAATAGAGGGTTCCGTGGAAAGCGTCGGATGTTTTGCATTTTACAATTGTTCATCACTTACTACTGTGGTCATCGGGGATTCTGTTGCCACAATCGGATATAGTGCGTTCTCAGGTTGCAGTTCTATCACATCGCTCACCTTCGGAAACGCTGTTGTGACCATTCAGGGCGCTGCATTTGCAGGTTGTAGATCTTTGACAACATTGGTTCTTCCTGATACCCTCAAATCAATCGAGGATTCTGCATTTAACAGCTGTACATCATTGACCTCTGTATCTATCGGCAAATCAGTAACCTCCATTTCCGGAGGAGTATTTGCATATTGTAGTTCCCTAACATCAATATCTGTTGACAGTGATAATGGAAGGTATTGTTCTGTCAACGGAGTACTTTATAGCAAATCAATGTATGATTTGGTTCAATATCCTGCAGGCAAGACGGATATTGTTTTCGAAGTTCCGTCATCGGTTAACTACATCGGATCTCAGGCATTCTCCGGCTGTACTCGTTTGACCTCTGTGATTATTCCAGATTCCGTCAAGTATATTTCTAGTGCGTTCTCAGGTTGTACTTCCCTACTCTCCGTGACACTCCCTAATTCGATTACAGTAATCGAGCATGAGACGTTCCAGGGGTGTACGGCACTTAAGTCTATAACAATTCCTGATTCTGTTGCGTCTATCGGATTTTCTGCATTTGAGGGTTGCAAATCACTCACTTCTTTGACCATCGGTGATTCTGTTACATCAATCGCCCAGGGTGCGTTCCAAAATTGTGGTGCCCTCACATATGTGGTTATTCCCGATACCATCACATCTATCGGAGACAATGCATTCAGTGGTGTAGCATTTTTCAATGCGGACGATCTCGAGAATAAGCTAGAAGCGACCGTGGATAATCTGAAGGGATTCATATTCAAAGGTTCCGACGGCAAACTTGTGAGGCAGACCACCTGGAAGTTGATCTGCGACCTCGGAGACGGCAAAACGAATACCATGACCTATCTCGAAGGTGATAAGATCACAGTTCCTGCCGACCCTGAAAAAGAGGATTGCATCTTCCAATTCTGGTCTGTCGACGGTGAGAACAAATACACTTTCCCTACGACCATGCCTGCAGAGGACATCACCGTCACCGCGGTCTGGAAGACCCTCCTCGAATACGATTTCGATGAAACCACCGGTACGCTCACGATCTCCGGTTCGGTGGCTATGAAGGATTATTCCTCAGCTTCCGATGCGCCGTGGTACTCCTACAAGGACTCGGTCAAGAAGGTTGTTGTGAGCGGAACGGTCTGTTCCGTCGGAACATATGCGTTCTATGAGTATGGATCTCTCACGGAAGTGGTCCTTTCGGATTACGTGGAGTCGATCGGAAAATATGCATTCGCATATTGTTCCTCACTCGAGACCGTAGAGCTCGGGAAATCAGTCAGTTCTCTTGGAGAGGGCGTCTTTGAACAATGTGTGTCTATGAAATCATTCGCTGTCAATGAGAACAATAGTTACTACTGTTCCATGGACGGGGTTCTTTTCAATAAAGATATGACAATCCTGATCCAATTCCCCGCAGGCAACGGCATTGAATCATATACCGTTCCGGATTCCGTGGAATCTGTCGGATATGAGGCATTTGCATTCAATGAGGTGCTCAAATCAGTGGATCTTTCATCGGTCAAGGCCCTCGATATGGCCGCATTTGGTATGTGTACCGCACTGGAATCCGTGACGATGGATTCTGTCGAATCGATCGGAGAATATGCGTTCATATATTGTAAGGCCCTTAAATCCGTGACCCTCGGTAAATCCGTCGGTTCCATCGGGGAAATGGCTTTCGGTGCGTGTGCTGCACTGGAAAACTTCACCGTCGATGCAGATAATACTGAGTACTGTTCGGATGAGGCAGGGGTTCTTTTCAACAAGAGCAAGATGGTCCTCATCTGCTATCCTGCAGGTAAGACTGACGAGAGCTATACTGTTCCCGATTTTGTCCGTTCCATCGGAATAGGTGCATTCATGGGTTGTGCAGCTCTGGTTTCCATTGACCTCGGTTCCGTCGAATCCCTCGAAGAGAATGCACTTTCCAAGTGCACGTCACTCGCTTCCGTGGAATTCGGAGATTCCCTCAAATCCATCGGAAGGTCTGTATTCTACGATTGTACCTCTCTCGAAACTGTGAAATTCGGAGATTCCCTCAAATCCATCGAGGATTATGCATTCGACAGTTGTACTGCACTGACCTCCGTTATCATTCCGGATTCTGTCACCTCTATCAAATCCGGTGCATTCTATCACTGTACAGCGCTTACTTCTGTGGTATTCGGCAAGTCCATCACCGAACTCGGTTCCTACTCTTTCGACGGCCTTACATTCTACGACATCAATGGTGAGACCAAACTCTCTGTCAACGCTGAGAACATGGCCGGTTACTCGTTCAAAGGAACCGACGGCAAACTGGTGAAGCAGGAGTACTCCATCGTGTTCGACTCTGCCGGAGGATCCTCCGTCGACGCCATCCGCGAGGTTAGCGGTATTTCCATCACAAAACCTGCATCTCCGACATGGGCCGGTCACACCTTCAAGTACTGGACCCAGGACGGCAGCACCGAATATACCTTCCCTGAGACCATGCCCGCTGAGAATGTAGTGCTCACCGCGGTCTGGGATACAATCCGGTACACGGTCACCTTCGTTGTCGACGGAACGACCGTTTCAGAAGAGAAATACGATTACGGTGCCACGATCAACGACATCAAGTATCCCGATGCCTCCAAGGATGCTGATGATCAGCACACTTACATCTATGTCGGCTGGGACGGACTCACCGAAGAATTCGTCCTGACCAAGGACACCACCTTCAAACCTGTGTTCGCCGCCAAGGGAATTTCGGATTCCACGTATGCCGTCGATTCCGAAAACGACAGGGTCGTTCTGCCTGCAGATGTGCTTAACAAGGTGAAGGAATCCGCATCCTCCGATGAGAGCACGGTCTTCAGCATCGATGTCAGTGGAAGTTCCGTCTCTTTCGACAGTGCCGCCGTGAAGAACTTCGTCACCGGTGATGCCGAACTCGGAGTCGTCGCTTTGGACAGTGCGGAAAAGGAAAGTATGAAGGAACTCGTGGGCGGCAGTCCTGTATACCGCATCACCTTCGGTTCCAATACCTACTTCGGCAGCGGAAAGGCAATCGTCAAGGTCCCCTATACCTTGGAAGAGGGTCAGGACCCCGCCTGCGTGAAGGTATGGTACATCAACAACGGCTTATACACAGAAATGACCTGCAGCTATGTGGACGGTTATGTGACCTTCGAGACGAACCACTTCTCCGACTATGCGATCGTGAACGTCGGATACACATTCGATTCGGAGACCGGAACTCTTACGATATCCGGTTCGGGCCTCATACTTGATTATGGGTCCGATGAAGATTCATCTGCGCCTTGGTCCATATACAGAGACTCCATTACAAAGATCGTGATCGGAGACTCCATCGGCCGTATCGGAGACAACGCTTTCTACGAATGTAGCAACCTTATTTCTGTCACTATCGGAAAATCCGTCGTATCTATCGGTGATTATGCGTTCTACGGATGCAGTTCCCTGACGTCTGTGACCATCCCGGACTCGGTCACGAGTATCGGCTACGGCGCATTTGAGAACTGTACTGGTCTGACCTATGTTTCGATACCCGCATCTGTCACAACGATCAAGGAAGATGTGTTCAGATGCTGTATTTCTCTGACAGCCATCGATGTCGACAGCGGCAACGAGGATTATTGTTCCGTGGACGGTGTCCTTTACAGTAAGGACATGTCCGAACTGATCATGTATCCGTCCCTGAGGAACAATGCGACGTTCATCGTTCCCGGTTCTGTGGAGGAGATCGGTGCCGATGCGTTCGTCAACTGCATCCATCTGACATCTATCAAAGTGGCTGCGGGATGCACAGACTACTGTTCAGTGGGCGGAGTGCTCTATGATTCCGGCAAGACCACCCTGGTGGCATATCCAGCCGGCAGGGCAGATGTATCTTATACAATGCCTGAAACCCTAGTGGGTTTCAACTCAATGTACACTTTCTACGGCTGCCGCACTCTTACCGAGATCGTTCTTGCAGACTCTTTCTCCGATATGGAGATGCTTTCTGCGCTGGGACTCTGTTCGTCACTCAAGACAGTCGTCATCAGCGACGATCACCCTGACTACAAAGCCGTCGACGGAGCGATATTCAGCAAGGACGGCTCAGTTCTGATGTTCGTCCTCCCCGGAAAGACGGGCGAGTACACCGTTCCCGACGGAACCCTGATAATCTCCACATATGCGTTTGTTTTCGCGGATAAGATCACGGCGGTCAACATCCCCGATTCTGTCACGGAGATTGCCGAACTCGCATTCCTGGGCAATTCGATTGAAATGTCTTTCGCCGGATGCAAATCCCTTTGCAGGATAACCTTCGGTAACGGATTGACAACTGTTTACAGCGAGTATTCGTTCTGGGGCATGACCTTCTATGCGGACGGAAACTCCCTGGAGATCACTGCGGAGAATCTGAAAGGAAAGACCTTTATGCTCTGCGACGGAACCCTTTCCACAGGATACAGCCCTGAGGTCCCCGTGGAAGGACACGACCTGCAGAAGCACGACAAGGCTTCTGCAACATGTGCCGCGGCCGGAAACAACGAGTATTACATATGTTCCGGATGCGGAATCGTGCTCAAGGCCGACAAAGTGACCAAGACCACTGTTGAAGAGGAGACACTTGCAAAGCTGCCCCATACCGAAAAGGAGGTGGCCTCAAGGGCCGCCACCTGTACCGAACCCGGTGTCGTCAATGGAAAGGTCTGTTCCGTCTGCGGAGAGGTTCTCGAAGCCCAGGAGACCACTCCTGCGCTCGGACACACTGAAATTGTGATGGAAGGAAAGGATGCCACCTGTACCTCAACCGGACTCACCGAAGGAAAGAAGTGTTCTGTCTGCGGAGAGATCCTTGTTGCTCAGATCGTCATCGAGAAGGCCGCCCACACCGAAGAGATCATTCCTGCAGTTGCAGCCACCTGTACCTCAACCGGACTCACCGAAGGAAAGAAGTGTTCCGTCTGCGGAGAGATCCTTGTTGCTCAGACCATCATCGAGAAGGCCGCCCACACCGAAGAGATCATTCCTGCAGTTGCAGCCACCTGTACCTCAACCGGACTCACCGAAGGAAAGAAGTGTTCCGTCTGCGGAGAGATCCTTGTTGCTCAGAAGACTGTGGAAGCAAAAGGCCACAGTTACGGTGAACCTACCTATGTTTGGAATGAACATGCCTGTAAGGCCACTAAAGTCTGTAAGGACTGTTCCGATGCGGTGACCGAGGATGGTTTGGTCCACGTCACTGTTCTTGCAGCTACCTGTACCGAAGAAGGTTCCAGGACATATACCGCCACTTTCAAAGATGACGCTTTCGAGACCCGGACCGAGACGCTAAAGATCGACGTGAGGGGACACACCCTCATCAATGTCGCCGAAGATGCGAAGACCTGTACCACCGACGGAATCAAAGCCCACAAGCACTGTACCGTCTGCGGAGAGGACTTCGTCGGAGATGAAGAAAAGAGTGCTGAAGACCTGAAAATCGAAGCAGGACACACTATCGTTGCTGTCGCTGCAAAGGACAAGACCTGTACCGAGGACGGAAACATAACATACAATATGTGTTCCGTCTGCGGTAAGAAGTTTGTCGAGGATACTGAAGTATCCAACGATTATGTGAAGGTTGCAGCCGGACACACTCTTGAAGATGTTGCAAAGAAGGACAAGTCCTGTACTGAGGACGGAGTCGAGGCTCACCAGCATTGTACTGTTTGCGGAAAGGACTTCCTTGATAATGTCGAAGTGACTGCAAAGGATCTGAAGATTCCTGCACACACCCTTGTCAATGTGGACGAAGTCTCCAAGACCTGTACCAAGGACGGAACCAAGGCCCACCAGCACTGTTCTGTGTGCAACAAGGACTTCCTTCGCGGCGTCGAAGTTTCCGAGGCCGATCTGAAGATCGCAGCCGGACATACTCCCACCCCTGTTGCAGCCAAACCTGCAACCACCACAGAGGGCGGTCTGACCGCAGGAAGTAAGTGTGTTGCTTGTAATGAGGATTATTGGTTTGTTAAACAGACCGCAATCCCCATGCTCACAAGCGGAGCGACAAAGACAGAAATGGATGCTGCTGAGGGCGCAGTTCAGGTCGAAACAAAGAATATCAAATCTGTTTCCAGCGATGGAACCATCGAATCGCTTGAGATCAAGACCGGTACCTCCGGAGATTCCGTCGCTGTGGATGTCCCGACAGGCGTTCTTGGCAAGGTCACCGAGAACAAGGAGGACACTGCAGCCTTCCGTATGGACATCGAAAAGATCGCTTTGGTTGATGTCGCGGATAAACTGACCGAGGCCATGTCAAATGCTGTGTCTGATGCCGTTGCGGTCATCTCCGTCAGTCTGACGGTCGGTGACGAATCTGTCCACGAGTTCGAAGGCGGAAAAGTGACCATCACTCTGGATTATGATCTCGGTGAAGGAAAGACCGCTGATGACATCTATGTCGCATTTGTCACCGATGAAGGGTGGATGGAGCTGTTCGATTGTGATTACGACTCTGTGAACAAAAAGATCTCATTCAAGACAACCCACTTCTCGGTCTACAAGATCGAGGAAAAATCCGATGCAACCGTCGCATCAATCACCGACACTGAAGGATCTGTACTTTACGCCGACACTCTCGAAGAGGCTGTCGAATCAGCAAAGGATGGCTACACCATCACTCTGCTGAAGTCTGTCTCCTGTGTCCCTCTGAACGGAAAGGACCTGAAATTCGGTGGAGAGTCTCTTATTCATACTCTCGAGTTTGTCAAAGCGGTCGATCCCAACTGCAGTGATCCGGGACATTTCCACTACTATGAATGTACCGTCTGCGGAAACCTCTACTCCGATGCGGATGCGAAGACCCAGATCACACTCGACAGTGTTACCCTGCCTGCGAGCCACAAGCTCACTCTTGTAGCAGCAGAGGATGCGACCTGTACCAGGGCCGGACACTTTGCATATTACAAGTGCGACTGCGGTAAGTATTTCAGCGATGCAGCGGGAACCAATGAGATCGAACTTGATGATGTGAAGATTGCAGCTCATACTCTGACCAAGGTCGATGCTGTGGATGCCACCTGCACCGAGGACGGAAACATTCTGTATTACAGGTGCAGCTGCGGCAAGTACTACGCAGATGAGGATCACAGGACCCTTCTCGAAGCTGATGAGGTAGTGAAGAAGCATGCGGGACACACCGAGGTCACCGATGCCGCCGTCGCACCCACCTGCACCTCTACCGGACTCACGGCCGGAACCCACTGTTCCGTCTGCAACAAGGTGATCGAGGCTCAGAATGTAACTGAGAAGGCCAAGCACACTGAGGAGACGATCCCCGCTGTTGCAGCAACCTGCAGCAAGACCGGACTCTCCGAAG
>CAVGRR010000011.1:0-41456 GCA_963631655.1 Eggerthellaceae bacterium
TTTGAATTCAGATGCCAAAATAACAACTAACAAACTATATGTCATAAGTGCCATAAACCAGGAGCAACATCACAGTTGGATGGATTTTGATTATGGCAAGAAAGAACAATCCGGGACGTATTTCTGATGCCCCGGACGGAAAATCTCATTCGTTCCTCAGGAGGCGGTCAATTGGACACTCCTGATCAATCTGTTTCCGTTTCTGTCATAGTCCCCATCCGCAACGGCGCCAAATTCCTTGACAACTGCATCGGGTTCCTGTCCGCGCAGACATACGATGACTTCGAGATCGTCTTCGTGGTAGATGCAGGCAGCACCGATGACACTGTAAAAAAGGTAGAATCGATCGTAGATTCCCGCAAGGACTCCCGCCTGATCCTCCAGGACAAGGACCTGAAACTGGGCGGAAACCGCAATCTGGGTCTTGTGGATTCCAAAGGAAAATACGCATGGTTCCTCGACGTGGACGACGCCCCTTCGAAGGACTTCCTCAAAGATATGGTGAAGCTGATCGAAGAGACCGGTTCGGACCTCGTCTGCTGCAATTTCATCAACACGGATGCGAACGGCACCGTCAAAGAGAAGCCCGGAAAAGAGTATCATCGCCTCGTTCTGAACAGGAAGGAGGCGATCGATGCCCGCAACCGCGACATCTTCCCCGTATCGACCTGGAGCAAACTGTTCCGCAGGGATTTCCTTGTCAACAACGATCTTCTATTCGAGGACACCATGTCCGAGGACGTGATCCACACATACAAGTGCGTCGAGAAATGCGAAAGGATCTGCATCTATGACAGACCCCTCTATGCATACCGTCAGCACACCGAATCATTGAGCAGTCAGGACCCTGACGCCAGAGGGCGTGCGGAGATCCAGGCATACTGTGAAGTAGACCGCCTGTTTCCAGACAATCAGGAGGTCCTCCGCAGGAACGCGATAATGAAGATCCGCTCCAGCGGACACATGTCCCACAGGTGCTTCAGACAATACGCGAAAAGCCCCGAGAACCACGAATCCTACGAGAAATACCTCAAAGGGACGTTCGAAGGCTGGTGGCACATCCACCTGCCGACCCTTTACTGGATAGCGATCCGCACGTACGTCGCCACCGTTTACAAGCGCAAAGGCTCTAACGGGATGTACAAGAAATTCTGAAAAAAGAAGGGAGAAATCCCGAGGAGACCCGGGATTGTTGAAGTTTCAAACGTTGGTGGAGGATACGCACTCGATGCTTCCGACGCCCTCGATGCCAGAAAGAGCATCTTCGAGCTTGCTTCCGATGTTCTCATCGTCAGCGTTGATAAGGAACTCTGCGTAAACCTTCTTGAGTCCGAAGACGTGGTCGCGGACCTCGGTCTTCTGAACTTTCACACCGGCAGGGACAAGGTCGGCGAGCTTGGCCGCGATGGCGGCGACATCGGTGGTATCTCCGTCAGGGAATACCTCGTAAACGGAATAGATCTCTGCCATTCGAATCCCTCAAGGTCCGATGAATCCGCATTTGGGACATTCATAAGGAACGCTCTGGTCGCGGCAGGTGGCACACCTTCCGATCTCGACTTCCCCGCATTTGGGGCACTTGAAGAAAGTGTTGCCGTGGCCGATGAGCCTCTTTCCGCAGGAAGAGCATATTTTATCAGTAGCCATAGTCGAACGGATATGATACTCTTATATAAAGCAAAGGTTAAACCGACGGCCCCAGTATAAATAGGTCTGCGGCGAATCACATGGCATGAAGACCTGTGCGGATTGCGGCCCCTGCCTGATGAAACGCGTACTGTTCCAGTCCCGCCTTGCCGGGACCGGCCTGGAATTCGAAGCGGTCAGGAAGTGTATGGCACTCTATTCCGGACTGATGGATCCCTCAGTATGTTCGGCGGAGATCGCCACCAAGGTGCACCGGCTGGCGTATGATACCGTGCATTGCAATGACCCGTATCGTGAGATGAAGATCGACGCGGACCGCATTGCTGGGACATATCTCGAAAGGGTTCAGAAAGCGGTGGAGGAGAGCGATGACAGGTTCCGTACTGCAGTATCTGTTGCCATCATCGGGAACATCATGGACTTCGGTTCCGGCATCGCCATAGACTCCCCGGAAGAGTTCGAAATGATCTTCGATAAGCTGCTGGCACAGGAGATCGGACTTGACGAATGCGATAAACTGAAAGCCATAGTGGAACGGTCGAAGACCATCCTTTACGCATTCGACAACTGCGGAGAGAGCCAGTTCGACAAGATCCTCATCAGGGAACTCCGTTCGATGGGAAAACGCGTGGTCGGAGTGGTGAAAGGAGTGCCTATCCTGAACGATGTCACCCTTGAAGATGCCAAAAGGATCGGTCTTGATAAGGAACTCGACAGGATCGTCACCACGGGCGCATTTGCGGTCGGTATCCCCGCAGAGATCGGTGACAAAGATATGCTCGATGAAATGTCCCAGGCAGACCTTTTCCTGGCAAAAGGGATGGCGAATTTCGAATCCCTTTCCGACCGCGGACTCGACATCCCGGTCGCTTATCTTCTCAAGGCGAAATGCCTTCCTGTGGCAAATTCCTTCAATGTGCAAGTAGGCACGAATGTGGTCAAACTGACCTTTCCTGAAAACTGAATTATGTTGACCCGTCAGGGGGCCGGAGGCCCCCGGGCGGGATCACTCGTTGTAGGGTTTGATGAACTTGTTGTCCATCATGGACTGGGTGAGCTTCCTGGACCTGCTGATGATCCTGGCAGCGTTGTCGTATTCCTCTTCGCGGCTCATCTTGATGCGGGCGACACCCTGCTCGATGGCCTTCATGGCGACAGCGGCTGCTTCTCTGGGGAACACGTCCTCCTCAGCCATGTTGGGGATGATGTAATCCTCGGTCAGACCCTTCTCCTCTGCGCACTTGGCGAGCTCGGTGGCCGCCGCGATGCACATCTCGTCGGTGATGGTCTTTGCCCTTACATCGAGGACTCCACGGAAGATCGCAGGGAATCCCATCGAGTTGTTGACCTGGTTGGGGAAGTCGGAACGTCCGGTGGCGAACACCTTCACGCCGTGCTCCTTTGCCTCCCAGGGCCAGATCTCGGGGACGGGGTTGGCGGTGGCGAAGATGACAGGGTCGTCGGCCATTGCGTCGATGTACTCGGGGGGAATAGTTCCGGGTCCGGGCTTGGATGCGGCGATAAGAAGGTCTGCGCCCTCCATGGCCTCTTTGAGTCCTCCGGTCTTTCCGGCACCGTTGGTCTTGTCGGCGATGATCCTCTTATGCTTGTGTGCGGCATCGAGGTCGGTCCTGGACATGTTCAGGATTCCCTTGGAGTCGCACATACAGAGGTGGTCCGCCCTGAATCCGGTGGCGAGGAGCAGCCTTGCGATGGCGATGGATGCAGCTCCGGCTCCGAGGATGGTGACATTGGCGTCCTCGAACTTCTTTCCGACGAGTTTCATGGCGTTCATAGCACCTGCGACCTCGACGGTTGCGGTACCCTGCTGGTCGTCGTGCCATACGGGGATCTTGCAGTCCTTCCTGAGTTCGTCGAGGATATCGAAGCACTTCGGGTTGGAGATGTCCTCGAGGTTGATTCCTCCGAAAGAGGGGGCGATGAGCCTGACGGTCTCGATGATCTTCTCAGGGTCTTTGGTGTCAAGGCAAATGGGGACGCAGTCCACACCACCGAGGTACTTGAAGAGCATGGATTTTCCTTCCATGACAGGCATGGCGGCCTCGGGTCCGATGTCTCCGAGTCCCAGTACACGGGTACCGTCGGATACGACGGCCACGGTGTTCCACTTGCAGGTGTGCTCGTAGACCTTCTCGGGGTTGGCGGCGATATCTTTACAGGGCTCCGCGACTCCGGGGGAGTACCAGATGGAGAAGTCGTCGAAAGACCTGATGCAGGCCTTGGGCACGGTCTCGATCTTTCCGCCGTAGTAGGGGTGCATCTTCATGGCGTCGATTCCGGGCTTCTTGGCAAGGGCGAGACGCTCCTCGACGGTCAGTTCCTTCTTCTCGGCAGCGGGTGCCGGCTCGTTGTTCTTTTTCTTGAAAAGACTCATGTTTCTTCCTCCGATTACGAATTTCGTAAGAAATTCTTCGAATCTCTTAAAACACCCTAATGCTCTTCCTTTTTATAGATATTTGGTATAGGAAAAATCCGACATGACCCGCAAGAAATCCCCCGTCAAGGTGGTCCTCATCGACGGATACATCGATGACCCAGCAGCCTTGGGCGTACCTCCGTACATATCCCCGATGATACGTGCGATAGCCGGTGCGGCCGTCGATGCGGGGGGCGAGGTCACCTACATTTCGGTGGATATGCTCCGCAACAGCCGGGAACTTCCCGACGCGGATGTTACCGTACTCCTGTCTGGCAACACAGTGCCAGGCAAGTATCTCCGCTCTATGCCGATGTCCCTGAAGGAGATACGCGAATGGGTCCCGAAAATGAAGGGATGGACCTGGATCGGCGGTTCCGCGGCCTACGCTCCCGAATCGGAACTCTTCGATTTTCGTATTTGTCAGGACCTTGCCGCTTCCCTCTACGACGGAATGACCGGAAAGGAGATCGGAGAGAGGAGAAGGACCCTCGACGAATGGAACAGATGGATGCTATTAGGCGCAGATATCGTCACCCAGCACCAGGATTTCCCGCAGCCGCTGATGGTGGAGATCGAGACCTACCGCGGATGCCACAGATACGCCTCCGGAGGGTGTTCCTTCTGTGTGGAACCACTCAAAGGAAAACCTCTTATGCGCAGTCCCGAGGACATCCTCGCCGAAGCGACGAAACTGAAAGAACTGGGGGTAAAGAACGTCCGCATCGGCGGACAAACCTGCATCGTGTCCTACGGTTCCACGGATTTCGAGTCCGGACTGCCCCGTCCGGTGCCCTCTGCAGTGAGGAAACTCTTCGAAGGGCTGAACGCCTTGGGCTTCTGCAACCTGTGCGTGGACAACGCGAATCCCGCAGTGATCGCAACATACCCAGACGAGTCAAAGGAGATCATCCGTATCCTCGCTGACAACTGTTCCTCGGGTAACGTCCTTGCATTGGGACTCGAGTCCGCCGACCCCGCGGTCGGTGAGGCGAACAACCTCAACAGCACCGCGGAACAGGTGCTCGAAGCGATAAGGATCATCAACGAGATCGGCTCCGAAAGAGGCCCCACAGGCCTCCCTAAGATCCTTCCCGGACTGAACATAATCTGCGGATTGGACGAGGAATCCGCGGAGACCTACAAACTCGACATGGCATTTCTGAAAAAGGTGCTCGACGAAGGACTTCTTGTGCGCCGCATCAACATCCGTCAGGTCATCGGATCCAGAAGACCGTTCAACGTCCGCATAAATGAGAAGAGATTCAAAAAATTCAAGGAATCCGTCCGCGACGAGATCGACCACGAGATGCTGGTCCGCATGGTCCCCAAAGGCACCCTCCTGAAGGACGTCTACATGGAGATCCACGACGGGAACACCACCTTCGGCAGACAGGCTGGGTCATATCCCCTTCTGGTCGGAGTTCCGTACAAACTCGAACTGGAGAAGAGCTACGATGTGCGGATCACCGACTGGGGATTCCGTTCCGTCACCGGCGTCACCCAACCCTTCGATATCAACACAGCACCCATGTCCTCTCTGTCCGCACTTCCCGGCATAGGGAAGAAAAGAGCGACCGCCATCGCTGCCCACCGCCCGTTCTCCGGACCGGGGGACCTTTCAAGGGTCATCGACGACCCCCGTGTCATCGAGGACCTCAAACAGTTCGTGACCTTCGGGCCGACAGATTAACTATCATAACGTGCATGTCCCAACATGGACAGTCTCCGCGCAGCGAGATACCCTTTTCTTAAGGAGGCGGCTGAATTCGCCAGAAACGAATCCGAAGGTCTCGAAGCACTGCTGTCCTCATCAGTTTATGCCGAAGCACGCAAACGCGGACTGAATCGGGTCCTCGGAGCGATCAAGGACCACACCATTCCCGAGACCTCGGTAAACTCGGAGTTCAACCGGCTCATGGAGGTTCTTTCATATCCGTATGCAAGGATCCTCGTCTCCTGCATCGACGACAGGATGCTAACGAAGAGATATGCCCTTGCCGAAGCGGAACACCTGAACGCCAAACTTTCAAAAGACCCAGATTCCATAAACATCGTCTCCGAGGAATGCGAGATGAACGTCCGTCATGCGGGCGATGAGGTGGAGATCCACTTCGGTGATTTCCTCAGGTACAGTTACGTCATGAAGGCCGTGGAGTGGAACCTCATCAATATGGACATCCACGACGGGTACGTGACCCTGTCCCGCGAGAAGTACATCAGGGTCCTCCAGAACGCCTACCGCCAGAGGATAGAGAGCGAACTGCCGCTCAGGGTGGACGACACTCTGAAGAAAGCTGTCAAATCGGACACAAATCTGATCTCACTGTCGCTGAACGAGATGAAGGCGAGGCTCAGCCCCACCGGCGGAGGAGAGATGAAAGAGGAATTCCTCCCGCCATGCATACGTGCCATCATCGCAATGGCACAGGAAGGACAGAACCTCCCCCACAGTGCCAGATTCGCACTTGTGTCGTATCTGCACACTCTGGGACTGGATTATCAGCACATCGTCGCGATATTTGCCGTATCTCCTGACTTCAACGAATCCGTGTCGGAATACCAGATCAAGCACATCACGGGAGAGCTCAACGGAACGGACGGCTACACTCCTCCTGAGTGTTCCACCATGCGGACCAATGGGATCTGCTTCAATCCCGACCCGCTATGCGATAAGATAAAGCATCCGCTGAGCTACTACAGGATCAAGTCCGGAAGCGGACACCGCTCCGGGCCTCAGTGATCTTTTTCTTCGGTCTGGGTCTTTTCAGCTTCACCGAGATTCTTCCAGGTGATCAATACCCTCTGCACCGCGGTCAGGTTGCCGAGGACGGCGAAGTAGATCATCATGATCTCCATCCAGGTGAAGGTGTGACCGAAGAGCTCGAAGGACCCGTATCCAAGGATGAGCATGATGCCCTGGATGATCGGGAACAGGAAACAGAGGACTACGCGGTCCGCCCTTCCGAGAAGTCCGTCATACAGCCTCTTGGCACCGATGGCCTGGGCCTGGGTACCCATATACGAAGTGAGAAGGACACCGATGACCGCGAGCAGTCCGATGGTGGTGTCGCACCATCCGCTGAGGGCGATGGCGGCGATCATGAACATATCGGCGTAACGGTCGAAGACGTGGTCGAGATAATCTCCTTTCACGGTACATTTTCCGGCGAGCTTTGCAATCTTGCCGTCCAATGCATCAAAATAACCGGAAACGATGACCGCGATGGCAGCGAAGCATAACATGTAATGATAGTCCCAGCTGAGGTAAAGCAGGACTCCGCTCACGGCGGCCATGATAAGTCCCAGCCACGAGATCGTGTTGGGATTCACGTTGATCAGTCTTTTGGCAACGGGGGCCAACGTGAAGTCTGCTTCTTTTCTGTGCTTGTCTAGAACCATTCGTCCATCTCTCCGGTCCAATCCACCGAACCCGGCAGACCGATTTCCGTTTCTCCCTTAAGAATCCGTTCTATAAAATCGACTGCATCGGAAACCGTTCCGGAAGAACAATCGTATTCATTCACCGGGATGTCCGAGTCCGTGGCCTCGCAGAGGATCACGTCGAGTATCTCCGCCTGGACATTCTCGCGGACCTTCTCCTCGGAATATCCGCGGGCCCGAAGACGTTCTGAAAGGACCTTCGGATCGCAGCGGAGAACGATGATCCTGGAACAGTCGGTCTCATGTGCCAGATGTGAATCCAAGAAAACAATACCGTCCTTTTTCCGGTACTCTTCGAGGGAATCGTTCAACGCTTCCATATCGACATTGTATGTGTCGCGGGCGACGTCTTTCTCACCTAACAGACCGTGTTTACGGAGATGTTCGTTTATGTCCACCACTTCGTATCCGCGTGCCCTCAGTTCTGCGGAAACAGAGGTCTTTCCGACCCCGGGGGTCCCGGTGATCGCGATGACGGTCATGGTTCACCTCAGATAAGGTGCGGCCCTCTCCTCCACGGCGGGCCATTCGGGAAGGTTGTTCAATGCACCCGTACGTTCAATGGTGAAAGAAGAAACAGCAGAAGCAAGGATCAGGGATTCTTTCACGGAATAACCGTGGTAGAGTCCGGAGTAGAATCCGGCACGGAAGGTGTCGCCGCAACCAGTGGCGTCCACCGCCTTGACACATTGTACGCAGGGGATCTCGACAATTTCATCACCGATGCGTGCGATGCTTCCTGCGACACCGAGGGTCTTGACCACCAGGGACTTGTCAAGGTCCAACACGGACCTGATGCCCATACGCTCCTCGATGACCTTCGCCTCGTATTCGTTGCAGAACACGGCATCGGCCATCGGGATCCCGCGGGAAAGCCTCTCCTCGGGCCACAGACGATAGGTCTCCTGGGCGGGGTCCAATGACACTCTGGCACTGTTGCCCGACAGCTCAGACATCAGACGGAGATAATACTCCGGCTCACCGGTACAGAAGTGCACCCATTCCGACTCACGTGCATTCTTCAGAAGGTCCTTACCGATCTGCGATGCGTATCCCTGCGGGCCCTGATAGAAGATGACCTTCTGCCTGAGTTCCGCATCGTTCAGAACGGTGCACTGCGACGTCTCGAAATCATTCACGGTGACCAATTCATCGGTGATCAGGCCGGAACCCTCCATCTCTTTAACGTATTTCATCGGGATGTCCGAACCGACGAACGCGCATATGGCGGTGGGCACCCCGAGTTTGGCGGCCGCGATCGCGATATTCGCCCCGGTACCGCCCAGGGTGGTGGTCTTCGAAAGTATGTCGACGGTCTCATTGAGGTTGGGGAACCTCTCCACAGAGACGATTTGATCGATGGTGATGTGTCCGTAGACACTGAGGAATGGTTTCTTTGCTGTCATTGTCACACCTTGTCGGAATGTGCATCGGAGGCCTTGTATTCGCCGGAGATCACTTTCTGATAGACATCCTCGATGCCCTGAAGATGAATGTCCCAGTCGAAATATTTCGCACGCTTCACGGCCTCGGCGGCCAGCCTGTCGCACTTCTCATCGTCGGCGAAAAGGTCGTTCATTGCATGTGCCAAAGCAACACTGTTCCCGGCAGGCACGACGTATCCGCCGTCGCCCACGGTATCGGGAAGGCCGTCCGCATCGGAACAGATTATGGGCCTTCCATGGGCCATGAGCTCCTCGGCCGCAAGACCCAGAGATTCATGAAGGGAAGGCATCACGAAGAACCTGCAGTCCCCCATAAGCCTGTTCTTCTCCTCTTCGCTGACGTAGCCTTTCATCTCGACCCTGTCCTCGAGTCCGTATTTTGCGATCAATTTCCTTAATCTGCGCTCTTCGGGCCCCTTTCCGCAGAGGACCAGTTTGTGGGGGGTGTCCCGCAAGGCCTCGATCAGATAGTTCAGACCCTTGGTCTTCACAAGACGTCCCAAAGATAATGCGAAATCTCCCTTCCCCTCTCCCGGAACGACATCTCCGCGGAGGCAGGAGGGTACGGTTGTAATGTATTTTTCAGAATATCCGCGGCGGATGAGGTCGTTGCGGACGAAATCGCTCACAGCGATGATATGGTCAAAGGTCTCCAGGGTTTTGACAAAACGATTGTCGTTGTACTCGGAGAATCTGGCAATTATACCTGTCCCTTCACCCCACATGTTGTGATAGGTGAACACCTTCTTTCCGTCGTATCTGTGAAGCGCCTTTGTGTAACTAGGGGCCCAGCGGTAATTGAAATTCACGATGTCTGGGTCTATTGAATCCAATGCTTCGGAGATGCCCGATGAAGAGATGAACGGCGGGTTATAAAGGCGGATCTGCCGCGACTTCAAGCGGATGATCCTGAACCCGTCGACGGTCTCCTCCTCAGGTGAATCATCTGATAAACGGCCTGTCACAACTGTAACTTCATGACCTTTGGCCGCCAGTAGGCGGGAGGTATCATACATCCTGTTCTCGATCCCGCCGTTATACGGCATGAAGAACGGATTGACATCGACGATCTTCATTTTGCACCCTCTTTCTTTTTGGATATGACTTCCTCGTATAATTTCACAAGTCTCTCGGTGGTCGGTTTCAGCCCGTAGGCCAGGGCGGTCTCCTTGGACCTTGCCCTGACGTCTTCCGGAGCGTTGAGTGCGAGGTTCATCGCGCGTGCGCAATCCTCCTCTGTGAGGTCGAAGAGATATCCGTTCTCTCCGTTGACAATGAAATCGGTGAAAGCCCTGCCGTTGCCGCAGGCGACCGGCAATCCACAGGACATAGCTTCTTGAACAGTGAATCCCTGGGTCTCGAACACTGATGCAGATGCAAATGCATCAGCACAGGAATAGTGGTCGACCAAGGCTTGATCGAATATGTATCCTGTAAAGACGACCCTGTCCGAAAGACCTTCCTTCTCCACCAGTTCGTGAAGACTGTCTCCGGCAGGACCCTGTCCGACGACCATCAGCACCACATCCCTGTCCATGAGCTTCATGGAACGAATCAAAAGGTCGATGTTCTTTTCATAAGAGAGGCGGCCCACATAGATGACTATCCTCTTTCCTGTAAGGCCGTATTTTTCACGTATCGCAGGACCTGCATCCGAGCGGGAGAAGTGGTCCGTGTCGATACCGGTGGGGATCACCTCCATGCGCCTGGGTCTTGCACCGATGACCTCGGTGAGTTCTCTTCCGGTACTCGGCGTAGGCACCGCCACCGCGTCGGGACGCTTCAAAAGGAAACGGATGTATTTCGAAGCTCCCCCTACCAGTACATTCTTCGGAAGCTTGATGGGAGAATACTGTTCGATGACGTCCGTGACCATTGTGTCATAGGTCAGGACCGTGGGAACGCCTGTATTGTGGGATGCGATCAGTGCCTTCACCGCCATGAACGCCACTCCCCTGATGTGGATCACATCCGGTTTCAGTTTGCGGATGAGGTCCGACTGGTCCGAAGGGAAAAGAGGAACGAAGTATCCGGGATAACTGCGGAACTTGACCGCACGGAAGTAATAGACACCTTCCTCCCGGTATTCCTCCCCCGGATCGGGGGCGATGATGAAGACCGTATGCCCCAGTTCCTCGAGCACACGGCGGGTGACAAGAACGGCGGTCACCACCCCGTCCGTGGTGGGGCGGTAACTGTCGGTCATGATCGCTATGCGCAACTCAGGTTCCTTCCTGCCAGCTGTGGATATAGTTGTACTGCTCGTCGGTGAGCGAGTCGATCGATATACCCAGAGTGTCGAGTTTGATGCGGGCGAGCTTCTCGTCGATCTCGTCGGGCACCCTGATGACCCCGTTAGAAAGGGAGTCGTGGTTCTCCACCATGTACTCGATCGCCATTGCCTGAGTGGAGAAACTGGTGTCCATGATCTCGGCAGGGTGTCCCTGACCTGCTGCGAGGTTCATCAGCCTGCCCTCTCCGATGAGGTAGATCCTCCTTCCGTCCTTGAGGGTGTAGCAGTCGATGAAATCCCTGACCTGCTCTTTGGAGACGGAGATGTCATTGAGGTCCTTCTTGGAGATCTCGTTGTCGAAATGTCCCGCATTGCCGAGGACGCATCCGTCCTTCATGTTGGCGAAGTCTTTGGCGGTGACGATGTCCTTGCATCCGGTGACGGTGAACACCATGTCCGCGGTCTTGACAGCCTCGCTCATGGGTTTGACCTCGAAACCGTCCATACGGGCCTCGATGGCCTTGACTGGGTCCACTTCGGTGACGGTGACCAGAGCACCCAGTCCTTTGGACCTCATGGCCACCCCCTTTCCGCACCATCCGTAACCTGCCACTACGACATGTTTGCCTGCCACGATGAGATTGGTGGCGTTCATCCATCCGTCGAAGACCGACTGTCCGGTACCGTACCTGTTGTCGAACAGATATTTCATCTTCGAATCGTTGACGTCCATCACGGGGAATTCGAGTTTTCCGTCAGCTGCCATGGCCTTGAGGCGCACGACACCGGTGGTGGTCTCCTCGTTTCCGCCTTTGATGTTGGAAAGTACCTCGCGGCGGGAGGTGTGTGCCATGGTGATGAGGTCGGCACCATCGTCGATGACGAAATCCGGCCTGATGTCGAGGACCTTGTTCAGGTTCGAATAGTATTCCTCGTCGCTCTCGAATTTTTTGGCATAAACCTCAAGCCCGAACTCCTCGCGGAGGGCAGCGGCCACCGAATCATCGGTGGACAGCGGGTTGCAGCTTGCAAGACAGATTTTCGCGCCTGCGTTGGCAAGGGTCACCGCGAGCATTCCTGTCTTGGCCTCAGTGTGCAGGGCCATTCCGATGCGGAGGCCTGCAAGGGGCTGTTCTTTTCTGAATCTTTTGTCGATCTCCTGCAGGACGGGCATGTGATCGTATGCCCAGTGGAGACGCAGACTGCCTTTTCTGACCAGTTCGTCCATTGTCAATCCTCCTTGAATTCGGCCATCAGGGAACCGCATATGCAGGAAATGGTGTCCCTGCGGGTCCTGACCGATGAATAACTGCTGATGATGTTTTCGATCTCTTCGTCCTTTCCGCGGAGTTCCTCCACGAACTTCGTGATGTTCTCCACCGCGCGGACGATCTCGTCCGAGATTGGAACGGATGCCACTTTGGATGTGCGGGAAAGCGGGTTGAGATCGATGGAAATGACGATCTTTCCCATGGCGATGAGCGCCTCGGCGCGGTCGCCGTCCTCGATGGGGACCACGATGACGTCGGAATCAAAGATCCCCTCTTTGGTACAAAGTGCTCTGTCGGAGGTGAGATTAGGGATCCTCTCGTCGGGATTGAGACCGAGAATTCCGTCTGCTCCCTGGGACACCATGTAGTCCACAAGCTGTTTCATGCGCTCTTCGGTGCGGTGGAAGATGTTGACCTCCATCTTCGCCGGAACGGCCTTTGCAAGACCGATGAGACCTTTGGGATCCAATGCGATGGAGTTCCCGTTGACGCAGACGACCGGACGTTTCGCCTTCAGAAGGAAGGCCGCGGCGGCACGTTCCGCTTCCAGAGCGGGAGCTATGGTGTGCTCTCCCATAAGATAGTCGAAGGCCTCTCCCCTTCCGTGGGAGATGAGACCTGTCGGGGTTACCAGACCCTGTTCCACCATCTCTGCGAGATGCTCCCTCACCATGAGGGACTTGTAACGCGGATGATTTTTAGGTGTTGACACAGACCTGTAACTGTGAACCAACTATTTAGAACAGGGTCAGACTCATTCGCTGCATTCTATGACGTTGTATGTGTACGGGACCCTTATCGGGAACAGTTCCAGCTCGACGCCTTCCCTTATCTCGGACACGATCTGGTCGATGATGTCGTTGCGGCGTTTCCTGTATTCACTGTAGTTGTGCCTTTTCAGGGCCGAACTGGTCGAAAGACCCAGACCGTCAATGTCTGCGCTTCCGTTGTCCCTGAGGATCCTGTCGAGGTCCGCGTCCCCGAAGCTGAAATCCACATCGTGCCTGACCGCATCGATCATATTGTCGATGCTGCTGAAAGATATCCCATCGTAGTAGTACGTGTTCATACCACACCTCTCAGAAATTTATGAGCGGTGGGGAATATAAACGTAAGCGGGGGAGGTAACTGAAAGTGAAGTGTGCCATTGGAGTCAATCTTGGTCCTCGAACACCTTATCTGGGACTATGAAAGGCCTGCATCCGAAACTGCCGTTGAGATATGCTTTCCGAATATCGAGGTCGTTACGGATGCTGTAATCCGAGAGCCTTCTCAACTGTCCCTTGCCTGTATCGAAATCCCTAATCGACAGCCAGATCTGGTCGCGGCGGACCAGAGATTGGTCCAACAGCGAAACATCCTGCACATTCACGATCAGCTGCGCGTTTTTTTGATTCTCCATAGGGTCAAGGAACAGGCCGAAGATCCACCTGCACAGATCCGGATGGAGACTCAGATCCATTTCATCGATCACCAGAGTCGTTCCGTTCGCCAGAGCTTGAACGATAGGTCCGATCATTGCCAGAAAGCGGACGGTTCCGGAAGACTCTGCACTGATCGGAAGCCCCCCTGGAACTCCGTCACGATGGTGCATGACCCAGATATCCATAATTGAGTGGGAAACGGTTCCCGCATCCGCAGAGGATTTGTTCTTTCCCTTGTGGTATACATCGATTATTCCGAGGCCCGCGAGACGTATTGCTTTCAAAACGTATTCCCACATTCTTTCGTCGGTATTCGCCATATCGACAAGTGCATTGAGGCATGCAGAGACATCCTGATCGACAAGGACAGAGATCTCCTTGGAGGCCCATTCGAAAACATTCAAGCAGTCTTTGTCATCAAATTGGGAACAGACAGAGACATAAAGCAACTTCGGACCGACTCTCCGGGCATTCTCCTTTCTGAGCCTGGAATCTGATTTGAATGTATATACGTCTCCAGTACGCTCGAAAACAATAGTTTTCCTGCCATTCGGATAGCTGTACAGATGCTCTCCGACGACCTCTTCACTGTTGTACGAAAACCCATACTGATAACGTATGCCTTTTGTGATGAACTCACATTCCATAGAGGTCAACAAGGTTAAATCACAGAAGGCAAAGGGGGTGTAATCAAGCGACATATCCTGGGCATACGGTGCAGAACTCCTGATGAACTCCGTGAACAAATTCAACGCCTGGAACATTGCACTTTTGCCCGAAGCGTTCGCTCCGTAAATGACGGCTGTTTTCAGCAGATCGTTCTTGTATCCTTTGCAGGAGAGCTTGTTTTCTGAAAGAATCTTGTCTTTTGTCGCTTCCATCGACAGTGTGGCCTTTTCCTAGAACAAACGATAATTAGACACACTGAAGCGTATTATCATGAACTGCATTATGTGAAATTTAATTAAAAATATTGTGACGATTTCACAAAATCATAATTTAATTTCTGATTTGAAGAAATATAGAGGAAAGAGAAAGGTGTGCACCAGTGCAGTTGCCGCCCAGAAAAACCGAAAAGGATATAGTCACATTGTGTTCTGGCACATCGTTAATATGCCAGATATCCGGGTGGTCCTCGTCGGACCGAAATTCGAAGGAAATGTCGGTGCCATTGCTCGTTGCATGGCCAATTTTGATGTTGAAGAACTCTACCTTGTAAACCCCTGCGAACTCGGGGACACCGCGTTCAACAGGTCGAAACACGGCTCCCACATCCTGGAGAACGCGGTCACCGTGACCTCTATGGAAGACGCTCTGAAGGACTGTTTCCTCGTGGTCGGTACCAGCGGGGTCACCACCAAAGGCGACAAGAACTACACCAGGATCCCCGTGCCCGTCCGCGAGTTCGCGGAATCCACCAAAGGCTACCAGGAGAAGATCGCACTTGTTTTCGGAAGGGAGGATATCGGTCTGCTCCAGTCCGAGCTGAACTGCTGCGACGTGCTCATCACCATCCCCGCGTCCGAAACCTACCCCATCATGAACCTCTCCCATTCGGTAGGAGTGGTCCTCTATGAAATGTTCCAGACATCCAATATCCCCAACCGTTGCGTCCCCGCGGACCACCAGGAGAAAGAACTTCTCTTCCAGTTCTTCGGAGACCTTCTCGAGGAGATCGGTTATCTCGAGGCCAGAAGGGAACTCACAAGCGTCATGTTCAGGCGCATGATGGGACGTTCCATCCCCACCAAATACGAGTACCACACCATTATGGGCGTGCTCGGTGACGCCGCCAAGATCATTCGTGCGGGCGGAAAGAAGTGGGAATGAACAGGAGGATCTTGTCCTCCCCCAATCCCGAACGTCCGGCGAACTCTGGCATCGCATTTGCCTTCAACGTAAGCAGCTGAACTGCGGATTCGCGCTCTGCTTCATCAGGCTCCCGATCGGACAGGATGAGGATCTTACCGCACCCCGGATTGGTATCGAAGAACGGATGTGCCAGAGCAT
Organism: Eggerthellaceae bacterium; assembly: GCA_963631655.1. Taxonomy (GTDB): domain Archaea; phylum Thermoplasmatota; class Thermoplasmata; order Methanomassiliicoccales; family Methanomethylophilaceae; genus Methanomethylophilus. The sequence continues at coordinate 15,912 of CAVGRR010000011.1, forward strand.
CATTTATCGATTCGTTCAGGACCTGGCCTGTCCCCACCGCCATGGTGTACACGGGGTCGGAACAATACGAAAAGAACGGTGAGGATTCGAGAAGATCGATGATTGTTCCGAAGATCTGCGCTGCAAGATCGTTCGTAGATTCCAAAAACACATTGTAGTTCACAGGGGAATGTTCCATATCCACAGTTTTCTGATAATCGAAAACAAAGATATTGCCTGTATCGGATCCGAAATCGGTAATGAAACTGGCAGCCCGGTCCAACTTTTCAGTTTCGAAGGAGAACGGGAATATGCAGAATACGATCAGTTTCGTTTTTGCATTGCTGGCACATTTGATTATGCCTTCGTAGATCTCCTGACCGGAGACACTCGACGGAGAAAAGATCAGCACCGCATACGTGTATCCGGACATCAACCTACAGACCTCTCTGAGGCTGCTTTCAATGTCTTCGCCCACATGGATACAGGTCTCGCAGGGTGCACCGGAATCATCAAAATTTTTCTTGTCCATCAGAACGATCGGATGTTTTCCGTTCGAATACCTCTTGGCAAGATTCCTGCTGCCTGTACCGTACGCGATGACAAGGGTGCTGTCCATCAGAGATCCTTCCGCTCGGATTCCAGGCCTTTGACCATGACATTGTAAAGTATCTCGTCGGCAGGGGACTCGTTGGATGTGAAATCATCGAGGTCCAGATCCTGCTCGGCGGAACGGAAAGCAATCACTTTCTCAGCCTCTTCCTCAGTGAAGTTGGCCTTAAGCAATGTAGTGACGGCGTCCTTCACCGCATCGGATTCACTGGAATACTTTCCCTTCCGGACAAGCTCCGACAATAAGACCAGCTGATCTGCAGGCAGTCTGACGACGATCCGTTCCTCTTTGCCCACAATATCACCGGTAAATAAGAAAAAACCCCGAGGGGGTTAAAGCGTTTGAAGTTCCGATAGAGTCTAAGCTCATCCGAAGAGTGCGCTGAGTCCAGCTGCGGCTTCGTCTTCGCTGACTGCTTCCTCTTCTTCCTCAGCAGGAGCTGCTGCGGGTGCGTCAGCTGCGGCTGCGGGTGCGGCTGCGGCTGCTGCGGCGGGAGCTGCGACAGAAGCGTTTGCGATAGCTTCTTTGATGTCGACTCCCTCGAGGGATGCAACGAGTGCTTTGACTTTAGCGGCGTCAACTTCTACGCCTGCTGCGGTGAGGATAGCCGTGATAGCATCTTCGGTAATCTCTTTTCCAGCAGAGTAGAGGACCATTGCGCTGTAAATATACTGCATTTCATTCATCTCCATTTTCATCCGAAAAGAGCACTGAGACCGGCTGCGGCCTCATCTTCGCTGACTTCTTCGGATTCTTCTTCGTCTGCTTTCTGCTCCGCCGGGGCGGCGGGTTCTGCTGCGGTAACGACGGGCACTGCGGAAAGTCTCGCTGCGATGTCGTCGTTAGTGTATCCGGTTGCAGAAGCGATGGCAAGCATCTGACTGTCTGCCTTGGCAAAAAGCGCTCCAATTGTCTCATTAGTCGGTATCGCGGCCTCAACAGAAAGCGCATATGCACTCCTGTATGCCTTCGCAATAAGCATGGGGACAGTCTCTTTTGCAGGGTATGCAACTTCAACTGCGAGTGCAATTGCGTCGTGGGCGGCCGTAGCGAACATATTGCTGTAATAATCATCAGGAATATCCAGAACACTTCTGCTGTAAACGATTCCGTCGCCGTAGATCGCTTTCGCGTCCATACCGACGATCATGGGAAGGATTTCCAGCTTGGGAAGCATTGCTGCGAGGTCGGCTTTGATCTCCTCTCCCGCTTTAGCAACAGTGGTATCTTTCTTGATGGTTATTTTCCCGTTCATGATCTGAGCGGGAAGCCCGAGTTTCTGAAGTTCACCGATGATAGGTCCAGGTCCGAACGGAGTAGGTCCGGCAGGGACTACGATGTCGAACGGTGCTTTGTCGCCTGCCCTTGCGGGTGCGGGGGACATGGTCGCTTTCAGCTTGTTAAAGAGCTTGAAGGCGTTCAGGTCCGTGGTGACAATAGCGCACTGTCCTTCGACGTGATCTGCAAGAGCATCGATTCCGGGCTTGTACTGAGCGGCCTCGTCGAGAGCAAGACGGATAAGGTTGTTCTTAGTCATCTTGATCTTTGCGTGGGCGCGCATTCCAGCCCTCATCGCCTGAATCTGCTGTCCGGGGATACCGTTCATGCTGACAACTGCGACAACAGGTGCATTCTTGATATCCTCGACGATCTCACCGACGAGTTCCTTCTTCCAACTTGCAACGTGTGCCATCCTTAGACCTCCTCAGAGCAACCTCTCCGAGGGACCCATGGTGGTCTTGATGTATGCGGAAGCGAGGTTGTGGGATCCCTTTTCAAGGTGTCCTTCAACACGCTTCATGATGAGGTCCGCATTTTCAGCGATGTCCTCAGCAGACATGTTGACAGTTCCGATGGGTACATGGAAGGTCGTCTTGTCTTTCGTCCTGACAGTAACAGACTTGCGGAAGTTTGCGATAAGGGGCGCGGGGTCTGCACCGGGCGCGATGGGCTTAGGCATTTTTCCGCGAGGACCGAGAACGGTACCGAGCCTTTTACCGACCTGCGCCATGAGAGGTGCTTCTGCGATAAAGTAGTCGATCTCGTTTGCGATCTTCTTTGCCTGTTTCTTGTTCCCTGCGAGAGTTCCGAGTTCTTCGGGAGTGATCACAAGGTCGGCAACATCTTTGGCTTTCAAGGCTAGTTCGCCACCACCAATCACAGCGATCTTGACTTCTTTTCCGCGTCCCTTGGGGAGGACGATATCCTCCTGAATACGGTTCTTAGGAAGAGAAAGGTCAACATCTTTGAGATTGATGGCCAACTCAACCGTCTCAACAAATTTGCGCTTCTTCGCACTGTCAAGTGCCTTCTGCACAACTATTACGGTTGGTTTATCTGCCAATACAATTCCTCCTCGTAGTTCTAGCGGGTGTATTAAGCCCTCCTACGAGCAAGTCGTTGTAAGTGGGACCTGTATATAAAGGTAACAGAAAACAGGACATTGTCCTTCTTATAAAACGGGATATAAAAGCTCAGATCGGCCTTTGGGACCGATCTGATATAAAGGAAAAAGGGCCGAAGCCCTTGTTAATGTTTCACTGGAGCTGGTCGTCGTAGACGCCGGCCCTGACATCGGCCTGGAAGACCTTTGCATCCTTTCCGTCGATGGTCACACCGAGGGAGACGCAGTTTCCGGAAACTTCCATGACGCGGGCTTTGACGGTTGCACCGAGAAGGTCGTCAGCTTTCTGTGCTGCGATCTTCTTTGCCTGCTCGACGGTAAGGTTTCCGACCTTGGTGGTCTTGGGGTTGCCGGATCCGAGGGGGATGTTGAGCTCCGCCTTGATCAGTGCGGACATAGGGGGAGTTCCGACTTTGATGTCGAAGGTCTTGTCATCGTTGATAAGGATGGTGACGGGAACCTTCATTCCGTCGAACGCCTTGGTTTTCTCGTTGATCTTGGCGATGACCTGACCGATGTTCACGCCTTTGGGACCGAGTGCGGGTCCGAGCGGGGGTCCCGCTGTTGCTTTACCGCCGTCGACCATTGCCTCTACTTTGTCTACCATATTCAATTCTCCTTTTCGATTACTCTGACACTGTCAGCTTTGACAGTAACGGGTATGGGGACCATTGCGTCGATGAGTTCGACCGTGATCTCCTCTTTAGTTTGATCAATTTTCTGGACTCTCGCCCTCTCGCCCTTGAAGGGCCCGTTGACGAGTTCCACGGTGTCTCCGTCCTCGATTCCGATGACCGGTGAGACGGGCACGAGATACGAGCTGATCTCGTCGATCGAGATCTCGGCAGGAATGTGCGCATCACGGGGAGCGCTTCCGTCCTTGACATCGACGAACGATTTCGCCTTCTTGATTCCGCGGGCCTTCTCCTGAAGCCTGTCGGTGTTCATTCCCTCGACGAAGACGTATCCTCTGAGTTTCACAGGGCTTAGGACCGCGTAAACGTCTTTCTCCCCCTGGTCCGCCTTTGCGAAGAGACTCATGACCACATCTTTCTCGTGGTCCATCTGGGTCTTTAGAGTGAGAATGGATTGTTTCGCACATGCTCCGAACGAAGTGACCGCAGATCCGAAGTCGGACTGGACGGTTATGTCCACATCCACGGAGTCGTCATACCTGGCACCACGGGGGCAGATGATCTCGATCCTGAACGCCTTGGCGTCTCCCTTGGGGAAGGACATGCTGAGCTCGGATCCTGAATTGAAATTGTCCCAGACCTCGTTCTCATTGGAATCGTAGAGAGTGACCCTCCACTCGGGACCTTCCTCGGGATCGGATGCGTTGACCGAGAAGTTGAACACGACCTCCTCCGCACCGGGAACGACCTGGAAGTCCCAGAAGGCCTTACCGCCGGCGTGAACATCTTTTGTTCCGCTGTCCCCGGAAAAATCAGGATTGGTCTGTAACTCTGCCATGGTTCCGCCTCAGAAATAGTTAGGGAGGTAGGTCATAACCCACATTACTGCGAAACCCACAAGACCCAGGATGATGATTCCGATTGCGGAGATCTTCGCGGTCTTGAGATATTCCTCTTTGTCGGGGGTGTGGGCCATCTGAAGGATCCTGCCGTATTTGCCTTTTCCAAGACCGCTGATCTTGGAATCGAGGCTGCTCTGGATCTGTTCAGCCTTGCCGGGTTCCACATTTTCGCCTGCCATCTGTTTACCTTCCTGTGATTCAGGTGTTGCAATCCGCCCTTTCATTTATTAATGAATAAAGCAGATGAGCAAGACCTTAACTTAGCATGTTTCTTTTATAGCTTTCGCTCATCAATACGGTTCTGACCCTCGAATTCTGTCATTGTTGATGCATTGTCAGCAAGACAACGGCCGTTACCGTACCTGCTCTCGTCAACCGCTGTATATTATTACCAATGATAAATCTATGCTCAGCGGAAAGATGTCCCGATTCACGATTGCTCCGCGTAGATAGGTCACTATTTTATATTGGTTGCAGATTGACTCGTATTCCCTCATGAGGTGTTTAAACATGGAAGAGGTTTTGTGCAACATCGAGATTATTAAGGACAACAACAATTTTGTCGCCAAGATCCAGAGTGATATCGGTGGCATGAGAGAATACAAATCTTCGAATTTTGAAGAGGTCCTCGAGCAGATGACGATGGATCTTCAGGAAGAATTCGAAATTGCTTGAACGGCGGTGAAGAAATGGCAGACAAGATCAAACAGATATCGGACGCAATGAACATGCTCGCAGAGGACCAGTCCGTCCCCAGGAACATCAGGAAAGGAGCCACCGACGCCAAAGCAAGACTTCTCGACACCAAAGAGCCCATGGACGTCCGTGCCGCAGGTGCCGTCAACATCCTCGACGACCTTGCAAACGACCCCAATGTACCCCTTCACGCCAGGACCCTTATCTGGCAGATCATCAGTCAGCTCGAGACCGTCGGCAAAGAGTGATGACAGATGGGCCCCCTTCGGGGCCCCATCCTTTTTTAAAACACATTACAGATTTTACTGTTTCTGGCTCTTTATGATTTCAATGAAATTCTGGAAGAGCTCAGGCCCGAACTCGCTGTTCTCCACTTCGGGATGATACTGTACTCCGAAGAGGGGGCGGGTGAGGCAGGATACGGCCTCGACCTTGCAGGAAGGGGAGGACGCTGTGAGTTTGAATCCTTTCGGAACAGATTTGACCTCGTCATTGTGAGATCCCCAAACGGTGAAATCGTCGGGCATTCCCGCGAAGAGATCGGAATGGTCCTCGACGTGAAGTTTCACTTCTCCGAACTCGGGCATATCTGCAGGACCCAGTTCGGATCCGAAGTGCTGGCACATGAACTGATGGCCGGCGCAGATGCCGAGAATGGGGTACTCCGCACGGTCGAGATATTCGCCGTTGTTGCCCATACGGTTTCCTTCGCACGCGATGCTCGGTGCGCCGCCGGAAAGGACGAGACCGTCGAGATCCTTGATCTCTTCAAAAGGCGTGGTGTTGGGAACAATCTTGGTTTCGACTTTGAGGTATTTCAGCACACGCCACTCGCGATGCGTCCACTGACCACCGTTATCGATAACGTAGATTTTCATGTTCAGTCATAAATGTCCTGTTTAAATTAATTATTGTACAGGATTGCGATCTGCTTCATATTCCAGACGCTGGCTGAAATTTCATACACGCTGAAATGACATATACCGTAAGACGGCATAGAAACGTCGTTCCGACAGCTTTTCTTTCAAAAAAGGAATACGCGCAATGCCGATCTGCGCCTCGACAGGCATTTTTGAAATGGATCCTGCAGAAGGACCGCATTTCGGCAGATCTCGACATTGCACGTATGTGTGTGGGTAATCACTCCCACTCGATGGTGCTCGGGGGTTTGCTGGTGATGTCGTAAACGACGCGGTTGACGCTGTCCTTCATGGAGTCGGTGATGCGCACCGAGATCTTGTTGAGAAGCTCGAGGGAAAGACGGGAGAACGTCGCGGTCATTCCGTCGATGGAGTCGACGGCACGGACAGCGATGGTGTACCCGTACGCCCTGCGGTCGCCCTGCACACCGACTGATTTGCTCGGAAGAAGTGCAGCGAAATACTGCCAGGGGCGGACGGCCTCACCGTTCTTCACAGCTTTCATGATCTCGTCCTCGACGATGAAACATGCCTTGCGGACGATCTCGACCTTCTCGGGGGTGACATCGCCGAGACACCTGATGGCGAGTGCGGGGCCGGGGAACGGCTGCCTCTCGGAAGCCTCGACCTTCAGTGCCCTGGCGACCTGCCTGACCTCATCCTTGTAGAGGTCCCTGAGGGGCTCGCAGAGGGTCATACCCATATCCTTGGGAAGCCCGCCGACATTGTGGTGAGATTTGATGGTGTCCCTGGTGCCGTCGCCGGATTCGATCCAGTCGGGGGCAATGGTCCCCTGGAGGAGATATGTTGCTCCGAACTCCTTCGCATACCTCTCGAAGACCCTGATGAACTTGTCCCCGATGATCTTCCTTTTCTGCTCTGGGTCTTCTACACCTTTGAGTGCTTCGAAATACTCGTCGGCCACGCGGGCGATCTTGTAGTTGATGCCGCTGTTCTTCATCATGGCCTCGACCTCATCGGTCTCGCCCTGTCTCATGAGTCCGTTGTCAACGTATACTGCAAGGAGGCGGTCACCGATGGCACGGCTCGCAAGTGCGGCGGTGACCATACTGTCGACACCTCCGGAGCAGGCGATGATGGCCTTGCCGGGGGCGGGGATCTCCCTGGTGATCTGTTCCAGTGCCTCGTTGATAAATTCCTGTTCGTCGAAAAATCCGCTCATTCATTCCACCTTCTTCGCCTCGCCGACAACGAATTCCGAATCGGCCTCCACCTTGTCCGCCATCTTCACACGGTCGTCCGCAAGCTTCTTGGAAAGTGTGGGATCGGAAAGTGCCAGCATCTCGATTGCGAGGGTGGCGGCATTGTCTCCGCGGTCCATTCCGACGGTAGCAACGGGGATTCCGGGGGGCATCTGAACCATCGAAAGGAGAGCATCGTAGTTCAATGCTCCGCTGACGGGAACGCCGATAACGGGTTTGCAGGTGAAGGATGCAATCACTCCGGGAAGTGCAGCAGAGAGACCTGCGATCGATATGAAGACACCTGCATCGGTGTTCTTTACGAGTTCCTCGACCCTGCGGGGGGTCCTGTGAGCGGAAGCAACCGCGATCTCGAACTCCACACCGAATTTGCGCAGAACCTTGATCGCTTTCTCAGCAATCGGGAAGTCGCTTTTGCTTCCCATAATTATGAATACCTTGGCCATGGACAAGATGACTGCAAGGACCTATTAAAACATATAAGCGGGCGACCGGAAGGAGTCCGGTCGTCCGGAAGAGGTTTTCGTTCAGCTTTTCAGAACGGTGACAAGGAAGATTCCGACGGCGACAAGGGCACCGATAATGACACCAATGAGGTTGACGATGGCATTGTAGACCATGTCCCAGGTGTCGATGTCACGGAACTCGGAAACGTCGCTCCATCCGAGGAGGTAGATCATAATCAACGCGACAACAAGTCCGATGACAGTGATGAGAATTCCGTATACCCTGTTCTTGCCTTTTCCGAAATATGCAGAGAAAATTCCCGCGAGAACCATCACGACCGCAAAGACGATCAGGACGAGACTGAGGAAATCCCAGCTGATTATATCCATTTTTTAAATCCTCCGTTAACGGGTACCATGGGCACCCCGAATGACTGACCATGGAATTCGCCTTATAAAATGTTACTCTTTGCCAGATATAAAAATCAATAAATAGCGTTCCAGGAATGGTAACGCGAATCATATGGACATTCTGGGTATTGTCGAAGGTATCACATCTGACGGACATGCTTTGGTCCGCTGCGAGAACGTTCCGGACCTGGGGGCCACCGTGTTCGACGGAAAACGCCGCATCGGCACGGTCAGAAGACTCCTCGGCCCCGTGGATTCCCCTTACGCCTCCGTGGCGGGCGACGGAATCGGCCGCGGACTCGAAGGCAGGAAAGTGTTCTTCGACGGTGGCAGGAATGGCCAGGCAAAGAAGAAGGGCCGTAGAAACTGATTCCTGTCCGTACTGCAAGGTCGGACATCTGGTCCCGGATTCGGTCACCGGGGAGATATCCTGTTCCAACTGCGGCGCATTTTACAAGAACGAGATCCTGGTCAGGAACAAGGCCGACAATGCTGAAAATACACCATCTGGCACTGTTGAACTCCGCTTCAGGAAATGGCAGAAACGTATCAGGGTCAGCAACGCCACGGAAAGGAATCTCGCCTTCGCCCTGTCCGAACTGGACCGGATCTCCACGGCAAGCGGACTTCCCCGCCAGGTGAGGGAATCCGCATCGGGAATCTACAGAAAAGCCGTATCCCGCGGCCTGGTACGCGGAAGATCGATCGAAGTTCTCGCTGCAGCGTCGGTGTATGCAGCATGCCGCAGCCAGGGAATGCCCCGCACCATCGACGAGATAGCTGACGCCGCAGGCGTCGAAAAGAAGGGTCTGGGACGTACGTTCCGGTTCATCAGCAAAAGCCTGAGGCTCGACCTCCTTCCCGCCAAACCGCAGGACTATGTGCAGAGATACTGTTCGAAACTGAACCTGAACGAAGAGGTCTGGAACACTGCATTGGACATCCTGCAGAACGCGACCGAAAAGGGACTTGCATCCGGACTGGGGCCTGCAGGGATCGCCGCGGCAGCGGTCTATATAGCATCGCAGAAATGCAACGACCCCCGCTCCCAAAGGGAGGTCTCCGTGGCTGTCGGCATTTCAGAGGTCACGCTCAGAAGCAGATTCAAAGAACTGAAGGAAGGTCTCGGGATCGAGGTCGTTTTCGGAGGAACCGAATGACGGCCGAACCATATATTCTGCTGGAAGGCAGTGCAGAGACCGCCTTCGAGTACACGGTCGCCGGCGGAATGACCGAACGTGATGCAGAGGAGTGGGAGGCCATGGACTCGAGATACGTCCTGGGAGAGAAGTGGCCTGCAGAGCTTTCCGGATCGGTAGACCTCCACCACAGAATGAACTACATGCGCAGAAGGGGATTGGGGTTCTCGTTCGTGGAAGTGAAAGACCCAGACATGAAAAATCTGATGGAAAACATCGATCCGGAACTCCCTCGGATCATAGCTGTTGCGTTGTCTGATTTCTATCAGAACGGAACCTCAAAACTGACCGACCTGCTTGAAAACGAGAGATCGGAACGTGTTTACAAACCTGTCAAAGAATTCCTTTTCCGTCTTGCAAAGAACAAAGGTATAGGATCCGATCCGGACGAACTTCTCAGAACAGCATACTTCAAGGCTGTGATGGCAGATAAGTTCGGCTGCACCTCGCTGGAAAAGACCGGTAGAGACTACCGTACCATTCTGATCCTTCAGATCGAATGTCTCTGACCTCAGGGACGGAACCATTTGAATTCCAGATATTCCGTCTCTTTGCTGACCCTGCAGAAAAGGATCTGCTTCTTCACTCCGCCCGAAAGACGAACGGTACGGGAGATGTCGGGCCACAGTGCCAGCATCGATGCCGGAACCGCATGCACCAGGTAACGGGCATGGCATTCGTCAGGCGATTTCTCGTAGACCCTGAAGTGGGTTCCGTACTTGAACCCGGTCTTGACCACAAGGCCTCTGCGCCTGAGGTCGGTGTACGCCTTCAGGCGGAGCCTGAACTCGTCCTGGTTCTTCTCCCCGAGGGAGATCAGGGCCTGTTCGGAAAGGCGATTCCCGTTGGAATCATAGAGGATCAGTTCACCTGTATGCAGCAGATAGCACCCTTCGATCATGGACAGCTGAAGCACACCCTGCATCGGCTTTCCGTAGAACGCGGTGGCGTGGATGGCCTCGCTCTGCGCCTCGTCGAAGACGAAGATCCTGTCCGATATGAGCATTCCCTCGACAGGATTTTCCAACTTGCTGGCACATATACTTCCGGTGGGGTCGAGCACGGCCATCTTGTAATAGGTGATGTCCCCCTCCTCATCCACGACGGCGTAGAGGAGCTGCTTTCCCCTGTCCTCGCTCTGTGCGACCTCATCGAGGAATTCGTTGATGTTCAGGGCGGAACGCTCGGAGACCGCACACACCATGTAAAGGGGTGCGGACTTGGACGGCGACATCCCGCGGGGGTAGACACGGAGATCGAAACTGCCCGACTCCGGTTTCACGATGAATCCTCTCTCGCGGAGATCTTTGAAGACAAGATATTTGATATCGAAATCGTCGACCTGACCGGATGCGTATTCGAAAAGGGCGTTGAACGGGACCGTCTTCTTGCCCTGTTTCACTTCCAGGCGGTTGCACTGTACAAGGAAGGCCGCCTCCACAAGGTCCAGCTCCAACGAGCCTCCGCTCAGGGGATATCCGAAATTGCCCTTGCTGAAGGTCTGACTGGCCTCGCGGACATCGTTTATGAAGACTGAACTGTCCTTAAGTTCGCCTGGCATAAGTTGCACAATCCGTCCCGCCGATATAACGATTATTGAATAATGGAACGAACGACGGTTCCTTCCAAATACCATGTAAAATAGATAGGTTTTTATAGAAGTTTAAACTATGTAACCTTTAGTTGTAAACCGAGAGTGAACAACAGGAGAACAATCAATGATCGGTATGGATAGCATACTGGCCGTGGTGGAGAACCCCACAAGGAGAAAGATCCTCCAGGCCGTGGTAAAGGAGCCGCACTATCCCCTTCAGCTATCCAAAGAACTGGGGATCAGCCAGCAGGCGATCGTGAAGAATCTGAATCTGATGGAGAAGGAAGGCCTGGTCACAAGCTACCGCCAGAGCAGCGACAGAGGGCCTGAAAGGATCTTCTACAAACCCAGTTCGGAGTTCACCATCACCATCGACATGCGCAACAACATGTTCGAGGTCCGGATGATCCCAATAGAGGATGGTGCAAAAGACAAAACAGCAAAAGACCCAGACACTGAAAAGACAACAGAGGAACAGAAGCTGGAGGCGGTCCGTGCCAGGATATCCCAGATAGACCGCCAGATCTCCGAGTTCGACCGCCGCAGGGCGAAACTGGTCAGAGAGCGTAACGATCTCATCGACGAGTTCCTCCACATGGCGGACCTGGACAACCTGGGCTATCAGCACAGAGAACTGCTCTATGACATGCTGAACAGACCCAACTGGAGTTCCGAAGAGATGTCGAAGAACATGGGATTCAATGAGAATACAATATCGAAAATGATCGATGAGATCCTGCAGTTCTGCAGGTCAATGGACAGGTGATGAATATGGCCAATGAAAAAGCGATCAAGGTTGCGGAATTGAAACCGGGAGAGGCCGGCAGAGGCGTCGCCAGGCTCGATCCCGCCCTTATGAACATCCTGAACATCAAGGTCGGCGACATAGCAGTCGTCAACGGCAACAAGAAGACCGCCGTGAAGATACTCAGCGGTCCCGCGGAGGATACGAACCGCGGAATAATCAGGCTTGACGGATCCACAAGGCGTAACGCTGGCACATCATTGGATGAGAGGGTCGACGTCAAACTCGCAGAGGCGAAAGAGGCGGTGAAGATCACCTTCTCGCCCACAGAGGAATCCAACCTCATCGGTGGCGGAGACTACCTCGCACAAGTGCTGGTCGGACGTGCCTTCGTCAAAGGGGATATGCTCACCCTGAACTTCATGGGCAACAAGATCGACCTGGTGGTCACATCCTTCAGCCCTACGGCCGAGGCCTGTGTCATGGGTCCCTCCACCCAGGTGAAGATCAGCGACAAGCCGATCTCGAAGGAGAACATGGACGTCCCGAAGGTGTCCTACGACGATGTGGGGGGTCTCGGCGACGTCATCAGTCAGATAAGGGAGATGGTCGAGCTTCCGCTCAAACACCCTGAACTCTTCAAGAGGTTGGGTATCGATGCTCCTAAAGGTGTCCTCCTCCACGGACCGCCGGGAACCGGTAAGACCATGCTCGCAAAGGCTGTGGCCGGTGAGACCAGCAGCAACTTTATCTCGATCGGCGGACCTGAGATCATGAGCAAATTCTACGGGGAATCCGAGGAGAAGCTCAGAGAGATCTTCAAGAACGCCGAAGAGAACTCACCCAGTATCATCTTCATCGATGAGATTGACTCCATCGCCCCCAAAAGGGACGAGGTGCAGGGAGAGGCGGAGCGCCGTATCGTCGCCCAGCTGCTGTCCCTGATGGACGGTCTGAAATCGAGAGGAAAAGTAGTGATCATCGGTGCCACCAACAGGCCAAACTCCATCGATGAGGCTCTCAGAAGGCCGGGAAGGTTCGACAGGGAGATCGAAATCGGAGTGCCTGATGTCCACGGACGTCTGGAGATCCTTCAGATCCATACCCGCGGTATGCCTCTGACCAGCGATGTCGACCTCAACAAGATCGCGGAGAAGACCCACGGATATGTGGGCGCAGACCTCGCCGCCCTGTGCAGGGAGGCCGCAATGGCCGCACTCAGAAGGGTGCTGCCCGACGTGAACACCGACGACGACACCATCCCCACCGAGGTGCTGAACAAGATCTCGGTCGAGATGGAGGACTTCAAGAACGCCATGAAGGGCCTGCAGCCTTCCACCATGCGTGAGGTGCTCATCGAGAAGCCCAACGTGAAATGGGACGACATAGGCGCCCTCGCAGAAGCGAAACAGGAGCTCAAGGAAGCGGTGGAATGGCCTCTAAAGTACGGAAAGGTGTTCGCACACATGAACGCCAAACCGCCGAAGGGAATCCTGCTGTACGGTCCTCCCGGCACCGGTAAGACATTGCTTGCAAAAGCGGTGGCGACCGAATCGGAGGCCAACTTCATCTCGGTGAAGGGGCCGGAATTCCTGAACAAATGGGTCGGAGAATCCGAAAAGGCCGTACGTGAGACATTCAGGAAGGCGAGACAGGCATCGCCCTGCGTCATCTTCATGGATGAGATCGACTCCATAGTACCCGTGAGGGGCACCGGAGGAGACAGCAATGTCACCGAACGTGTGGTGTCCCAGATGCTCACGGAACTCGACGGTCTCGAGCCTATGAACGACGTCGTGGTCATCGCCGCCACCAACCGTCCCGACATGATCGATCCCGCCCTGCTGAGACCGGGAAGGTTCGACAAATCGATATGCGTAGGTCCTCCCGACAAGGAATCCAGGAAGTCAATCTTCCAGATCCACACCCGCGGAAAGCCTCTGGCCGACGATGTGGACCTCGATGTCCTGGCCGATAAGACCGAGAACTGCACCGGTGCCGACATCTCCGCCATATGCAACGAGGCCGTCATGACCGCCGTCAGACGCCTGGTCGCCGGCGGAAAGGAGCCGACGCAGGAGGAGATCGACGGATGCAAAGTCACCATGGCCGACATGCTCGGTGCGGTCGACAAATTCGGTCCGAAGGTCGCAGACCGTATCAAGGAATACGGCAAGACGAGCATCTACCACAACTGACCGGCGAGCCCGAAAAGGCCTGCTGGCACATTACATCCGGGAGAAATCCCGGATTAAAACACCTTATATAGAAGAATATTCATTTTTTTGACCAATGACAAGAGAGGATATGATTAACACCACTCGTTCGATCCTGGCGAGAGCGGGTTTTGATATTTCCTCTGCGATAAACATCAGAAGCATCTGCTTCGACATCGTCGGAAGGAAAGACAAGACACTGCTCATCATTAAGGTACTGTCGAACGTCGACGCATTCTCACACGAAAATGCAGATGAGATGAAGATCATGGCCGAAGCCCTGGATGCGAACCCCCTGATCATCGGGGAGGCTTCGAGCTCCGGTCCGCTGGAGGAAGGGATCGTCTATACAAGATTCAAGATTCCCATCGTCTCCAACAAGACCCTGGCGGAACACCTCCTGGAAGAGGTCCCTCCGTTCATATTCGCAGCCCCCGGCGGACTTTATGTGAAGATCGACAGTGATGTGCTCAAGGAACTCCGTGAGGAACGTGGCATCAGCCTCGGTACCCTGGCGGAGACCGCAGGCGTCTCCAGACGTACGATCCAGATGTACGAGAAGGGAATGGGCGCCATGATAGATGCCGCACTCCGTCTCGAAGAATATCTTGACGCCCAGATCATCCAGCCTCTGGATCCCTTCGAATACAAGAAGGACGATTCTACTGCTGTGCACGAGATCAGTGTAGGCGGAAGCACCGGCTCCCAGAGGCTGGACCGTCTCCTCAACATCGGATTCGCCATCACCCCCATCATAAGGGGTCCGTTCGAGGCCATTTCCAAGGACGCCGGACATGACACCGTGGTGCTCACCGGCCTGGACACCGACAAGACGAAGGTCATCCAGAAGGCACTCATCGCCGCCGAACTGTCGAATCTTTCCAACAGACCATCGGTCATGATCGTGGAGAAGAAGCACACCTCGGACAATATCGGATCCACCGCACTCATCACCGATGATGAACTGAAGAAGATCGATGACAAAACCTCCTTCACTGACATGGTCCTTTCCCGGAGTTCGAAGAAATGATCTCGCTCACGATCGGAAAGTGCGCGGTGAACATCCTCCCCGTGGTCAACGGACTTGTCTCCGAAGCGGAGAAGGTCAAGAACGAATACGGAAAATACGAGGCGTATGCGGCATCTCTGGGTATTGAAGCATTACAGGCACTGAAACAGAGGGAATCCATCGGTGTCGATGACATCGAGGTGAGCGAGCTTGATATCGCCTACGCCAAGAAGATGTCCGTTTTCGGAGAGATCCAGGTGCCCTCACCCGCATTCTGCGAACTTGTCGACCGCTGTGCCGCCGACGGGACCCAGGTCATCGCCTTGGACATGAACGATACCGAGTTCGATGATGCGTATCTCGAATGCGTGAGTGCCGTGGAATTCACCACGGTCCACCGTCTTGCCAAAAAAGGTTATGCCGCAAAGATGGACGAGTCCTCTCCGGAGGCCCTTGCCCTCGATTGGGACAGGTGGGTGTCCAAAAAGAAGGGTTTCGGCAGATTGGACAAGCTGCGTGAGAAACACATCGCCGAAGAACTCATGGATATAGCAAAATACCGCACCTCCATACTGGCCGTCATTGAGGTCGAAAGGGTCAACGGGATCCTTGAGATTCTGAAGGTTAACGGTTATGCAGCCTGAATGTCCGATGTGCCAGATGTGGAAACAACGCGGTGCGAAATTCTGTGGTAACTGCGGAAGATCGCTCTCTGATGTCCCGACCATTATCGTCTCCGACCGTCCCACTGCAACGGTGTACGCGGCCGGAACCGACCCTGAGAAGAAAGGGCCGCACACTCCGTCGATCCTCCGTCTCTCCGTGATCATATGCGTCATGGTTGTGACCCTGATCGTGGCCAACAACACCATCCTCTCGGTAGCGTTCTTCGACCGTATCGTGGATGACTGTTCCGTGTTACGGTTCTCGTTCAGCCTGTCGTACGGATTCGGGGATATCGTCCTGTTCAAGTATCATGGTATGGGCACTGCGATCGCCCTGGCACTGTGCCTTATCGTCGAAGGATTGTTCCTGGCATATGCTCTTCTCAGGTTCTTCAAAGCACTCAACAGAGAAAAGACCCAGGCAGACGGATTGTGCGTCGAACACACCGGATTGTCAGCGGCCTCCAGCGGTCTTGCTGTCTCTCTGATTCTCAGTGTGATCCTGCTCAGTATCACAGCCGCAAGCGGCAGTGCCGCGGATTCGAGCTGGATGTCCAAATACACCGACCTGCAGATGATCTTCATGCTGACCAAGGCCGGTCTCGAGGAGGAGATCATACTCAGGCTTGTCTGGATCGGCATTCCGATGATGATCATCGCCCTTGCGGTCAACAAGGACAGACGTTCATGGCAGTATCTGATGGGCGGATTCGGAATGTCCAAAGTGGCCATCATTCTGATACTCTTCTCATCGATTTTATTCGGTCTGGCACATTTGGACGGATGGGGCTGGGGAAAGGTTCCGAGTGCCACCATCGGCGGATTGATCTTCGGATACCTTTACGTCGAATACGGACTTTACGCCGCAGTTCTGGCACATACCGCAAATGACACCATGACCACTCTGCTGTACTCGTTCGGACAGGGCGTGGAAGTATTGGCGATGCTGTTGCTTCTGCTCCTGGGATTCGTCATCCTGATCTACTGGGTCCTCAAAATAAGCGGACTGAAGAACAAGGTCGAAGATATGCCGCTGTTCCCCGGAAAACTGGAAACCAACCTGCTGGAACAGTGGGGCCGCCACTGATCAATGGACTTCTTCGCCGTTGACGGTCATCGGTGCCACACGGTCAATGAGGGCTTCGATGTCATCCGTTTGAACAGTCACGGAAATGGTCCCGAGAGCGGTGCGGTAATCCACGAAGGAGACCTTTCCGACGGTGGCGACCTGCTTGTTCAGGTTGAAGATGGTCCTGTCGGATTTGCCACGCATACCCCTCTGCATCTGGTTGCGTGCGGTATCGAGGATCTTCTGTTTGCGGATCAGTTTGGAAAAAGTATCGAGGTCTGCCTGTCCGGACATCTTTCCGTCGCCCTCTTCCAGGACAGCAGTGGGAAAGATATTGAGCAATGCAGAACGGATCTTCTCCGGATCCTCACTGGGAAATACAGGGCATGACACCTCGACCGATACCATAAGATGGAATCTGCTAACCAATATAAATCAGCAATCCTATCCGAGGAGAATGAAAGACGAAATCCTTACAGCGGCTGCAAGGCGGGACCTGTTTCTGGCCCCCGAGGCGCTTGAAATAATCGAGTCCAACGGTTATTCGCTTGATTTCGTCAACACACTTCTCAACTCCCTGTCAAAGAACAGCTTCCTTGTCACCAAGAAGGATGTTATCGATTTCCTCAACGGGGACAAATCCCTTTTCACCAAAGAAAAGGTCATCAAACCGAAACTGAAAAGGGATCTGGACCTTCAGATCGTTCCGGGTTCCGACATCACCGGACAGAGTACCTGCGTCGGAAACATCAAAGAGTTCCAGAACTACTTCGTGAGCAGGTACGAGATCCTCCGCAAGGTCCTCCAGAACCGCAGTGATTTCCAGCGCGCACTGCCCATCAGCAAGGCGATGGAATACAGCAGAGAGGTCAACATCATCGGAATGGTCTACGAGAAAAAGACCACAAAGAACGGTCACACCATCCTGGAGGTCGAGGATCCTTCGGGAAGCTGTCCCGTGCTCATCAGCAAGACATCTCCTCTGGCGGACGAGATCTTCGTGAACGACGAGGTTATCGGGATCTCTGGAAAAAGCAACGGAAAGGACCTGTTCCTGGCAGACAAGATATACCGTCCCGATGTCCCGACCAACCACACGTGGACACCCTCAGACAGCGTATCAAAGATCGCATTTCTGTCCGACATCCACATCGGCAGCAAGGAGTTCCTCCGCTCCCAGTGGGAGAAGATGATCGCATGGATGAGGAGCAACGCCGCTGACGAAGAGGTCAATTACCTCGTCCTTCCCGGCGATGTCGTGGACGGTATCGGTGCATACCCGGACCAGGACAAGGACCTTGAGATTATGGACATCTACAAGCAGTACGATGCCCTGGCAGAGTACCTCAAGGAACTTCCCGACCATATGAAGATCGTTCTCCACCCCGGAAACCACGACGCATGCAGGCTGGCGGAACCGCAGCCTGCTCTGAACGAGATGTTCACCAAATCCTTCGACTCCAACATCTATATGACCGGCAACCCGATCAACCTGAAGGTTGAAGGAAGACTTGTCACCTCATATCACGGAAAGAGCATCGACGACTGGATTGCAGGTGTCAGAGGAATGAGCTACGAGGATCCTCTCAGGGTCATGAAGGAGATGGTCGTCCGCAGGCATCTCGCCCCCATGTACGGTGCGAAGAACGCCCTTGCGCCTGAGAAAAAAGACTATCTGGCACTTGAACAGATTCCTGATATCCTCGTCTCCGGACATGTTCACGGTGCCGGTAAAATGGTCTACAACGGAGTCAGGCTCATCAACGCCTCCACATGGCAGTCCCAGACCGATTATCAGAAGCAACACAACTTCTATCCGAATCCCGGAATCATGCCTATAGTCGATCTCGGAACCGGTCTGACGACTGAAATGAACTTCTACAAAGAAGTCTGATTTTACCCTGCTGGGACATTTAAAATCCCGGCCGGTCTCCCGGTCGGGGAAAGTGTTTCACAACCAATTCAATGCGAATACGGCGATTATCAGGAACGCTCCGAACACGAGCATACCATAGCTGATGAGCCAGATGGCCGTGAACCCCCGTCTTGTTTTGACGGGGTCTTCGAGGATATCCTCGAGGCGTTCCTTCAATGACTTCACTCGGTTGACGCTCCCTTTTTCTTAAGGTGCTTAAGACGGGTGGTTTCTTCCCTGGACATCTCTTCGAGACGGAATTTGACGAATCTCTCCGACTCTTTGAACTCGGGGATGATCTTGAATTCAAGAGCGTTCACACGCCTCTTGGTCTTCTCGATCTCGTCCAGCAGTTTCTTCATGGTGGTCTCGATCTCGGCGGCGCGGATCAGGGTCTCGAGAAGTTTCTCGAAAGCCGCTGCAGCCTCCTCGACGTAGGCGGAGGTCTCGATGACACCGTATCCTTTGTGAAGGATGTCAGTGTGCACGTTGTCGGCCTCCACCTTGGGGACCATCATTCCCATGATGGATTTGCTGCTGAGTTTGACCTCGGGGTGGGTCTTGAGTGCATATGCCGCACTCTTGACCGCGACCTCACCGTCAACTGCCCTTGCGATGGTGATCTTCTTCATCGCGAGCTGGAAGTCAGAAGCTACGCCTGCACGCATCTGCCTCGCCTTTTCCATGACGTCGAAGAACTCAAGAATGAGTCCATCCCTCTTCATTTTGAGGATCTTGTGTCCCGACTGGGACAGTTTGATCCTCCTTTTGAGGTCGAGCAACACAGAACGGGTCGGGGTGATATCGTGGGCTGCCATCGGTTATCACTCCTTCTTGGGGAGATACTTCTCGATGAGCGACTTCTTGATCCTGGTGAGCTGATCGATATCGAGCTCGGTCAGGATCTCCCAAGCAATGTCAAGGGTGGTCTCGATGGAACGGTCCTCGTACAGGCCCTGGCGGACGATACGGTCCTCGAAGAGGTCTGCGAAGTCCAGGAGTTTCCTGTCCTTTGCGTTGAGCGAGTCCTTTCCGACGATTGCGACCAGACCACGGAGGTCCTTACCTTCCGCATAGGATGCGTAAAGCTGGTCGGAGACGGCCTTGTGGTCATCACGGGTCTTACCCTCACCGATACCGTTGTTCATCAACCTGGACAGGGAGCTGGACACGTTAACAGGGGGATAGATGTTGTTCCTGTGGAGGTCCATCGTAAGAACGATCTGACCCTCGGTGATGTAACCGGAAAGATCGGGAATGGGGTGGGTGATATCCGCACCGGGCATGGTAAGGATGGGGATCTGGGTGATGGATCCTGCCTTTCCTTTGATCTTACCTGCACGCTCGTAGAGCTGAGCAAGGTCGGTGTACATGTAACCGGGATAGCCACGCCTTCCGGGCACTTCCTCACGGGCTGCTCCGACCTGACGGAGAGCCTCACAGTAGTTCGTGATATCGGTCATGATGACAAGAACCTGCATTCCGAGCTCGAAGGCCATGTACTCTGCGGTGGTAAGTCCCAAACGGGGAGTGGCGATACGCTCGACAGCAGGGTCGTCTGCGAGGTTCAGGAAGACGACAGCGTTCTTGAGAGCGCCGGTCCTCTCGAACTCGGACATGAACTTCTGCTTCTCTTCGTTGGTGATACCGAGAGCGATGAACACGACAGCGAACTGTTCGTTCTCACCGCGGACCTTGGCCTGCCTTGCGATCTGCAGAGCAATATCGTTGTGGGGAAGACCGGAGGCGGAGAAGATAGGAAGCTTCTGACCGCGGACGAGGGTGTTCATACCGTCGATGGTGGAGATACCAGTCTCGATGAAATCGGCAGGGGAGTCCCTTGCCCAGGGGTTGATAGCGGCTCCGGCGATGTCGAGCATCTTGTCGGGGACGATCTCAGCTCCGCCGTCCAGAGGCTTGGCGGATCCGGAGAGGACCCTGCCGAGCATGTCCTTGGACACGGGCATCTTCATGGTGTCGCCGAGGAAACGGACAGATGCGGACCTGTCGATACCGGTGGTTCCCTCGAAGATCTGGATGACAACCATTCCGTTGGCGGAATCGAGAACTTCACCGTTCTTGACACTGCCGTCGGAAAGCCTGACCTTGACCAGTTCCTTGTATCCGACGGGTTCCTCGGTCTTGACGAAGACGAGAGGTCCCTGGATGTTCTGAATGGTCTTGTATTCTTTGGATACTGCTTCCATTTTCAAGCCTCCAGTTTGGCGAACTGCTCGTCCATCTCCTTCTCGACGGTCTCGAGTTCGGAGTCGACCTCTTTCTCGTATTTGGCCTGCTGGAACTTCTGCCTGACAGGGAGGTACGCGATCTTGTCGACTGCGACACCGCCTTCAAGGGCTTTGCCTGCGAGGTCGGAGTACTTCTTGATCAGAGCGAGCATCTTGTGCTGCCTGGGAAGAGGACAGTAACAGTCGACGGGGTCGTATGCGTTCTGCTGAAGGAAGATCTCACGGATCATCTTAGCGACTTCGAGGACGATCTTCTGCTCATCGGGCAGAGAGTCGGAACCGACCATCTGCACGACTTCCTGAAGCTCGGACTCTTTCTGAAGGACCTTCATAGCCCAGGATTTGAGTTCGGGGAAGTCCTCGCCGACGTTCTTCTTGAACCAGCCGGAGAGCTGTGCGTCGTACATGGTGTACGAGGTCAGCCAGTTGATGGTGGGGAAGTGACGCCTCTCCCTGAGTTTGGTGTCGAGTGCCCAGAAGACACGGACGATACGCAGGGTGTTCTGAGTAACAGGCTCCGAAAGGTCTCCTCCAGGAGGAGAAACTGCTCCGATAACGGAGATGGAACCGTCTGCTCCGCAGAGGGACTTGCCACGGCATGCACGCTCGTAGAATTCGGAAAGCCTTCCGGACAGGTATGCAGGATATCCTTCTTCTCCGGGCATCTCTTCGAGCCTGGAGGAGATCTCCCTCATTGCCTCTGCCCACCTGGAAGTGGAGTCGGCCATGAGTGCGACGTTGTATCCCATGTCCCTGAAGTATTCTGCGATGGTCATTCCGGTGTAGACGGATGCTTCACGGGCAGCGACAGGCATATTGGAGGTGTTGGCGATGAGGACGGTCCTCTTCATGAGGGATTCTCCGGTCCTGGGGTCTTCCAATTCGGGGAATTCGGTAAGAACCTCGGTCATCTCGTTTCCACGCTCTCCACATCCGATGTAGACGACGATGTCTGCGTCGGAGTATTTTGCGAGGGACTGCTGGGTAACGGTCTTTCCGGTACCGAATGCACCAGGAATTGCGGCTGCTCCTCCTTTTGCGAGGGGGAACATGGTGTCAAGGACACGGAGTCCGGTGACAAGAGGTACGTCAGGGCTGTATTTCTCAATGACAGGCCTGGGCTGACGTACAGGCCATTTCTGGAGCATGGGGTATTCCACGCCAGCGACCTTTACGACGGGTTCTTCAACGGTGAAGGAACCTGCCTCGATGCTCTCGACAACTCCTTTCTGTGCGTTCGGAGGGAGCATGATCTTGTGGAGCATTGGTCCTTCCTGAACAGTACCGATGACGGTACCTGCGGAAACCTCGTCTCCGACCTTTACTGCGGGAACGAATTCCCATTTTGCTTCCCTGCTGAGTCCAGGTGCGGTTGCACCACGTCCGATGAAGTCTCCGGTCATATCCCTGAGGACAGGGAGAGGCCTCTGAATTCCGTCGTAAACGGAGGTCAGAAGTCCGGGACCGAGTTCAACGGCGAGAGGCAGTCCCGTGTTGGTGACGGGCTCTCCGGGTTTGATTCCGGTGGTATCTTCGTAAACCTGGATGATTGAGTAGTCGCCGACGATTTTGATAACCTCTCCCATCAGTTTCTCGTTTCCAACGTGTACGACATCGTACATCCTGGGGGAGATACCGGTGGCGGTTACGACGGGTCCGGCGACCCTGTAAATTACACCTTCAGTGCTCATTCATTCATCCTCTGTCTTAAACAAGTCAACGCCAATGACTTTTTTGACCTTCTCACGAAGGTCGCTCTGGTCACCGCCAACAGGTACGACGACAGGTTGGATCAGGTCCAGTACCTTCGTCTTAAAGTTAGCGGGCAGATACTGCAGGTCGTCCGCGTTTACCGCGAGGACTCCGACATTGGCATCGGAGATCGCTTCCTGCATTTTTTCCTGGTAATTTGTCTGGTCCGCGATGAAAACACGTTTCACGCCTGCGAGGCGGAAACCGAGTGTGAATTCATCACTGCCAATAACTGCTATGTCCATCAGATCACCAACAGATTCTTCATAGTGTCTCTGTCGAGTCCACTGTCGGTCCCGTGAGCGATCATCCTGATGTTCCTGACCTCGATCTCCTTGTGGATCATGTATTCCACGACGGGGATCACGGAAAGGGGGTACATATGAGCAACCTGATTCGCCAGTTTGATCTTGTATTTGTCGATCTCATTGACAACTTCCATGATTGTGGCGTTCTGGTTCAGCGAGTCCTTGAGCTCAGAATAGATCTTGAGCTGCTGGGTCTCGTTGAGTGCCGACTGGAAGTCGGGCGCTGCAGCGATCTGGGAGAAAACCTTCTGGTTGACCTCATACCCACCGGGTATGAAGAATTCGGAAGCGTTCTCACCGGAGACATTCTCCACCTTGAGCTTCAGAAGGGTCTCGACGTTCTTCGCATCGATGACGTATTTGAAGTAATTGCGGAAGATGCTGGTGGCTCTGTCCCTTCCTTCGATGGATGCCAGTACACTCTTGTAATATCCTTTGGATATTTCGTCCTCGATCTTAGTCAGGACTCCCTCTTCCTTGTAGGCGTTGAGCGCCTCGTCGGAAACGGAGATTCCTGTCTTGCTCTTGAAGAGTGCCAGTGCATCCTCGATGGAGGGTGCGGAGATGATCTTTTCCAGATCGTCAATGCCCAGTGAACCGGCGGGGACCAAGTCCTCTTTGATGTCATCGACGGTCAGACCGTAGTTCTTACCGCGGAGGATGGTTTTGAGATTCTCAAAGTCCCATTTGGTAAGGTAGGCCGCGACCATACGGCTGAGATCACCGGTTGCCGAGCTCAGGATGCTGCGGAACTGTTTGGCCATGTTCGTGTAGGTGGCATACTCCACGAGAGAGATTCCGGAGTACCTCGCTGCGAGGTCGGTCATCTCTTTCGAGTAACCTGCATCACTGATGTAATGCGAGATCTCGGGGACGGTCATCATGAGCAGTTTGTTGTAGTCCTCTTCCTTGAGAAGTTTGGACTTCTTTGCCTTGACTCTCGCCGCCGTGTATGCGTAATTGCCTGCTCCGCTGCGCTTGAACATGGTTTCACCCGAACAGGATCTCGGATAGCTGCTTCAAGTTATTGTCCCAGATGTTCTGGAGTATAACCTCGAACTGCATGTCAACCTCGATCTTTCCGTCCTCGCTCTGGAGGAGGAGTCCGGAGCGGACCCTGGGGTCCTTCTCGACGGACACGACACCAAGGTCAGCCGCAGAGAAAGTGTCTTTCTCAGAGATGATGGCCTTGGGGGCGGGAATGATGGTCTTTGCAGAGTTCACCATGGCTTTGTAGTATGCCAGTTTCTTGTCGGCTGGCACATTCTCGAGCTGCTGGAGAGCGGACTCGAAAGCCTCGGCGAGGATCTCCTTCTTCTTGGACAGGACCAGCTTTTTGCTTTCCAGGTCTGCGCTGGAGCGTTCCTGGCGTGCAAGGGTCTCCTTTTCTTCTGCGACCCTTTTGTCCTGTTTTTCTTTCATTTCAGAGATCTGGGCTTCGGTCTGCGCGTTGATAGCAGCGATCTCATCGTCCATTTCCTTGCGGATGCGGGCGACCTCTGCTGTGGCAGATGCCTGGATCTCCTTCGTGACGCTGTCTAGTGCCAAATAAAGGCCCCCAGACTCACATTACGAATATAGCCATAATAGCAATAACAAGACCGAAGATGACGATGGTTTCAGGGAGAACGGTGAAAATCATTGCCCTTCCGAAGAGAGAGGGGTTCTCAGTGATTGCACCGACTGCTGCTGCACCGATGTCTTTCTCTGCAAGTCCGGATCCGAGTCCGGCAAGTCCGACTGCAAGTCCTGCTCCGATTGCGATTAATCCTGATTCTGCTGCCATATTATTCAAACCTCTTTGATTTTGTTTGCATTTTTGTTGAAAAATGTTTTCTTGCGCACTTCTGCGAGAGGAGTGTACGCTTCTCCGCCTCCGTCGTAGAACCTCATCATAAGTTCGACGTACTGCAACCTAAGTGCGTGCAGTCCACCGGACAGGATAGCGAGGGTCCAGATGACCAGATGGAGGAAACCGAACAGTAAAAGTCCGATAACGAGCATGATGATGTTTGCGAAGGGATCAAATGCCATTACTTGAACTGCACCTTCTACAGTTGAGTCAACAATTTCTCCGTTCAGCATGTAAATACCAGTTCCACTGGTAGACATGATCATGCCGAACACGATATAGTTGAAAGCAAGGGCCATTCCTGCTTTGGACATTGTGATAGCCGCAAGCCTGGTATAGGAAAGGATCCAACCAATGACCTCCGGAATACCCATAATTGCCTGAAGACCACCTTCGGTCTTGGAATTAAGTACAATTCCGACAACAAGAATAACAATTCCGGCGACGAAAATCATGAGATTGGTTCCTTTGAAAAGGTCTCCGATTTCTCCACCGAACATTGCCTGAGTAAGTGCAAAACAGAAAAGAATCATACCGATGAAAGTGAACAGAAGTCCGCCTTTCTCAAGGAAAGCTGCTTTTCCACCATGCTGTTTGATAACATTGACGACACCGCACATGATTCCGATGAACAGGTGTACGATACCAACATATACAGAAAGTTTCAGAAGGAAAGCGACGTTAACCAGTTTTCCGATACCGACTTCGCCTGCGACCCATTTGCCGTCTTCCCAGATTTCTGC
>CAVGRR010000011.1:41466-45390 GCA_963631655.1 Eggerthellaceae bacterium
GGTACAAATCATGTTGTTGAACCAATCAGGGAATTTGCTGCCAAAGATCCAGTCCCAGGTAACGCTGGTACCACCGATGGCGACATGGTCGTCATGCCAATGCCAGATTCCGGCATCGTTATATGCTCCTCCGACGAAATGCATTCCTAGCATTTCACCATAGAAGAACAGACCGAATATGAACGCCCATAATCCTCCGAAGAAGAGAACGAGAGCGATGGAACGCCAGTCCTTATGCTTTGTTTTCTTAAGTCCATATGCTCCGATAATGATGAAAGGTATGGCATAACCCATATCTCCGACCATGAATCCGAAGAACAGAGGAAGGAAGATTGCGATGAGGAAGGTCGGGTCGATCTCCTGGTATTTTGGGAGAGACACGAGACTCGTCGCGTATTCGTATTCACATACGATCTTACCGTTGTTCTGTTTGACCGGAACATTCTGGAAACGAGACTCCTGGGCTTCGGATTCTTCGATCTTCCTGCCGCGGGTCTCTTCAAACTCGACGTGAACATCGTCCCCGAGCTTGCGCTCAAGGTCCGCTTTCACCTTATCGACGTTCTTTGTAGGTACCCATGCATCCATGATGTAGGAGTACTTGCTTACTGCGATCCTGAGGGGAACACTTCCCTTCTCGACCTCAATAGACAGCTCTTCGTCGCTTCCTTTGAGGAAGTGCATGTATTTTGCTTTGAGTTCTTCGAGAGTCTTGGCGTTGTTTTCGAGGTCTGCATTAAGCTGCTCGATCTCTTTCACAACGCTCGCATATGCATCGGCCGCACTGATCTTCTCAGTGTAGACGGACATCTGGATCTCGTTGAAACCTACTCCGGAGAGAACATCCAATGCCTTGTCTCTGGACCCATTCTTGACAAAGACTGCGACAACGCCGCCTTCTTTTTTGGAATAAGTGGAGAATACCTCGGCATCTTCGATCTGTACCGAAGAAGCGTCGTCGGCAGTTGTACCGACGAGAACGGTGATACTCTTGTATCCGCTGTAGAGATCGAGAGTCACTTCGTTCAGTTTCGTCAAAAGTTCTAAGGCTTTTTGTTTAGAGTTTAATTCAGAGATTTTCTGATTAAGATCATTCCTTGCGTCGACGGTCTTGAGGACCTCTTCTTCGACGCCTTCGATGCGACCGGACTCGATACATTCCTGTATCTTCTCGACAGACACATCGTCGGTCTTAGTAGTATTATCAATCCCAAGTTCCTTCTCGAGCGCCCTGACCTTGAGAAGCCTCTCAGATGCCTTTGAGGTTCCCTCAATGGGGTGTCCGATCGAAATTCCGTCGTCGCCGGTGGTATGATCAATGACGTGGATGGATTTCTCGCTGTAAAATGCGTTGATTGCATCTTTCATGCGAGTTTTGGTACCCACAATCACAATCCTACTCATCGACTCAGGAAGAAGCATTTATTGCCCTCTCGAATTCATTCGTGAGGAAATCGTTGACTTCCTTGATCTTATTTTTAGCCGATTCCTGAATCCTGTCGGCTTCCTGTTCGCCCTGGGCGATCTTGTCAGCTTTCTCAGATTCAAGTTTGGCTTTCTCAGCTGCGATAATAGACTCATAGTTAGAACGCTGTGCAGCAATCTCGTTCTGAATCTTTACCACAGAATCTCTGCGGGCCTGAGCAACCGCGGATTTTTTGTCAGCTTCAGCCTGTAAGACTGTCTGATCCGCGTTGGACTCAGCCTCCTTTATTTCCGAAAGTATGTCAGTTCGGCTCAAGTTTCACTCCCCGACCATTCGTGGAAGGCAGTAATATCTGACAATACTTAATAGTAATCCAAACTGTTTTTTAATAACATATATAAAATAAATCAAAAAAACGATAACGAATTTTATTCAATCCAAATGATATTTTTGTTACACAAAAAATGCAAAAAATATCGGCAAAAATCAGACGTTCATGACTTTTTTGATTCAAAATGTCTGATATTCAATTCTGCTTCAGACAGAATTTCCTTAGAAAGATCGTCCATGTATCCTTCTTCATAGATGACATCGGTGATTCCGGAATTGATCAGGATCTTTGCACAGAGTGAACATGGAAATGTCGTTGTGTAAAGGGTCGCTCCTTTGACGCTGATACCGAAATATGCAGCTTGTGCAACCGCATTCTGTTCTGCATGAACGCCTCTGCAGAGTTCATGTCTGGTTCCCGAAGGAACGTTCATCAGCATCCTCAGACAGCCTTTTTCCTCACAATGCGAGACCCCTCTCGGTGCACCGTTGTAACCAGTAGAAATGACAT
Source organism: Eggerthellaceae bacterium (assembly GCA_963631655.1). Classification (GTDB taxonomy): domain Archaea; phylum Thermoplasmatota; class Thermoplasmata; order Methanomassiliicoccales; family Methanomethylophilaceae; genus Methanomethylophilus. Next base: position 43,734 of record CAVGRR010000011.1, read on the forward strand.
GATTGTCCTTGACAATCACCGCTCCGACCTTTCTTCTGAGACAGGTCGATCTGGTGGCGGCCAATTTTGCCATTTCCATAAAATATTCATCCGGAGAGGGTCTTTCCATGAAAAATCCTATGAACAGGAAGTATTAGTTTATTATCTCAAACAATATTGGCCTTTCAAATGAAAAAGGAAGATCTCTATCTGGTCATCGGATTAATTGTCATCCTGGGAGCTGTAGTGATAGGATTTTCCGTAGTGAAATCGATGTCCGGAGTGGACCCGCCTTTCACTGTCATTGAGTCGCAGAGTATGCAGCATTCTGAAAATTCAGAGATCGGCATCATTGATACCGGAGATATGATTCTCGTCAAAAGTCCTGATAAAACGAATGTTGTGACACTGGTTGAAGGATATGCTACAGGCGAACAGCACTTCGGAGATTACGGTTCTGTAATTGTTTACAAACGTGACATAGGAAATCCTGTCATTCACAGAGCTATCATTTATCTGGAATATAACTCGGTAAGTGACTCTTGGAGCGCGCCGAGTCTTGAAAATTACAATCTCAGATGGTATGTGGTCGGTGTTTCAAATCCTGATGTGAATGATCTTCATGGAATATTGATCATTGAACTTCCCGGAGATTACCGTTCGGTCAACAGTATACACATCAATCTGGATGTTCTAAATCACAAGAGCGGATATGTGACAATGGGGGACAATAATCAGGATATCGATCAGAATTCATCGAACATCTCCTTCAACACACTTGTCTCCAAAGATAAGATAAAATCCGTGGCATGGAAAGAAGTTCCGTGGCTGGGCGCGATCAAACTGATTGCAAACGGAAAGATCGATAATGTGACAGAGAATGTTCCGAACACTATTCCGAATCTGATAACTTTCATTGTGACAATAATTCTGATTTTGTTCTCAATAGGATATGTTTATGACATAAACAAATCCAAGAAGGAGAGAGACACCCCCACCCCTCCATTTCCACTGGAACAGGAAAAAAATGAAGGACCCGATTTCAATCTCTGAAACCGGATCCTTTGAAGTAAATATTTTCAAAGTTTGGTAATTCCAAACAGAATAACGACCGCAACTGCAATAGCTGCGATGCATCCGACGATAACGAGACGTCCATCCATAAGTTGCACCTTGCTAGAGATAATATTTCCATTATAAAACCGATATGTTGGATTATACCAACTCTTTAAATGAAAGATTCAATATGGGTTTCTACTGGAAATAGTGGTGTTGTAAGTGGTTGCAGATTCAATCTTCAAACATTATCTTGAAAAGAAAAATGTGTTGATCAAAAACAGAGGAATTCTTCAGACCACATACGTTCCTGACCATCTTCTTCACAGAGATATTCAGATCAGAGATATTGTCGACATCGTCGCGCCTTCACTCAACAAGGATAAACCTTCAAATATTCTGATCATCGGAAAGACCGGAACCGGAAAAACCGCAGTTGTGAACTATATCGGAAAAGAACTGAGTTCTGCAGATGAAAACAACAACTGCTGTTATATTTATGTCAACTGCGAAGTGATTGACACTCCATACAGCATTCTTTACAACATTTCCAATCAGATCATCACAGATCCGAACAGTAAAATTCCTTTTACCGGTTGGAGTCTTGATAAGATCTTCAATG
>CAVGRR010000012.1:0-44960 GCA_963631655.1 Eggerthellaceae bacterium
TTTTGAATGCCGAATCCGCGACGGATGTGACGGTATCTCCGGTCTTGACCTCGAAGATCTTCGGCAGACCGCCGACATCGCTCACCTGGAACAGATAGGTGGGGATCTCGGTCACGAAACCGCCGAATTTCACTTTGATGCCGGTGTCCGAGGTTCCTGCTTTATAGAAGATCTCGGAACCTTCGGCGATGCTGTCGGGGAGTCCGTTGATCGTCAGCGAAGTAAGTAAAATACAGCCTTTGAACGCATGGTTCCCGATAGAGGTAACGGATTGGGGCAAGGTGACCGAAGTAAGGGAGCTGCAGTCCTCGAACGCGGACTCACCGATGGAGGAGATCTTTTCCGTGAGGGTAAATTCTGAGAGGCCACTGCATCCGTAGAACGCATAGGCACCGATCGTGGTCACGGAATCACCCATTTTCACGGATCCGAGGGAGAAACAGTTCCCGAAGGCATAGTCGCCGATGGATGTGACGGAATCTCCGACGGTCACCGAAACAAGGTTCGGCAGATGCGAGGTGTTCCTGACGTAGAACAGATAGGCGGGGATCTTCTGCACCGCGGATCCGAACACCACATCGATACCTTCGCCGGAGATCCCGGCATTGTAGAACACGTCAGAGGTCCTGTTGAGGTCGCTGCAGGAGACGGCGTCGAAATAGACCTGATCGAGTAAGGTACAATTGTAGAACAGGTATTCTCCGATGGACGTGACCTTCTTAGGAATGTTCGCGGATGCGAGGAAGGTACAGTCCCTGAACACGCCCCATCCGAGGGTTTTGACGGAATCGGGAAGTTCAACAGAGGTGAGGGCGGTGCACTCGAAGGCGTAATCTCCGATCGTTTCGACGGAACAGCCTATTTTCACAGTTCTCAATGCGGTACAGCCGAAGAAGGCGTACATTTCGATGGTTTGGACTGAATCCGGGATGGTGAGGACGGTGAGTCCCGTACAGCCGGCGAACGTGTTCCATCCGATGGAAGTGACATTGGCCCCTATCTTCACTGATGTGAGGGAGGTACAGTTGTGGAATGCACCGTCGTCGATCTTTTTCACGGAATCCGGGACATCTAAGGATTCAAGGGAGGAACAGCCGTAGAATGCGGTGTTCCCGATGAACGTGACCGACCCGCCGATCGTCACGGATGAAAGCGATTTACAGCCGCGGAACGTGAAATCCTCGATGGTCTGGACCTTGCCGCCGATGACGGCGGATCCCAGGGAGGTGCAGTTGCAGAATGCGGATTTTCCGACAGAGGTCACGGTGTCGGGGATGACAATGGTCCCAAGGGAGGAACATCCTTCGAATGCGGACTGTCCGACGGATTCCACGGAACCGCCCATTTTCACCGACCGAAGACCGACGCAGTTGTAAAAGGCGAATTCGCCTATGGTCTTGACATTATCACCGATGAACACCGAAACGATATTCGCGGAATCGGTGGAATCACTGAAATAGAACAGGTAATCGGGAATCTCTGTCACCGAACTGCCGAAGGTCACAGTGATACCTTCATCGGAGGTGCCGGCGTTGCTGAATATCAAAGAAGCGGCGGTGATACCGTCCGGGACACCGTTGAACGTCACTGCGGCGAGGGTGGAACACCCTTTGAACGCATACTTGCCTATGGATGTGACGGAAACCGGAACGGTCAGAGATACGAGACCGCTGCAGTTTTCGAACGCTGATTCTCCGATCGATGTGACCTTGTCGGGGATCGTAACAGATATAAGGGAAGTGCATCCTTTGAACACCGAGGCCGCGATGGTCTTGACAGAGGATCCGAGGGTCACATCGGCGAGGGAGGTACAGCCCTCGAACAGGGATTCCGGCAATGTATCTACAGAATCGCTGATCTTCACAGATTTGAGAGAAGTACAGCCTTTGAACGCTGAGTTTTTGATACCGGTGACCGAGTCCGGGAGAGTAATAGACTCGAGTGAGGTACAGCCCTCGAACAGAGAAAGTGCCAGGATACCGACGTTCTCCGGAATGGCGATGGACTTAAGCGCCGTGCATCCGCCGAATGCATAGGATACGATGGAATCGACATTTTTGCCGAGCGTCACGTTCTTCAATGAAGTGCAGCCGAAGAAGGCATAGGCCCCGATGACATGCACGGAATCCGGTACGGACACCGATTCAAGGGAGGTACAGTCCTGGAACACACTGTCCATTATGGTCTTCACGGAATTCGGTATGGTCACCGAGGTGAGGCCGCTGCATCCGCAGAAGGCGAATCTACCGAGGCTGTTGACAGGTACTGTGATGTCCAATGAAGTGATCGCCGTGCAGCCATAGAACAGGTAATCGGGGACCTTGTTGGCGGCGGCCCCGATCGTCACAGCGACCCCGGAACCTTTCGTTCCGGCAAGATAGAACACGTTTGATGTTTCGGTGAGGTCGTCGCAGTTTTCAGCGTAAAAATTGATTTGAGTAAGGTTGGTACAGCCGCCGAACGCATAGTCCCCCAACGTCTTGGCCGAACCGGGGACGGTGACGGAGGTCAGACCGTGGCAGCTCTTGAACGCATTGGACCCGATGGATGTGACGGAACCGGCTATGGTGACGGAGGTAATAGATTTGCAGTCGGCGAAGACATAGTCCCCGATATGCGTCACACCGCTCTCGATGACGACGGTTTTGATGTCATATCCTTCGAAACCGGAGGGGGAACTCTTAGAATAGTCGGCCATCGTACCGCTACCGCTGACAGTAAGTGTCCCCGACGCTGTATCGAACGTAAACGTTACGTCTCCGCATGTTCCGGACTGCGACTCGGCACTGCTCTCGTCGGAATCATCCGCCATCACCGCCATGGTGACGGCAGCAAGTGCCAGAACCAACAGAAGTATCTTCCTCGTTGCGACCATATTATATTGAGTGCTGACAGGTTTCTGGTATATATCGGGTTACGGTGATTTTCGGGATATTGAGGAAAGTATTGGGTTCATCCCAATTTCTGATTCTAAAAATATCGATTCTGATAATGTCCCAGGAGGATCAAACAGACCATTCAAAAAATACGGTTCTATCACTTTTCATCAATATACAAAACGTTACGAAAGTGGTAGAACCTCAATTGTGATTCACATCAACCCAAACTAATCAGCACCTCCGACCCATTCTTCTCCGCCTCCAGCGGCCTTGCCTTCAGGAAATTACTGTACCCCGCAAGCGCAGGTATCACGACCCCTTTATCATTCACCGTCACCGCCCCGTTCTCATCCGGAATGAAACGCAATGTCTTCTTCGTCGGACTGAAATACACCCTGTACCTCATACAGTCGAACATCGCAGAATAGATCGAGGTATCTCCCGTGATGAAGGCCTTCGGAGTATCATCCTTCGAAGACTGCATGCTCATCTCCAGCAAAGCTCTCAGCTTCTGTATCTCCCTACTCATTGTTTCGCAGTCCGCCTTGTAACGGTTCATCTCGCTCATCGCATTCTCGAAGTTGCGGAAATTGTTCCCTTTCTCGAGACTCTGTACCTGCTTTCTGTAATTCTGCAGCGCCACACCCTGCTTCTTGATCTGTTCCTTAAGCCCAGGAAGGTCCTTGAGTTCCTTCTCCAGTTTCCTATTCCTGGTGTTCGCTTCCTTGAGCTGTTTCCTGAGCACTCTTACCAAATCGGAATCGTCCGCAACAGGTGCATTTTCCTCTGCTGGCACTGTTTCGGCAGGAACCTCTTCCACAGGCACTACCTCCTTAACAGGTTCTTCGGTCTTCTCTTCGACTACAGCCTCGGGTTCCGCCATACCTTCATACGAAACGAGGTATGCAACGAATCCCGTCGGCAGATCAAGCAGCCTGCATTTCCATTTCTCATCGACCGCGATATCACCCGGATTCTGTATCGGAAAATTCACATAACCGTCGGTGGCCTTCAGATCCCCGCTCTTTTCATCCTTCACTATGGTGAGGACAACCTCATCCGAATTCACGGTGCGGGTGCACATCTCCTTAGGTTCCTCTTCTGAGGGCTTTTCCTCAGTGTTAATCTCCTCTTTCTTACGGACCTTCATCTGTTTCCTGATCTTCTTGGGCATATTGGTCACGGACACGTCGCATTTACTCATTGACGGCAGCCTCCCTGAACACATTTAAAGAAGCGAAATTCTGCACCGGATCCAGAGTATCTCCAAGAGTGAACACCTCGTAATCCTCCATCAGAGTGTATTTTTCCAGAGACTTCAGATAATCATCGCTCATAGAATATCTCAATGCCACCACACGGACGTCGCAGCCTTCATCCAGAGCCCTCTTCACCGCTGGGTGCATGTCCCTGTCCCCGGAGACTATGATCGCTGAATCGATCTTCTTCGTCGCCAGGTCCCAGGAGACATCAGTCGTGATAGCTGTATCTACCTCCTTCTGCCTGATGTCATACTTCCCTTTGGAATCCATCTTCACCTGTGTTTCATAAAGTATGACATCGAAACCCGCCGAACGAAGCGAATTCTGCAGCTGTGTCGGCCCTGTCTCCAGTTTACCATCGTATGCCCTCAGGACCGAAAGTTCGAACCCTTCGGACATCTCCTTCACCAGCAGCGAGTAGTCTATCGCCATGCCTTTGCAGTTCATATCGGCGGAACTCAGTTCCACATTGCTCAGATCAATGTAAATTCCCATTTTCCTAAGGTTTTCCATTATGTTCACCTTAGAATTGAGTACGGGTTGTGTTTATTTATATTACACTTAATTGTAATAAACGTAACAAATGTAATATATGTAATAAACATGATATCAAAACATGCGTCAGGGCCTGACAAAAGACAAGGTGATGATCGCCTGCGTGGTGGGAGAGGTCACCCTCATCACCGAACCCGCACTGAAGAACAACATCGACCGCATCCATCTGATCCATTACATCAAACACGATTCGGAGAAGGACGAACGCACCCAATACTACCGCTCGTTCTACGAGGAGACGGAGAAGACCCTGAAGGACAATAAGATCGAAGTGGTGGAACACTGCGATTCCGAAACCTACATCTTCAGAAGCATGATGACCCAGATCTACAGGATCCTCATCGAAGAAGTGGATTCGAAAAGGTCCTCCGTATACGTGAACCTCTCCGGCGGAACGCCGGAGTATGCTGCCGCGGCAGCTATATGTTCGATGATGTTCCGGAACGTGGAGATCTTCACCGTCAGCAAAGGATATGACGGAAGGACCGTCGATTATTCCCAATTGCTGGAGAATGCCAAAAAGGACGGGAAACTGGTGGGAAGCTGCAGCTGCATAGGCAACACCTATCCTGTGGAGAAATTCCCCATCGACAGGCCGGACGAGAACCTGCTGAAGGCGTTCAGGATCTACTCCGTAATATCAGACAGCGAGGTGAAGAACAGCAACACCACGGTCATCAGGAACCTGATCAGAAGGAACATTTGGCTTGCGAGGGCGCCACTAGAAGAGGGCGCCGCGGTCAAAGGGACCTCCGTCGAATTCGAACTTCCGGAGCAGAAGAACGCATGTCCCAGACGTCACGAATTGGAATACGTTTCGAGGCAGAGGGGAGAGGCAGTTCAGTATTACAGGGTGTATGTCAGCATGTGGGAATCCAAAGGATGGATAGAGAAGATCCGCGGTACCAAGAAGTACCGGATAACCGACGAAGGAAGGACCGTACTAGATGTGTTCTGTCCTTCGGAGGTCATGGATTTCACTGCTGAAGATATAATGGCCCAGGAGTCGAAATTCTGCGATTGAGGAAGTGAGTAATCACTCCGACTCGCGTTCCTCGATCTTCTTCATCTTCCTTCCGTCGTAACGCAGCGGAACGGCCTCATATCCTTCCTTGGGGACGATATGCAGGTGGGTGTAGAAGGGATCGTCGAGCCTCGAGTTCATATATCCTTCGAAGTCGAGGTTCATGTTTGCCAGTACCTTCACCAGAGTGTTCCTCATGTTGATGATGTCTTCCTCAGAAATATTGGCGAAGTAACTGTTGTTTAATTCCGTGATCCTGTTCATCACGGTCTCCGCCAGTTTCTTTCCCTCGTCGGTGAGGTAGATCCTGAACTTCTTCTGGCTGCTGTCGGTCCTGTCGTCGCGCACCAGCCCCTTTTCACGGAGAACTTTGATCACACGGTTGGTGTTCGCCGTATCCAGATCGAGGAAACGGGAAAGGTTGACCATGGTCTGTCCGTCCTGGAGATGCAGAGCGATGAGATAGACCACGTGTGCGTGGGTCAGTCCGTAAGGCTCCACAATTGCAGTCATATTCTTACGCATCTGCATGCTCATCCTGTCGAAGAATGCAGGAAGGTATGAGTTCCAGTAGGGATCGGTATCGTTCACAAAAATCGTAATGCCTCCAACCGTTTTAAATGTACGCTTTATAAATGTTAATTGAGAGTATTCCGGCCCCCGGAGAGAAGAGATGAGGGCCGGTCTCAGGATGTGAGATGTTTTTGGATATAAGCACCGAGTGTATAAAACCTTCGGAACTTTATATCGATTTTCACCTGCTGGCACTGTTGTTTATATCAGTGCCGTCGCTGTCAGTGAAATTTACACCGCAGGGGATCTCGGGGTGCTTTGCGTGGTTGTTCACCTGGATGTAATACCATACCGGTACGAACAACAGGATGAACAGCGGACCGAAGGTCGCGTAAAGCAGTCCGTAGACCTCGTAGATGTAGTACACGATACCGATCATCAGCAATATTTCAAAGATGATGACCGCGTAGGAGGAGTAGTACAGGAAATTAGGTACCTTGTACACCCTTTCCACAGATGCGAATCTGGGATCTTTCCTGGACTTCAGGAAGGCGAGCTGGCACATCATGTGACAGAGCGCATACGAGAATCCGCAGACCGCGAGGATCTGACTTGCGGTGACCCCGGAAACGATGAGCACGATGCTGATGAAGACCTCTGCATACATTGCCGCGATAGGGACTCCTTTACTGTTTGTTTTCCTTAAAGCAGCAGGGAAGTTACCGTCGTCGGCCATCGATTTGATGGTCTGCGATGCTCCCAGGAAGGCGGTCTGGACGATCATGACCATTCCCACTATGAGGAGGATGCAGGAGATAGTTCCGGCGAGCTGTCCGAAGGAGTTCTCTGCAACCGCGATGAGAGAGTTGCTTCCGTTGGCCTCGATACCCACAATACCCAGAGCACCGTAGATGCAGAAGGCGATGAGGAAGTAAAGTACCAGACATGCGATTCCGCAGGACATCAGTGCCTTAGGAACATCCTTGGCAGGCTCCTTGTAGCTGGGACCGTAGGCCGCAGCGGTCTCCCAACCAACAGCACTCCACTGTGCGATGGTGAGACATCCGAGGACCATCAGGATTCCGTCTCCATCCCATTTCCATCCGTCGGGAGTGAACTCTCCGGTGATGATGTTCATGTGGAAATCACCGGTGAGAAGGGGTGCGAGACTGATGACAACGATAGGAACAATGGTGAAGATGGCGAAGATCAGCTGGACCTTTGCACCGCTCTCAAGTCCGTTCCTACCGGTAAAGATGATGAAAGCGTACATCAGGATACCGACGAGGGCATAGAATCCGATCTTGGTCCAGTAGCTCATTCCGTCGAAGACACTGAAATTGCTGATCAAATATTCTGCGGCGGTGATCGTGAAGATGGGGATCACAGTGACCCAGGCCATGAAATACGACCATGCGCCTATGGCGCCTATAAGACGCCCTTTGTTTATCTTGCTGTTCTTGTACTTCTCGTCATCGGTGTAGATGTATTGGATAGATCCTGCGATACCGGAGGTGCGGAATGTGGCGCACATCTCTCCGAGGTTGAGGTTCAGGAAGAATCCGGAGATGACGGAAAGTACCCAGATGAGGATGCTCATCGCCCATAGTTCGATGGAGAGATCTGCGATTGAGGGAACGATCAGGATGGGAACGCCCATAGCGATGAGAAGTCCCTGCTTCCAGCTGATCCCGCCCTGAGGCGCGGTATCCTGAGTTATTTCTTCTGTCATTTAATTCACGTCCGGGGACACAGCCAACGCTGACGCTGGGACATATGGAACAAATGACATAGGACAGCGAAAAACTGCGATAGTGGTAAGGAAATTGAGGAAGGGGCCGCACCTCGTGCGGCCCCAGGAGGGAAACAAATGATTGTTTAGGGTTTTTTCAGATCATCCCTTGACGGCTGCTGCCATCTTCTGGGCGATCTCGGAGGAGGTCTCGGTGTAGACGTCTGCTCCGATCTCGTCTGCCCACTGCTGGGTGACAGGTGCTCCGCCGACATTGGTGAGGACCTTGCCTTTGAGGCCTTCCTTCTGCATCATTTCCTCGAGAGTCTTCTGGTTGACCATGGTGGAGGTCATGAGTGCGGAGGTTCCGACTGCAACGGCGTTGTTATCCTTGACAGCCTTGATGATGTCTGCGAGCTTCACGTCACGTCCTGCGTTGACAACGTCGAATCCGCCGACCTTCAGCATGATGGCGCAGATGTCCTTTCCGATGGAGTGGATGTCTCCCTCGATGGTGCAGATGACGAACTTTCCGAGGGTGGAGGTGGATGCTCCGCCGAGGTGGGGAGTGATGATGTCCATTCCTGCGTTCAGTGCGTTGGCTGCGGCCATGATGTGGGGGAGGAAGAGCTTCTTTGCTGCGAAGAGCTCTCCGACCTCGTTGATACCGGCGGTGAATCCGTTGTTGATCAGGTCGACAAGGTCGAGTTTTGCGTCGACAGCTGCCTGTGCGATCTCTTTTGCGCCCTTGATGTTGTATTTGAGGACGCATTCCTTTGCTTTGTCGTTGGCTTCCTGCTGAGTAACCATTTTGATATCTCCTTAGTGATGATTGAAATCGTTTTCACTCGCTTGCGAGTTTCTTTGCCCTGTCGAAGTAGGCCTGGTCTGCCTTCTTGCAGATGTCCTGCCAAGCGGCGTCGACGTCTGCCTCGAGTTCTGCGACATCGTGGTTGGCGAGGATGTCGACGACAACTTCGTGTGCAACGTCAACAACATCCTTCTTTCCGTCGGCGGTCCACTCACCGAGCATACGCCTGTCGAACACCTTGGGGTCGGAGGCGAGGTCGATCTGTTCCATGGTGGAGGGGTGGGAGATGAAGTCGTTTCCGACTCCGATCTCTTTGATAGCATCGATGGCGAGGGTCTCGTCGTTGACGACGACTCCTTCCATGAACTTCCTTTCCATCATGATGATGTCGTTGTCGATGACCATCTGCTCAAGGGAGAAGGTCTGACCGAGTTCGAGCATTCCGGATCCGTAGATCATGTTGACACCTGCGAGGGCTGCACCCAGGGAGGTGATGGTCTTCTCGTGAGCTGCCTGCTCATCGGGGACCTTGGCGTCGGTCTACATACCGGCGGTGAAGACGGGGAGTCCGTAGTACTGACCCATCTTGGCGACGGCTGCGCTGATAAGTCCGAGCTCAGGGGATCCGACAGGAGCGGTTCCTCTCTTGAGGTCGAAGGTGGTGGTGGAGGAACCGTACATGATCTTCGCTCCGGGCTTTGCAAGCTGGGAGAGGACGATTCCGGAGAGGATCTCTGCGTTGTGGGTGACGAGGGTTCCGGCGAGGTAGATTGAAGAGGATCCACCGGCCATTGCCATGGACAGTACGTTCACGGGGATGCCGTACCTGGCACCCTGGATGATACACTGGCAGGCGTTGTAGGAGAGTTCGAGAGGTGAGGTGGGGCACACGAGCATCGACATGATGGGGTAGTTGAGTGCCTTGTATTCGTCGCCGTGGTAGTAGGCTTTGACCATTTCGAAGTAGTACTTCACGTTGTCAGCGACGGGGTCGATGTGGTGGAAGTGCATGGTGGTGTTCTTCATCGAGGTGTAAGCTTCGTGAACATCCTCGGATCCGTTTCCTGCCCAGTTCCTTGCGGATACAGGAAGGGAGAAGAAGGAGAGACCGTCCATTGCGTCGCAGAGCCTGGCGATGTTCCTGAGGTCGTCCTCGTTGGAGTCGCGGGTCTGGAACTGTCCGTGGCCTTTGTAGTCGCAGACCTGGATACCGGTTCCGAAGCAGGTGTAGTTGACCTTTCCTTTCCATTCCATGGGGAAGGTCCTGCTCTCGTCACGGCCGTAGAGGTAGTATTTGCTGGGGCAGGTGGCGAGTGCCTTGTCGAGGACGTAGCTGGGGATCTTGACCATCTTGGTCTCTTCGTTGACCTCACAGCCGTTTGCTGCGAAGAGCTGCCTTGCTTCAACGTCGGAGACCTGGACACCGTAGGTCTCGAGGACATCACGGGTGGCCATGTCGATCTTGCGGGCTTCGTCATCGCTGAAGAGCTCGAATTTGATTCCGTTCTGACTCTGGTTAGAGGGGTAGATCGGTGTTGTTTGTGCCATTGTTTTCACTCCAATACGACCGTCCTTTTGAGTTGGTCGTAATTGATACATTCATCCACAGCATATAAACTTTATTGTTCTCATCAACATAAAACGTGTCGAAATCATTGAAAATATTGAATAATCTACCATTTTTTGTTGTTTTCAACAACACTTTCGTTGTAGCGATAAACATATATGTTGAATTGAACATCTATTAACACTTCGAAAGTCGTGCGAAAAGTCAAATTTTGTTGAAAAAACAACAAAAATGACTCAATTATCCAAGAATTGGATAGGTTCGTATGCAACTTTAAATAGTAGGTTAATCGAAGAGGAAGTTACATCCAACCTACACGGTAGGTTCGGAATGCAATTCAAGTAAGACGTACTAATAATATATAGAAGGAAGAAAAGATGAGTGAGAACAGACGCATAGTATTCCCGTTCGTTCGGGTCGTGGGACAGAAGGACATGAAGACTGCACTGCTGTTGAACGCGGTGGACCCGAGCATCGGCGGAGTCCTTATCAAAGGTAACAAAGGTACAGCCAAATCCACCACCGTCCGTTCCATGCCCCAGTTCCTTCCCGGACACAAAGTGGTCAAGGGATGCAGGTTCGGCTGCGATCCGGACCAGCCGAGGAAGATGTGTCCCGAGTGCAGGGCGAGATACGAGAACAAAGAGAAGATGGACACCGCCGTCGCCCCCACCACCGTTGTCGAACTCCCCCTGAATGCGACAGAGGACAGGGTGGCAGGTACCCTCGACCTCGAGCACGTCCTCGAGACCGGAAAGAGAAAGTTCGAACCCGGAATCCTCGCCGCCGCCAACGGCAACATCCTCTACGTGGATGAGATCAACCTTCTCGACGATCACATCGTGGACCTTCTCCTTGACTCCGCCGCCATGGGAATGAACTATGTGGAAAGGGAAGGAATATCCTTCTCCCACCCTGCGAACTTCATCCTCATCGGTACCATGAACCCCGAGGAAGGAGACCTCAGGCCTCAGCTTCTCGACAGGTTCGGACTCTCCGTCGATGTCGCTGAAGAATATGTATTGGAAAGCAGGAAAGAGGTCATCAAGCGCAGGATGGAGTTCGAAGCGGATCCGGAAGGATACCTCGACGCCTGCAAGGACGAACTCGACGAACTCGGAAAGAGGATCGCGAAAGCAAAGGAACTCGTGAAGACTATCCCCATCGAGGATTCCGCCATCACCATGGCCGCCAAGCTCTCCGCCCACTTCAAGATGGAAGGCCACAGGGCCGATCTGGCACTTATGCGTTCTGCCCGTGCGAACGCCGCCTTCGAAGGAAGGGAGACCATCACCAGGGACGACTTCATAGCCGTAGCACCCATGGTCCTTTCCCACCGTATCAAGAAGAAAGCCTTCGAAAAGACATCACTTGACATGAGCGAGGTAAGAAGTTGCCTCTCGAAAATGTGATCCCGTTCTCTGCGATGGCAGGGAACGAGACTGCAAAGAAGGCAGTGCTCTGCCTGCTGACCAATCCGCATCTCAAAAGCGTACTGGTCACCGGCGATTCGGGAACGGGAAAGACAGCTCTCATAAGGTCGATCTCATCCCTCGACCCGAAGATGCCGGTGATCAATGTCCCCATAGGCATCACCGAGGACCGTCTTTTCGGTTCTGTGGATCTGGAAAAGGCCATCTCCGAAGGAAATGTCGTTTCGGAGAAGGGCCTCTTCGGCGACGCCGACGGAGGTGTCATCGGTATCGACGACATCGATCTGATGGACCTCAACACCGCTTTGGAAGCACTGGAGACCGCATCCGCTGGAGAGGTGACCATCGAAAGGGAAGGCATCTCCGCAGCTTACAAGACAGACGTCTCTCTCATCGCTTCGTCCGGAATAGGTCAGAAGAAACTCAACGCACATCTGAAGGACCGCTTCGACATCTGCGTCAGGATGCAGCGTCCCGAAGATAAGGAATACATCGATTCCATCCGCACCAACCTCCTTCTAGGTGACGGTGATTTCTCGGTGCTGGCACATTACAAAAAATCCGATAAGGAAGTGATGAAGAACATCCGTGCGGCAAGGAAACTCCTGCCGGAGGTTAAGGTCCTCAGGAAGCATGCGGACTCCATCGCGAGGATCTGCAAGACCTATGGGATAAGCAGTTACAGGGGACCCATCGCCTGCGCTCAGACCGCAGCCGCATTGGCCGCCCTCGATGGAAGGAAGAAGACCAGCGACGAAGACATCGTCACCGCCGCCGAACTGTGTCTCGGCCACAGAAGGACCAAATTCGAGGTCGAGAAGAAAAAGAAGATAGAGAAACCCGAGAGTCTGGGATATCCAAACAATGACATCCTCAGGTTCGTCCACGACGACAGGAAGCAGAATGTCAACACCTCCCTCGTCGAGAAGATCAACGAGAAGACCGACCTTGAGAACGTCGTAAATCTCGATGAAACGAAAGACCCAGAGGACGAACCCGTCGATGTCGAGGTGAAGATCGGAAAGAAATTCAAGGCCATCGACATCATGGAGACGGAGGATTCCAAAGGCGAATCCGCCGACACCAAGTATCAGAAATATGTCGAGACCCCCTCCGGAAGATACAGCGGATTCCGTATGCCGAAGGGAGACTGTACCGATCTGGCACTTGATGCCACCATCCGTGCCGCGGCGCCTTATCAGGCATTAAGGGAACGTCCCGACGGAAGGATAAGGATCGAAAGGCAGGACCTCAGAGAGAAGATACGTACCAGGCACACCGAACAGACGTTCATGTTCCTGCTCGACACCAGCGGTTCCCTGATCATCAGGAACCGTATGAGCAGGGTCAAAGCGGCCATCATCTCAATGCTCGAGACCCACTACATCAAAAGGGACCGCGTGGGAATGATCACCTTCAACGAGGAGAACACCGAACTGCTTCTCTCTCCGACAAGGGCAGTGGACGAACTGTCCCAGACCATCGACGGCATCAAAGTGGGAAGAGGAACCCCTCTCTCCGCCGCCTTCATGATGTGCTGGAATTTCGTGCTGGGACATAAGAAGAAACACCCAGAACAGATCATTCATGTCGTCCTCTTCACAGACGGAAAATCAACCAAGGCGCTCGACGAGAACAAGGACCCATATCAGGAAGCACTTGAAATTGCCTCCAACCTCAAGATGCCCAATCTTGATTGGACAGTCATCGACACCGGACTCGGAGCATCCAAATCCGACATGCCCGAAAGGCTCGCCCAAGAGCTCGGAGGAAGGTTCTTCCTGCTCGACGACCTCGAAGCCGAGGACAAGAACAAGGACATTTGGCACGTGGGTCAGGCCTATGATTCCCAGAAGGCACAGCAGACCAATACGCTCTATCAGGAGATAGAAAGGGCCAGAAAGAACCGCTGATTTCTGGAGTCATAACTTAACATTGTTAAATAAGGAATAGGAGATTACTGGCCATGGACATCGTCGCTCATATCGACAGTTTCTTCAAGATCACGGAGAGGGGTTCCAATTTCCGGACCGAGATCAGAGGAGGAATCGTTACTTTTCTCGCGATGGCATATGTTCTCGTCGTCATGCCCAACACACTTGAACCCGCGGGCATGGGCAGGGAGCAGATCTTCACCGCCACCGTCATCGCCACCATAGTCGGAACCGGCATCATGGCCTTGTATGCTAAATTCCCCATCGCGCAGGCCCCTGCGATGGGTACGAATGCGTTCTTCACATACACGATCGTGTTGGGAATGGGTTACACCTGGCAGGAGGCTTTGGCCGCCGTTTTCCTATCGGGTGTGCTGTTCATCCTCATCACCATCAGCGGACTGAGGGAGATCATCGTCAACTCGATCCCCAAAGACCTGAGGCTCGCCATCGCCGCGGGACTCGGTGCGTTCCTTCTGTTCATCGGACTGCAGGGAGCAGGGATCATCGTCGGAAACAGTTCCACCCTCGTCACCCTCGGTGACATGTCCGACAAGGCCGTTCTCGTGGCATTGTTCGGCATCATTCTGACCACCGCACTTTATGTGAGGAAGTTCAAGACCGCCATCTTCATCGGAATAGTTGTCACTACGATAATCGCCATGGCACTCGGAATCACCGCCATACCCTCCGATGTCCTCTCGATGCCCGAAGCACCCTATTGGGGAGCGTTTTATGACGGTCTGAAGTCTGTCAACTTCGACATCGTCTTCATCATCGTCATCCTCTCGTTCCTGATGGTCAACCTGTTCGACACCACCGGAACCATCATGGCCGTTTCCAAGGAAGCAGGTGCCATGGACGAGAACGGAAAGATCAGGGACGGAAGCAAGATGTTCCTTTCCGACGCTGTCGGAACCATGACCGGTGCCGCCATCGGTGTGTCCACCGTCAGCAGTTATGCGGAGTCCACCATCGGTATCGAATCCGGTGCAAGGACCGGTTTCTCCGCCCTTGTCGTGTGTCTGCTCTTCTTTATAGCGCTGTTCTTCAGTCCGATCTTCACGGTCGTCACCAGCACATCCACCGTCGCCGCACTGTTCATCGTCGCGGTCATCATGATGGGCTCGCTGAAGTACATCAACTGGGAAGATCCTGCTTCAGCAGTCACCGTCGTCACCACGATCATGATGATGATCCTCACCTACTCCATCACCGACGGTCTCGGATTCGGAGTCATCATGTACAGTGTCTGTAAGCTACTCGGCGGAAAGTGGAGAGAGGTCAGCCCCATCATGTATGTGCTGTCGCTCATCTTCTTCGCTTACTTCGTCACCACTGCGGTCACGTTCTGATCAAGAAGACAAACCCTTCCCCAAACCCCTTTACAAACCCGTTTTTGCATTGCGAATTTTATGAAATTAGGTATGCTGGGACATACGATTTTCAATTATGAAAAAGACTGACTGTGAGGAAGGTCCCCGTTTGAGGGGACCCTGTTTGAAAGGATTTGCTCCCGGAACTGAATGAGGTTGAAGGAGGAAACAAACATTGAATTGTTCCGGGAGGGGCCGCCTGTTCAATCCTCGGCCGATGCCTTGCTGACATGGAATTTCGAGAACGCCAACGGCAGGATAAGGCACAAAACGGAGAAGACCCAGAGGTTCGAAACCATATACTCTCCGAAGAGTGCATCGAGGACGGTTTTCCATACCATCGACAGGAAGTCTCCGAAGTACAGGGAAGCTGTGACACAGGCCGTGCCGGCGGCCAATGCGGATGCCTTGCATACCGATCCGGTCCAATCGATGAACGAGGGGATGACCATTCCGAAACCAAGTCCGAAGACGAACATTCCGGCGGTCATCATCGCCCCGCTTTCGAAATAGGCCACGATGGCCAATCCGATGAAACTGAGGATCCAGAGCAGAGGGAAGACCGCAGAAGGAGATTTCCTTTTCACGGCCCCGAACATCAGTCCGCCGATACATCCCGCAAGGGTAAATACCGAAAGTGCCAGACCGGAAACGGAGGCACCTCCCGCTCCCCTCAGGGAGTAGAGTTCTGCAGTGTTCTGCATCACGGAGAACTGCATCATTCCGTAGGTTGCGAAGAGGATCACGACGATCCACAACTTCCTGTCGAGCTTAGTGCCGGATGAGTGATCGGTCTCGATCTCGGGTATGAAGAACGACATGACCAATGCTACTGCGAACAGGATGTGTCCGTAGAAGACGGTCTGCCATCCGGACTCCGCGAGGAAACCTCCTAGGGTCTGCACGCAGATACCTCCCGCATTCAGCAGGATGCTTCCGACAGCGAGGATCTTCGTCCTCTGCTCGCCTTCATACCTTCCGTTCGCCAGGGTGTTGGCCATAGCGATGATGAGTCCGATACCGAATCCGTGCAGTGCCCTGAACACCAGGATCAGATTGAAATCATCAACAAAGGCAGGTCCCAGTCCCGCGAACAATGCAAGGGCCGAACCCAATATGGCCAGAGTACGGAAACTCATCCGTTTCCCGGCCACCGGGCCGAGGATCAGCCCGGCGATGCCGATGAACAGGGTGGGTAAGGAGTTTATGAGGGCGTACTCCCGGTCCGGGAAAGCATCGGCGAACACCGACATAGCCGGTGTCACGACCGAATATCCCAGAGAGAAGAAGTACAGGGTGAGGATGGCCAATGTGGCCATCCCTCCCTTTCCGCCCTGTGTGGTCATGTGCAAGATACGACCTCAGAATGTCTCTTTGGAGATCTTGTCGATGGCTGCGGTGACCTTCTCGTAGATGCCCGGGGTGATGGACATGTACAGTCCTCTGCAGAGACAGGGGATGTAGCTGTGGTTACCGTTCTGCGCGATCCTCTGCCTGACGAACTCCTCGACCTCTTCATCGGATTTTCCGGGATAGTCGATGTCGGAGTTGTCGAGACCGCCCATGAAGATAAACCTGTCACCGTACATATCGATGAGTTCGGGGATGTTGTTGGAACTGACAGGTCCCTGCCAGATGTCGGCACCGATGTCGATCATGACGGGCACGAGGTTTGCCGCATACGAATCGGAGTGGTGTACGACGACCTTTCCTCCGAGCTCCTTGAAATGGTTGTAGATCCTCTTGTAGGGCTCGAGGAAGAACTCCCTATGGGTGGCGGGGTCGAGGAACGAGTTGATGGCGGATCCCCAGTCGTCGTGGTGGAACAGAACTTCAGGCTGGTACCTTGCGTAAAGGACATCCATGGCCCTGATCTCCCAGTCGGCGATCCATTCGATGAGCTCGTGCATCTCTGCGGGATGCTCGTAGTATGCGGTGAGGGCGTTCTTCATTCCCATCAGGAAGTGGGTCCTCTCAAAGAGTCCGGGTGCGAACCATATTCCGACGGGCTTTCCGCGGGCACGGATGTCAGCGACCATCTTGTCGGACATGGCCCATTCCTCCTCGGTGAACTCGAGGGAGGGCTGTCCCTTGACCTGTTCCTTCCACTTGGTGATGTCTTTGATGACGAGGACGTCCTCTCCTTCCTCAGGGTGAGATCCTGCGGATCCCGGAGGGTTGGAAGCGGTCACTCCCCATCCGTCGACATACAGGGGCTGGGGGTCGAAGAACTCCTGCGGGAGGTTCCTGGACCTGCTGAGAACGGGATCGAAGGGGATCTCGAAGAAGTACTGGTTCACGAATGCGTCAGTGACCGCATCGTCGTGCTTGGCGATCATCTCGAGGACATTCTCGAACTGGGTCATGGGCTTCTTGTCGTACTTTCCGGCGGCCTTGAGTGCCTTGATCTTGGGTGCTTCGAGGTGGCGCATGAACTTGATGGACTCCTTCTGCTGAACGGACTCCTGCTCCTTGGGTGCACTGTCCTCCTCTGCTTCGGCCCTTGCCTCTGCGGAGATCTGGGAAAGCGGAACTCCTTCGATGAGCTGCTTAGCCCTGAATGCCGCACTTGCCGCAGTGAGGGTGTAAACGTCTGCATGGATCTCGTCGGAGAAGTCCTGTTTCATGGTCGCTCCTCCGACGAAGACGGCGATCTTGTCGAAGTTGCTGTTTCCCCTGACAGTGGAGACGGTCCTCTGAAGTTCCGCACGGGTCGGGGTCATGGAGGAAGAACATGCAAGGATCTTGGTGTCGGGGTTGGCATTCAATGCATCGACAAATTTGTCGGTGGCGACATCGGCACCGAGGTCGATGACCTCCAAACCCTGACCTTCGAGCATGACGGTGACGAGGTTCTTACCGATATCGTGCACATCTCCGAGAACGGATCCGATAACAGCCTTTCCGGCAGAAACGGTGTTCGCATCTCCTTTGAGCAGAGGCTTGAGGATGGCGAGTCCCATCTGCATGGTCTTGGCGGCCATGAGCATCTGGGGGAGGAAGAGGGTGTTGTTGTTGAATCCCTCTCCGATCTCGTTCATTCCCCGGATAAGTCCGTCGTTGAGGATGGCCTCGGGAGACTCTCCGGCATCGAGGGCCGCTTTGACGGTCGGGACGATCTCTTTCACTTTGTATTTTACAATACAGTCTTTCACTGCGTTGGTTTTTTCGCTCATTTGCAAACCTCCTTAGGTGTGTTTAATGAATCCCCCTGTAACAATATAAGTCGTTTTGAAAAAATAATTCTGTAACATTGTAATAACTATGTTTTTCTGATATCTGGCTCATTTGATTTTACTACCAAATTATTAATAGTTAACAGCCATATTGCAATACGTGTCATACAACGTCGTTCAAAAGATCCGTAATAACTATTACCTCTACGAAGTGACCGCTGAGTGGGACCCCGTCGCCAAGAGATCCAAACAGAAAAGGAAGTACTTGGGCAGA
Organism: Eggerthellaceae bacterium; assembly: GCA_963631655.1. Taxonomy (GTDB): domain Archaea; phylum Thermoplasmatota; class Thermoplasmata; order Methanomassiliicoccales; family Methanomethylophilaceae; genus Methanomethylophilus. The sequence goes on from CAVGRR010000012.1 coordinate 18,537, forward strand.
TGCGACGAGGACGGCAATCTGATGACCCCGACCACGGTCAGCGTTGTGTGTAAGAATCTGGGTGAATACTACTTGATGCACCAGGTCTGCATCAAATCTGGCCTTTGGAGCGCCCTCTGCAAAGTATACGGTGATGACTCGGCGAAATACCTCTTCTCGCACTCTGTGAGCAGATGCCTCCGCAGCTGTCCTCCGACCCAATCACCATATGATATCAGGGCCTCCATCCTTCCGGATTTCTTCAACATGCCTGCGGATTCGAAGAGACTGTCCCTCGACGGATACCTCAGACACATCGTTCAGGTCTACCGCAGACGCCAGGATCTCTTCAGGGAACTGGCAGTTGATGACAGCGCAGTCGTCTTCGACCTCGAGACCCTCGTGGAACCTCTTCAATATTACAAACTCCATGGTATCAGAAGCCACCTTAACTTCAACGAATTCCCCCAGAAGAGCGTATTCCTCGCCATGGGCGAGACCACCAGACTTCCTTTCTATTACAGGATGGCAAACTACGGCGGTGCCGATGTGGATTCGATGAGGGCCGTCGCATCCGAACTGCGCGGAATGTCCGTCTCCCGCACCACGTTCTACATGGATGACAAGCCCTTCTCGGAATCGGAGATCGGAAGTTACCTCAGTTCCGATTATGACATGGTCATCATCCTGAACAAGGATTCGGAGTTCCATGCCCGCGTATGCGAAAAGTACAACGGAGCGGACGACCTCGAGACCCTCATCTACGCCGGGGTGGCCTACAAGTACAAAGCAATCGACACGGAATTCGATCTCACCCCCTGCAGGATGTTCTTCGTGGACAACGGAAGGGACTGCGAGGAGATCACCATCTCCTTCTTCGCCAAATTGGACCAGTTCGAGAACACCGTTTCCAAACTGAAATGGAGCAAGACCCTCGAGAAACGTCTGGAGATCAACTACGGATTCTCCGATATCAGACAATACTTCAATCTCGCGAAAGGAGAGGATGACAGCATCATCATCACCCGCAACAATGACAGGATACGCCGCAAGGAGATGTCTTTCGGAAAGTCGGTGATCATAACCGACTCGAAATACGATCTGAAGACCATCCTCCGTCTTATGATCAAGGCGGACCGGTTCAAACAGGATATGAACATCTTCAGGACCGATCTGCAGGGCGGTGCCGCACTGTTCCCATCGAATGAGTCAGCAGAGGCATCCCTTATGGGAGATTTCCTTTCCATGGTGATGAAATCCTCGCTTATCGATCTCATCAACTATTCGGACCTTGCCGAAGAGATGAGCTATCTCGATGTCATCTCGGAGGCCGCCACCATCAAAGCATATTGGGTCAACGGAGTTTACGGGGTCACGCCCGCGACCTCCGAACAAAAGAGCATGTTCGAGAGATTGGGTATGACTATGCCGACAGCCGCCATGCGTCTTGCACAGCACTCTTCGGATGAAAAACCGAATTACTGAGATCGTTAAAAATCAGCATCTGGCACATTGAATTTTCATATGGTAAGACGAGCTGTTCAGCGGTTCTGAACTATGAAGTCACATCGACTTATGAAGATAACCGAATCGGTTTACAGGTACGGATTCTCATTGAATACGACGACGCTGAAGCAGGTACTGTCGAATTTGAACACAGGCGGTTTGGCATCACGACCCGTATATTGGTCCAACACTTTCTGTATGCCCAGGCCGGCACCTTCAGTCTTCCCTGCAAAGCTAAACACTTCGGCTATGGTCGGATTGCCGGGGTGCAGGCAATGAGCACTCATCAGATATTCAATGTCCCAGTCATCCGGGGGTGCACCGCTGTTGTAAAATTCGATATGGTCCGGATACACCTTGATCTGGATCTCGACATCAACCCCGTAATCCGAATGGATAATGGCATTGAGTAAGATCTCCCTCAGAGCCTCACTCGGATATGGCGGTTTTTCGATACAGGTGATGCCCTCGAATTTCACCGGAACGATTGTGTATTTCGTTAAGAGCATAGCAAGTATGCGGTCGGGCATCAGGAAAAGCGGCCCGGACACCCGGTCCTCATAAAGGATATCAGAGCCGACGAACATTCCGATCTTGATATATGCGGCGCGCGTGAATCTTTCTGGTTCCGGATGGAACAGAAGTACAGCACCCAGTTTGGGTTTGCCGTCGACAGTGAGTTTGAGTTTATCCATCAAATCTCTTGCGGGCAACCTTGAATCTTCAGCATTCAGTTTGCCTGATGCAACAGCGACCTTCCGGAATTCGGCAAAATAGGCGTTGTCCAATTCTTCAAGAGAAACCGAAGTACAAGGATCATCGGTCCAAATGCACCCGTATTTTCTGGTTAAAAAGTTCCTTGCTGCGGCTTGCTTCAGTTCACTGATGGTGCCCCCTGTTCTCTTGAACAGCCTTCCGTTGAAAAATACCGGAACATCGGATTTTAAGATCTCGATCTTAAGAAACTCCTTGCCGTCTTTTGAATAGAGGTCAACTTTCGGTCTTATTCCTAATCTGGCACATGTGATTTCTGGGATTGATTTGAGTAGTTCTGAAGCACTCTATACGCCACATACACTGCCATCATCTGAAAGTCCCACATAGATCTCTCCGCCATTGGCATTGGCCATCGCTGCAAGGTCTCTCAGACATTCTGGATTCCATTCGCGCAATAATTCAACGGGGACCTCTTCAATCATCAAAATGGAATATAGTTCGTAGATAATAAACTTGTTTAAAGTTAATTTTTTGAAGATAATTATCTTTATGAAAGATAATCAAGATATTTGTTCAAAATTTGCCTATCAATGTGTATATTCTGAGTGAATAAATGATGATTTTAAAAGTCAATAAACGTCAAGAAAATTCAATTTAACATTTCTTCAGCTACACACTCGAATTCACCGAAAAATCGCCTAAAAATCGTTCTGTTTACCATAAACCTCAAAATTTCTGATTCGCTTTAAATATTAAAATCCTCGATTTTGCGAAACTATTTAGATAACATGCCTCTGGCAGGGCTTATGTCAGACTGCACATCTAACAAGACAAATGCCAAGATCGCAGTGATCGCGGCCTTTGTTTGCGTCGTCGTGCTTTCCGTCTCCTCGCTCCACGTCCTGACGACCCTGGGTGACGACACCAACTTCACCCTGAGGGAAAGCTCCGACGGCAACCTGTATTACGTGAACGTCACCGGCGACTACGCCTTCGACAAATACATGGCGACCGGATCCACCTCGACCGACGAACTCTTCGATTTCCTAAGTGAGAACGTCACCTGCGGAAAGAGACTCGCAGGTTTCGTCCCCCAGGGATGTTCCGTCTTCACCGTCAAAGACTCCTTCGACGGCGGCTATCTCGCCGGACGCAACTTCGATTATTACCAGACTATAGTCGGCGTGGTCTACACCCACGGCAAGAACATCTACAACTCCGTGTCCACCGTAGACCTCGCCATGTTCAGCGGCGTCAATGCCACCTACTACTCCATGATGCATGACACCACTCTCAACGCGGCGGCCTACCTGCCCCTTGACGGGATCAACGAGAAAGGAGTGTTCGTCGCCATCAACTCCGTCAGCGGCGGACCTGCCCTCGTCGAAGAGGATCCCGCAAAGACCACCCTCTTCATCACCAGCTCCCTCAGGGCCGTTCTCGACCACTGCGACTCCACTGCATCCGCCGTGGAACTCCTCAAGAGCTACAACCTCCACAGCAACAGCAACTACCATATCTTCATCAGCGACCGCGGAGGAAACAGCGTCACCGTCGAGGTCTGCGACGGCAAGACCTACGTCACCGAGACCGATGTGCTGACCAACCACTACCTCACCAAGGAAGGATCCGCACCTGACGTACCTGTCAAGGAGAGCAGCACCGAGCGTTTCGACATCATGGCCCAGAAGCTCAAAGAACAGCCTACCATGACCGTCGAAGATGTCAAGAACGTCCTCATCTCCGTCAAACAGAACGATGACGACCTCGTCCACTACACCCGCTGGTCCGTCGTCTACGATTTCGACACCCTCGACATCTCCCTTTACCTCAGGATCGGAACCGAGATGGACTACGACCATCCGTACACTTACAACGTGAGCGGCTGGGGAATCGCTTAAACCTTTCAACTTCCCGTCGGGATATCACCCGGCGGGACCTCCACTTTTTTGTTTCGGATCCGTTCCGATACGGGTTGTTATTACCGTCCGAAGTGCTGAAACCGTCCTTTCATGCAAAAAAAACCAATTCTCAATAAAACATCATAAGTTGTATTGAATACTAGTCTATTAAAAATCAAAGATATTCAATTACAATGATATCTTCGTAACTGTTGATAGGGTTACATTAAATTCTGATTTTAGACGTAACTAAATCTGAAATATTCTACTATATGAATGTTGTCGGAGTTTTACAAATAGTCTGCAATGAGTCTACATACTGAATACGGGCCGTGCAACAGGACCCGTGCTCGAAACCTCACACTGAGTGAGGCCCCGAAAAAGCTGAAAGATACAGCAAAACGGAGATGGTAACATTTACAGAAAAATAGAAACAGACAGTTCGCTGAAGCTCAGGACTGTTATGGTGATTCTTGCCGTCCTCGCATCAGCGATGGTCGTCTTGTTCGTCATCCACACCGAGACAGACAGTTCTTCGGCCGAGTTGACAGCAAGCGGCGAATGCGGCATCGGCGTCAACTATACGTTCAACGACGGCACCCTCGAGATATCCGGATCCGGATACATGTACGACTACTACGAGACGAACGCCCCGTGGTACGAATACAGCAGCTCCATCACGAAGATCGTCATAGGCGACGGTATAACCTCCCTCGGAGAATGGGCGTTCATCAAATGCCTCAACCTCAAGGAGCTGACCATGCCGATCACCCTCAACAGCGTGAAGTGCGACGCACACCCTGCCTTCGCAGGATGCAACGCGATCGAAAAGGTCCACTTCACCTGCGGAAACGGCGGATACGCATACAATTACGCCGCATATCAGGTAAGCAATGCCTGGTATCAGAACACCCCGTGGTATCAGAGCAGGGACACACTCACTGAGATCGTCTTCGATGACGGCATCAAATCTATCGGATCCGATGCCTTCCGTGAACTCAACATAACCGCTGTCAACCTCCCCGAGACCGTCGTATATCTCGGAAACCACTGTTTCTTCGACTGCACCAAACTCACCGACCTTACCATCCCCGTAAGTCTCAACCCCTTCGGAAACGAGGACTACCCCGCATTCGCAGGCTGTGTGGCCATCGAGAATGTCACATTCACCGAAGGCAACGGAACCCCCTACGACTACAAGAACTGGTATGGGGGCCCCAGCAACACCGGACTCGCCCCCTGGAACATGAACAGTGCCAACGGAAAGAAGATCACAATCTCCGAAGAGGTCACCTCTTTGGGAAGATACATGTTCTACGGATGCAACATCAAGGAACTTACGATCTCGATCAGTTTCAACGCGGTCTGGCTCGACAGCCACCCCGCATTCGAGGGAATGTACGGGCTCGAGAAGGTCACCTTCACCCCCGGTTCCGGATACGGATACAATTACGCCGCATACGAGGACATCAACTGCTGGTACCAGCACACCCCCTGGTATATGTGCAAATCCACCCTCACCGAGATTGTGTTCGAAGACGGTGTCAAGCACATCGGATCCGACGCCTTCCGCGAGCTGAACATCACCCACATCGTGATCCCCGACTCCGTGGAATCCCTTGACAACCACACGTTCTTCCGCTGCGTGCAACTGACCGACCTCACCATCCCCATCACTCTCAATTGCGTGTACAACAACACCTATCCCGCATTCGATCAGTGCTACGCCATCACCACTGTCGAACTGACCGCCGGAAAGACCGGAATCGGGTTTGATTACACCGAACACGTGCCTGTCTGGGCCACTCCGTTCCACAGGGCATGCAAGATCATAATTGATGCCGGAATCACCTACATCGGAGCCAACACCTTCGAAGGTTTCGCCTTCCTCGGAACCGACGGATCCATCCTTAAGCATACTGCCGAGAATCTAAGCGGACATGTCTTCTGCGGAGTGGACGGCATAATGTACCCGGCCGAAGGAAAATTCGTTGACGGGAAGTTCTTCGGAACCTTCAGCGGCAAATTCATCGGAAGCGTTGACGGAAAATTCATCGGATACATCGGTGACAAGTACGTCAACGGCAGGTTCGTCGACAGCCACTTCGTCGGAAAGGTCAACGGAAAGTTCATCGGAAAAATTGACGGCAGGTTCGTAGGAGACGCCAGCGGCAGGTTCATCGGAACCTTCAACGGCAGCCCCTTTGACAACAGGATCGTCGACAACAGCATCTGCACTGACGACGACTGCTCGGTCAGCGACAATGCCCTGACGGACAACCTTGACTCTACAATGACACCTGTTTCCGTAGAAGCCGGTGCTGAAAAAACGTCTTGTTGAAAGGGCCCTTCATCAGACCCCATTCGTCCCGTCCGGAACCAGTCACCCGGACGGGGCCTACATCCCACCTAATTCTGAACGTCTGGGTCTTTTCAAAAACGAGGGGGAATCTTCAAGAAGCTCTCCCCTCGATCCTCTTCAGATATCACTGATCAGAACCGCATTTGAGGTCTGAACATGCGGAGCAGAATTCATTCCTGATCTCAAAAAATACAATCCTAATTATAATTCAATAGTTGTATTGAATACAAATATAATAGAAATTTATTAAGTATTATTACATTATAATTATTTTTTATTATAGCTATATTACATTTAAATTAAAAATCAAATGTAATCAATCTGATTTATTCTACTATATGAATGTTGTCGGAGTTTTACAAATACTCTCCAATGTGTCTTCATATTGAATACAGCCTGTGCAACAGGTCCTGTGCTCGGAACCTCACACAGTGTGTGACCCGAAAAAGCTGAATGATGCAGCAAAACGGAGATGGTAACATTTACAGAAAAATAGATTCGAACAGTCCTCTGAAGCTCATGACGGTCATGGCGATCATTGCCGTCATCGCTTCAGCTATGACCGTCATGTTCGTACTCCATACCGAGTCCGACAGTTCTTCTGCCGAGCCGACAGACAGCGGTGAATGCGGCGACGATGTCAGATATACTTTCACAGACGGCACCCTCGAGATATCCGGATGGGGAAATATGTATCCTTACAGCGATGTGCACACCCCGTGGTACGAATACAGAAGCTCAATCACCAAGATCATCATCGGCAACTATGTCTCATCCATCCCGGCAGGGGGCTTCGCCGACTGCAAAAACCTCAAGGAGCTGACCGTCCCGATCGGCCTCGACTGTGTGCAATGCGATGTAAACCCGGCATTCGTAGGGTGCAACGCCATAGAAAAGGTCCGTTTCACTCCCGGAATCGACGGTTGTGCAATCTTTTACACCACAGCCCAGGGATATAACCGTCTGTACACCAACACCCCCTGGTACCAGAGCAGGGACACACTCACCGAGATCAGCTTTGATGAAGGTGTCAAGAGCATCGGATCCAGGAATTTCGAGGACCTCTACATAACCTCTGTGGTCCTCCCCGAGTCGGTCGTAAAGCTCGCAAGTTACTGTTTCCTGAACTGCACCAAACTGACCCACCTTACCATCCCCGTAAGTCTCAATTCCTTCGGAAGCGAGGAGTCCCCCGCTTTCACAGGATGCGACGCTATCGAGTACGTCACCTTCACAGAAGGCAACGGGACCCCTTACGACTACAAACACTGGTGGGGAACCCCCTGCGATACAAATCTCGCCCCCTGGAACATGAACAGCTCCGTCGGAAAGAAGATCACCATCACCGAAGAAGTCACCTCTTTGGGAAGATACATGTTCTACGGATGCAACATCCAGGAGCTCACCATCCCGATCAGTTTCAACGCAGTCTGGCTCGACAAATATCCCGCTTTCGAGGGAACGCACGGTCTCCAGAAGGTCACCTTCACCCCTGGTTCCGGATACGGATACAATTACGCCGCATACGAGGATATCAACTGCTGGTACAAGCACACCCCCTGGTACATGTGCAGGGACACCCTCACCGAGATAGTGTTCGAAGACGGCATCAAGCACATCGGAACCGACGCCTTCCGCGAGCTGTACATCACCCACATCGTGATCCCCGACTCCGTGGAAGCCCTCGACAATCACACGTTCTTCCAGTGCGAACAGCTGACCGACCTCACCATCCCGATCACCCTCAACTGCGTGTACAACAAAACCTACCCCGCATTCGATCAGTGCTATGCCATATCCAACCTCCATCTGACCGCCGGAAAGACCGGAATCGGCTTTGATTACACCGAATACGTGCCGACCTGGTGTTCAACGTTCTACGGCAAATGCACGATCACGATCGACAGTGATATCACCTACATCGGGGCCCACACCTTGGACTATCTCATTTTCATCGGAACCGACAGATGTGTCCTTCAGCATACTGCCGAAGAGCTGAGCGGACATGTCTTCAGCGGCTATGGTGGCATCCTGTACCTGGCTGATGAAAAAATCGTTGACGGTGCCGAAAATGTCGACGGCGGATGTGTCAACAACATACTCGTCGATGAGGGCAAGTTCGTTGACAACAGGTGCTTGGACCTCGGATCGCTCTGCGACGAGATCCCTGCCATATCCTTTGACTCTATCGTAACGCCCGTTTCCATAAGGAGCTGGTGCTGAAAAAACGCCTTATTGAAAGGGCCCTTCATCAGACCCCATCCGCCCCGCCCGGAACCAGTCACCCGATCGGGGCAAACATCCCACATAATCTGAACGTCTGGGTCTTTTCAAAAACGAGGGGAACGACCAAGAAGTTCTCCTCCAAAACACCTTCCCTAAACCGTATCGTACGGAGAGATCCTCCGCACGAATATACAGAACTGCTGTGCAACAGTCGTATAGATAGATCTGAATACGCGGAACTGAAAAACAGTGACCGATGTGAAGTGTGCACTTCACAAAAATATCACAGTCCCAGAGGGAGAAAACTGTTGAACAGAACAGGCACTCCGAGACGATCCTGAACGGACCCGGCCATCACCTGACCCTGCAGAAAAACAAGGTTTTGACCGAGCCCTCATCAGCCGATTCCGATGTCTACTCGGAGTCTGCAATATATATAAAAGAGTCTGAAAAAATTCAAGAAACAGATAGGGGACATGACATGTCCCAGCAACCCTGAAATCACCCTATATAGATAATCGAGGAACAAAAATGACACAATTTGAAACAGACAGAAAAACAACGAATTTCCGTCTGAAATCGATCTTGTTGGTCTTAACGGTCCTGGCTGCTTCGCTGACGGTCGTCTTCATCCTGAACAACGGATCAGAAGACATCTCCGCAGAGGAGACGGCCACCGCCTCCGACAGCAGTTCGGTAATCACCGGATCGTGCGGACCAAATGCAAAATACACTTTCGATCCGGATACAGGTAAAATGACCATTTCCGGATCCGGAAGAATGAATGACTGCGAATACCTGATCAGGCCCTGGCTCGGTCTTATGAATAATATCCGTGAGGTGGTCATCGAAGACGGCATCACATACATCGGAGCAAAATCGTTCGAAACATGTTACAACATTTCTAAAATCACCATCGGCAACAGCGTCACCGAGATCGGAACGATGGCCTTCGACTCGACCCAGATATCAACTTTGGTCCTTCCTGATTCAGTGAAGAAGGTCGGAGAGTACGCGTTCGCACGCTGCAAATCACTGACCGACATTACATTCTCCAGTCAGCTGCAGTCGATCGGAAAGTTTGCGTTCGGCTACTGCGAGGCACTGAAATCGGTCACCATACCCACATCAGTTACATACATCGGACCGGAGGCATTCTACCACTGCAACAACCTGATCTCCGCCGAGGTCTCGCCCAATGTGAAAACCATCGAATCAAAGGTCTTCGCAGAATGCTATCTGCTGGAAAACGTCACCCTGGGCAAATCGATCTCATACATTGGAGACAATGCATTCTTATGGTGCAAATCCCTGAAAACGATCGATCTCACCGGAGTTTCGAAGATCTACACAGGAGCGTTCTACCTCTGTACCGGCCTCGAATCAGTAGTACTGAGCAGTTCGCTGACCGAGATACAGGGTTCTGCATTCGGAAACTGTTCCGCACTCAAGGAAATATCGATCCCCGATAAGCTGTCACACCTCGGACCGTGTGCCTTCAAGGGCTGTTCCTCCCTTGAAAGTGTCAACATACCCAGCACCATCACAGAAATCGGTGAAGGAATGTTCCAGGAATGCAGCAAGCTCAAATCGATCGTCATCCCCGATTCCGTAACGGCCATCTACAAGTTTGCGTTCTGCGGCTGTTCCTCTCTCACCGATGTCACCATCGGCAAATCAGTCAAGACCATGGAATACGGCATATTCGACGACTGCAGTGCACTGACCACCTTGAGGTTCAATGCCATCGACTGCACGGTCTATGAATACGGTTCGTTGTTCTCCAACGCCGGTATGTCCGGAACCGGAATCAATGTCATCTTCGGCAACGAGGTCGTAAAGATCCCCGCAAACCTCTTCTACGAGCCGAAACAGTCCAACTCATCGAAGATCGTCTCGCTGACCATCCCGAACAATGTTACCTCCATCGGTGACAAAGCGTTCGCAAACTGTGTGTTCCTGACCGAAATCTACTTCAATGCAAGCTCCTGCGCCGACCTCTCCGCGGACGCGGAGGTGTTCAGATGTGCAGGCATCTCGGGGGACGGGATTACCGTCACCTTCGGAAATAACGTGAAACGTGTCCCGCTGAATCTTTTCTACACCGAAGATCCGGCCAATGCACCCAAGGTGATCTCGGTTGATTTCGAAACGGTCACCTCCATCGGACACAATGCATTCTGCAACTGCGCATCCCTCCGCAGCATCAAGCTCCCCGACACCCTCGAGAGCATCGGTGACAAGGCGTTCTTCAACTGTTCCTCGCTGACATCCCTCACCGTCCCCGAGAACGTGAACTACATCGGAAGCAACGCGTTCGCAGGCTGCACCGCACTGAATGAGATCAGGTTCAATGCAAAGGCCTGCAGCGACATGCCCTACGGATGGAATGCCTTCCTGAAGGCGGGAACCGCCGGCCAGGGAATCACTGTGATCTTCGGCGATGCCGTGACCAAGGTCCCAGCGAGCATATTCTTCACAGCCGCCGCATCCGATTCGCCCAATGTGGTCACCGTCACATTCGGCAAATCCGTAACGGCCATCGGAGACCGCGCGTTCTACAACTGCGCCCATCTTCAGAATTTCGTTCTCCCCGACACCCTTGAGAGCATCGGATACGGAGCGTTCGGCAACTGTACCTCTGTCACCGCAACCACCATCCCCGAATCCGTCACCTCCATCGGCAACTACGCATTCTCCGGATGCACCGCTGTGAATGAACTGAACTTCAACGCCGTGAACTGCAACGATTTCAGCTACGATTCAAATGTCTTCTACAAGACCGGAATCAGCGGCGGAGGCATCAACGTGACCTTCAGCGACAAGATCACGAAGATCCCCGATTATATGTTCTATGTGAAGTCCGCTTCCATGACAGCTGCCCTTGCCAACGTTACCATCGGCAGTTCCGTCATCACGATAGGCAACTGCGCCTTCGGAAACTGTACTTTCCTGAGTTCCATCGTCATCCCGGATTCCGTCACAACGATCGAGGATTACGCATTCTACAACTGCACTGGCCTCACCGACATCAAGTTCGGCAAGAACGTCAACGAGATCGGATATGCGGTGTTCTCCAACTGCGGCCTGACCTCGGTCACCATCCCGGATTATGTCAAGACCATCGGAGCCTATGCGTTCTCCAACTGCACCCACCTTACCTCTCTGACCATAGGGAAATGCGTCAGGACCATCGGCAACTATGCGTTCATGAACTGTACCGCCCTCGAAAAATTGGTGTTCACCGCGTCGGTATGTTCGGACCTCACCTCCGGATCAAACCTGTTCTACAACTGCGGTACGGAAGGCAATGGGATCAGCGCATCATTCGATAATGCGATCCTGAGGATCCCCGATTACCTGTTCTACATCTCATATTCGAAGTACAGTCCGTCGATCGTTTCCGTAGACATCCCATCAAATATTGCTGTTATCTGTGCAAACTCATTCGGCAACCTGGTATTCTGTGATTCGAACGGGACCGAATTGGATATTTCGGCAGCTGTTCTTGCAGGACACAGGTTCACCGGATCTGACGGTGTACTGTTCATAAAGACCAAAATGTTCCTGAATGCAGGCAACGGAACCGTTTCGGGTTCTGAGGTATCTGATGCACTTGCCGAGCTCGGAAAGACCGCCAACGGCGACGATTCTGTCCTTGTCCTCAATTCGGATAAGAACGAACTCACCGTATCTTCCTCTGCACTCGAATCACTTGCAAATTCCGATTCATCCGCAGAATTCAAACTGAAATCGGGAATCTTCGAATTCAGTGATGATGCCACCGAGACCCTGGCCTCCGCAGGAACCGATATCACCCTGTCGATCACCGACGCGGACACCTCCGTTCTTGACAAAGATCAGAAGACCCGGATCGGAGATGCGAGCGTCTACAGTCTGACGGCCACATCCGGAACATCCACCATATCGTCATTCGACGGAAACGTCACGGTCACACTCCCGTACAAGCTTTCCGCAGGAAAGACCGCGGCTGATGTCGAGGTCTACCACCTGCATGAAGACGGCGAACTCGAAAAGGTCGACTGCACCTACGACCTCTCCGCCGAGACTGTCTCCTTCCAGACGAACCACTTCTCCGTCTGGGCAGTGACCGATGACGGACTGCAGACCGTGAAGGACAACACCTCCCTGATCGCCATCGTCATCGTGGAGATCGTCTCCGTCATCTGCATCGCCCTGTGCGTCAGAAAACATTTCAAAGCAAACTGATTCCAAAAACCGGCGGGGAGACCCGTCGGACCTATTCTTTATCCCGACAGAGGGCCTCTTAATTACCCAATGTAAGTGACTTCATTAAAAAGTGTGTTCAGAGCGCATTTTTTATAAATAAAAAGTGTATTTCAAATACATTAATTACGAGGTTGAGCAATATGCAACGGAAGATCAGCGCCCAATTGGCACAATGGAAGGATTCCGAGAACAGGAAACCTCTCATGATAATGGGTCCGAGGCAGGTCGGGAAAACCTATTCCGTGATGGAGTTCGCCAAGGAGAATTTTCCGAACTATGTTATGTTCAACTTCCAGGAATCCCCCGAACTGCACAGGATCTTCGATGGGGACCTGAATCCCCGCAGCCTTCTGAACGAACTTTCGGCTTACGCCCATGAAACGATCACAGACGAGACCCTCATCGTCTTCGACGAGATCCAGGAATGCGGACGTGCCGTCACTTCGCTCAAATACTTCTGCGAAGAGCTGCCGGAACAGCCGGTCGTGACCACGGGGAGTCTTCTGGGACTCACGGTCCCCCAGAACCCGGAAAGCGGTCAGAAACGCCCGTTCCCGGTCGGAAAGGTGCAGCAGATCCAGATGCACCCGATGGACCTGGAGGAATACGCATGGGCCACAAGAAGGAAGGCACTCACCGACTCAGTGCGCGGTCATTTCGATAATATGTCCGAAATGCCGCTCCACGAATCCGCCCTGGAACTGTACCGCGAATATCTGGCGGTCGGCGGTATGCCCGAGGTCGTCTCCGAATACATCCGCACCGAAGATCCGAATGCCGTCGTGGCCGCACAGAAAGGGCTCAACGACAGTCTGCTCGGAGACATCGCCAAACATTCCGGTTCCGAGGATACGATGGTCAGGACAATCCGCACCTGGAACAGTATGGTATCGCAGCTGATGAAGGACAATCTGAAGTTCCAGTACAACAAGATCGTATCGGGCGGCCGTTCCGCAATATATTCGACCTCCGTCGATCGGCTGACGGCCGCACGGATGGTGAACCGCTGCGACATGGTCTCTGAACCCACCGCACCGCTGTCCGGCTTTGCCGACAGTTCTGCATTCAGACTGTTCATGTCCGATACGGGCCTGCTCTGTTCGAAGGCCGAGGTCCCATTCAAATCCGTGGTGTCCGGAAGAGCCGGTGACCGTTTCAGAGGAGTAATGGCGGAGAACTATGTGTGCCAGGCCCTGACCGCCAACGGATACAGGACGTATTATTGGAATCCCGACCAGTATACGGAGATCGATTTCCTCATCCAGGATTCGGAGGGTAACGTGGTGCCTATCGAGGTCAAATCAGGAGACCGCGTGGATTCCAAAAGCCTGACGAAGTTCAGGGAGAGATATTCACCGAGGTCCTCCATCAGACTTTCGTCGAAGAACTTCGGACTCGAAGACGGACTTTACAGCATACCGCTCTATGCAGCATTCTGCATCGATGAAAGCTTTGCTCAGAAGACCATAGAACAGGCTTGATCCAACACAAAATTCAATGTGCCAGAACTCCGGATCCAAACATATTTCCGGAACAGATGCCGTTTGTAATCAAAGAAAGGTTTTGAAAAATCAAATAATGTCAAAATAATTTATTTTGACTTTTCTTTAAATACAAAAATCAACTTGAACATATGATTCTGCAAATGACCCAGATATAGTAAAGAGGGATCGTGATGACCGTTCCGCCCTCATTGTAATCCTTTCCTGAAATGACAATTGCCTTTGCAGGGGAATAACGGTCCGCGTATTCTTTCAGACTTGCAGCACGATACCTGTCGCTGCTCTTCACTTCGACCGGAATCGGACCCGAATCAGAGGAAAGAAGGAAATCCACTTCCGCAACATTATCAGAAGCCCAGTATCCCTGGGAAACACAACCGTAGGAGGTGAGTTCGCAAAGAACGAAATTCTCGATGAAACCTCCGCGAAAGAGAGGATCCAGATTCCGTTCCATGACCTGAATTGCTGTGACACCTGCCATATGTCTAAGCACACCCACATCCATCATGTAGATCTTGAAGAGCGTGTCTGAGGCATAGGCCGAAAGCGGAATTCCGACCCGTTCGATACGGGGCACCTTATAGACCATTCCAGCGTCGATGAGCCATTGAAGCGCGTCCTCGAGATCTCCCGATCTGGCACCTTTCACTGCATGGCCGAAGAAGAACCTGCGGTTCTCAGAGGCGAGCTGCTTGTGGATGGAATCCCAGATCATATTGACCTTCTTGATGTCCTTTTCCGGCGCATGTTTCAGAAAATCCAGCCGATAGGATGTGACGAGGCCGTCAAGAATACTGTCGACCTCTGCCATATTCCTTGTTTCCACCCATTTTGATACAGCGGCCGGCATACCTCCGACAGCAAGATACTCACCGAAAAGTTCGGAGAGTCTGTCTTTGGAAACGGTATCTGGGACATTCAATTCCGATATGTATCTGTACAATCTCGGATCAGAGGCTCTGACGAACTCACGGAAGCTCATCGGATACAGATTCAGGAAAGACACCTTTCCGACAGGGAACGATCCCTTTCCCTGAAGACCCAGCAGAGAACCAGCACAGATGATGTGATATTGGGGTGCTGATTCACAGAAGGATTTGAGGGAGGTCATTGCGCGCGGGCATTCCTGAATTTCATCGAAAATGATCAAAGTGTCTTCGGTGATGTCAATGTCCAAACGCATTGAGATGGCTCCGAGAAGCCTCTTCGGCTCGAGATCGTCATCGAATATTCTGCTGAGAGTTTCGTTCCCTTCAAACTTGAGATAAGCAACATTACGGTAGTTCTCCTCCCCGAACTGCCTCATGAGGTAGGTCTTTCCGCACTGCCTCACGCCGCATATGATCAGCGGTTTGCGATCGGCGGAATCCTTCCATTTCATCAGTGCTCCGTAAAGCTCCCGTTCCATGAATGATAAACCTCTTGGTGGGATTAATAGTTTATTCTCTGCAAAATGTACAGATAAAAATGTTAAATTTGCAACATTTTGGATACGTAACTTTATTCGACGATGACCGCACCGAATCCGAAAACGAAGAACACATACGGTCGCAAAAACAGCAAAACCCTTCGAATTCCAGGCAGAATTCTGCTATACAGCAGAGAAGTGTCCTGATAATGAGGGCCCCCGATCCGCTGCCTGGGAGATCTATGTAATCTATACGTTTTTTGACGTAGAGAGAATATATCAATCATCGCACAATGCCGTGAACGTTAACGGACGTGCACAGATGGACACACAGGACATTATCGCATTGATAGCGGTCTACCTCATCATCGCAGCTGCGCTGGTACTGAGTCAGACCGCACAGAAGAAAGGTTGGAACTGGGACTATCGTAAGATCGTCCATATCGGCGTCGGAGCATTCATCTATGTATGGTGGGCGTTCAGCGCGAACTGGATCATGCTCGTCTTCTTCGCGATCCCCTTCGAGATCGTCCTGTTCTTCGCCATGTTCCCCGGAAACCTCATCTCCGACTCCAAACTCGGTGAACTTTCCAATGAAATGGGTCACCGCGGCGGACTTTTCCTGTACGTCCTCACTATCATCCTGCTTGTCGCATTCTTCTTCGACCACTGGATCGCAGCCACCATCGCCATCGTGGCAATGACCCGCGGAGACGGATTCGGAAGCATCATCGGAAAGAAATATGGAAAACACAAGATCATCAACGGCAAATCTGCCGAAGGAAGCATCGGTGTCTTCGCGGCCACTTTCCTTATTTCACTTGTCGTCATCGGATTCTACGGATGGCTCGCCTCTCAGGGAATGATCTCCCTCGACAGGGCACCTTACATCGGTGCGGCAGCAGCAATCGGATATGCTGCACTTTCCGGTGTCCTCGCCTCGGTCATCGAAGCGGTCACCCCCGGAGACTTCGACAACATCGCGATCCCTATGATCATCGCGATCGTCCTTGTCTGTCTGGGTCTTTGAAGATCACAAACAATTTCCCCTCTTCGGAGGGGATGGTTTTTCATAAAGTTGTAAGTTAAAATGATGCCCTCTTCCATAATTCGGAAGAAGGCGGTTGAATGTGTTTCACTCTTTTGAAGCGGACCTGCCGTAGAGCTCGTCGAGTTTCTTGTCTACCTCTCCGACATCCACTTCGCAGACAGGCTTTCCGTCCTTGTCGTAGACCCACTCAGGGTTTCCGTCGAAGACACCGTACTCACAGCCCATCCTCTTGACCTCGATCTCATCGATGACCTCGCCCTTCTTGTCATACAGGGTGATGGTACCGTGGGCGTTTCCGCCGTTCCAGAGACGGTTGTGGAGCATCTGTCCGTTGGGTGCCTCGTATTTGACCTGAAGCATGTCCTTCTTCGCACAGCGGAAGTCGGAGACAAGCCTTGCCTTGCGGGTCTTCTGATCGACGTGCCAGATGATCTCGTCATCGGATTCTCCGCACTGATAGAAGGTCTTACTGCCGGTCCAGAACTTGGAGAAGTTGAACTCGTATTCAGTCCCCTCGTAGTAGAAGCACCCGAGAAGCTTTCCCTTCAGGGTGATGGGACCGATCTTGGGGGTTCCTCCTCCGATCTCGAGGACAGAGTTCTGGAGCTTCTTTCCGGTCTTTTTGCTGGTAAGGTCCCAGGAGGAAAGCCAGACCCAGGGGGTGGTGAAGTCGCTTCCCCAGTTCTTGTCGGTGTATCCGTTGCAGGTCTCGGGTTTGACGGTGTAGGACTGACCGTTGTAAAGGATGTGTCCGGAGTAGTAGGTCTTGATACCTTCCGCGTGCCAGAACATCTGATAGGCCTTCATTGCTCTCAGAGGACCGCTTGCACCCCATCCGACGTTCCATGCGATCTGAGGTTCGATCTTGATGTCCCAGGACAGGTCTCCGTATCCTACGCACATGAGTTCGGGGTGGGCCTCGGACTCCTCTTTGGTGACTGCGACGTGGCCTTTCATATGGGTGATGTCGCAGAAGCAGTCTGCGGCCTCGACGGAATAGGGTGCACCCCATTTCATCTTCACATCATCCCATCCGAAGAACCTGTGCAGGTGGCATCCGCCCTCGAGCCAGGTTCCGGCCTTCACCATAAGGTAGGAAGGCCTCTTTCCCGCTTCCTTGTTGGCGGGAAGCTGTCCGAGGACAGGTTCCTTTCCGCCGAGTGCGGGGTTGCAGACGAAATATTCGAAGAAGAAAGGCCTCTCCTCTCCGGTGGCATCGTTCACTGCAGTGAGGGAATGCCACCACCAGTCGTAGCCGCATTTCTTGTATTTGCCGGTAAGCATGCATTGGTCGCGTTTTGCGTCTCTTTTATTGAATACCATTCAGACACCGTTAACAGTAATAAGTACGGATGTCTACGACACGATATAATGACTTTGTTCGGCAGATGACGTACCCAGACAAAGAAAGATGATACAGAAAATGAACGATGGGTCAGTCCGGAGCATCGTCCGCATCGTCATCGGAGGTGTCGATGTTGGGCTCACCGTCCGGTGAATCGTCGAGGTCCCCTTCCTTCACGGAGACACCGTACTGAAGGTTGTAGAGACCGTCCGCTTTGTATCCGGGATTCTTGCGGATGAACTCGATGGCATCCTCTTTGGAATCGAAAACACGGTCGTACCTGATCGACTGTCCGTAGGTGAGATACCAGCTCATAATACCTGCAATCCGTTGGTGATATTATAGAATGTTCCCGGAATCATCCGGGAAAATGTGTTTCAGAGATCCCTGATAGCGCCCTTCATAGACTTGACGAACTCTCCGACATATTTCGGAGAATCCTTTCCGTATTTGGCGACGATCTTGACGATACCGCTGCCCACGATGGAACCGTCGCTGAGGGAGGCCATCTTCCTGCACTGTTCCGGATCGGAGATACCGAATCCGATCGCACAGGGGATGTCGGTGTTCTCACGGATCAGCTTGATCATAGGCGCAAGGTCGGTGGTGATGTTCTTCCTGGTACCTGTGACACCCAATGAAGATACAACGTAAACGAATCCCTTCGCTTCTTTGGCGATCATCGCGATGCGGTTTTCAGAAGTAGGTGCTATCATAGAAACAAGATCTATTCCGTGGGCGGAACAGATGGGATCGAAATCCGCCTTCTCTTCATACGGAACATCGGGGAGGATCAATCCCGAAACACCCGCATCCTGCGCTTTGGTGCAGAACTTCTCCACACCGTAGTGGAAGACGACGTTCGCATATGTCATGTAGAGCATCGGAACATCCACTTCAGCCTTGATCTTCTTGGTGAACTCGAAGATCTCGTCGGTGGTGACGCCGTTCTTCAATGCCCTCTCGTCGGCACCCATGATGACGGGGCCTTCCGCAGTGGGGTCTGAGAATGGAATACCGAGCTCGATGAGGTCGCATCCGTTCCTGACCATCTCCTTGATGATCATTCCGGTGGTTTCCAGGTCCGGGTCTCCACAGGTGATGAACCCGATGAACGCCTTTCCGTGGTCGAAGGCCTTTGCGAGCTCACTCATGGAGGTCATGCCCCCTGTACCTTGCGATGGCGGCGACATCCTTGTCCCCTCTGCCGGAAACGGTCACCACAATGATCTTGTCCTTGTCCATGGTCGGAGCGACCTGCATCGCATAGGCGATGGCGTGGGCGGATTCAATAGCGGGAATAATACCTTCAGTGCGGGAGAGGTACTCGAACGCCTGAACGGCCTCCTCGTCGCTGATCCCGACGTATTTCGCACGTCCGAGGTCATGTAACCATGCATGTTCAGGGCCGATTCCGGGATAGTCGAGACCTGCTGAAATAGAGTAAACAGGAGCGATCTGACCGTATTTGTCCTGACAGAAGTAGGATTTCATTCCGTGGAAGATACCGACTGAACCGGTGTTGATGGTTGCCGCAGTGAGAGGGGTGTCGATACCTTTTCCGGCGGCCTCAGCACCCACCAGGGCGACGTTCTCGTCCTTGATGAAATCGTAGAACGTTCCGATGGCATTGGAACCTCCTCCGACGCATGCCACGAGCATATCGGGAAGACGTCCCTCCTTCTCGAGGATCTGCTGACGGATCTCCTTTCCGATAACTGATTGGAAGTCACGGACGATGGTGGGGAAGGGGTGGGGACCCATAACGGAACCGAGACAGTAGTGGGTATCGTCGATACGGTTGGTCCATTCACGCATGCACTCGGACACCGCATCCTTCAATGTGCCAGTACCCGTAGGGACGCCCCTTACTTCGGCACCGAGAAGACGCATACGGTACACGTTGAGGGCCTGACGTTCCATGTCCTCGGTACCCATGTAGACGACACATTCCATACCCAACAGAGCGGCTGCGGTTGCTGTCGCGACACCGTGCTGACCTGCTCCGGTCTCCGCGATGAGCCTGGTCTTTCCCATCTTTTTGGCAAGAAGGGCCTGTCCGAGGACGTTGTTGATCTTGTGGGCACCGGTGTGGTTGAGGTCCTCCCTCTTGAGATAGATCTTCGCACCACCGAGGTCCTCGGTCATCTTCTTCGCGAAATAGAGACGGCTGGGCCTGTTGGCGTAGTCGTTCAGAAGGTCGGAAAGCTCCTTCTGGAACTGCGGGTCTTCCTTGTACTTGTTGTATGCTTCTTCGAGCTCCGTGACGGCATTCATCAGGGTCTCGGGCATGTACTGACCGCCATATTCCCCGAATCTTCCATTAGGGTTTGTCATTTGGGTTCCTCTTGTTTACTGTGAATCGGCCTTTTCGACCGCTTGTTTGAATTGGATCATTTTCTGTCTGTCTTTCCTGTGGTCCGTCTCGATACCGGAACTGGTGTCGACGATGGCAGGATGCAGTTTCTGAATGGCCTCACCGACATTGTCGGGGTTCAGACCTCCGGCGAGGATATATTCCCTGCCGAAATCTTCCAACAGATCCCAGTCGAACGTCTTTCCGGTACCTGCACCGGAATCCAGAAGGATCATGTCGGCCTCGGAGGCAAGGGCCTCCTCAAGCACATCTTTGGAAGTGACTGTGAAAGCTTTCACGATCGATGCTCCCGAGTACAGACGGAGCATGCGGATGAAGCGATTGGACTGGTCACCGTGAAGCTGTATCGCATCAAGGAAGTCCAACTTCGCGATGCTGACGATGTCTTCAAACGACTCTCCGAGGAAGACGCCGAATGCGGGGATCTCGTCGGAAAGTCCATCGCACAGGGACTTCGCTTTCTCAGGTTCTATGTATCTGGGTCTTTCCTTTGCGAAGACGAATCCGACATAATCGGGACGTACCTCGTTCACCGATTCGATGTCCTCCTGACTCATCAGTCCGCAGAATTTGATCTGGGTCATATTTCACCTCTTAATTCGGCAAGTGCCTTCTTCCTGTCCGGAGAACGCATGAACGTCTCTCCTATGAGGGCAGCGTTAACACCTGCATGATGCAGCTCAGCGACCTGGGAGGGGGTTTTTATTCCGCTTTCGGCGACAAAGATCCTGTCGTCGGGGACGTACTCCCTCAGCCTGATGCAGTTGTTGATGTCCACCTTGAAAGTACGCAAGTCGCGGTTGTTGACGCCGATGACCCTGGCGCCTGAAGCGACCGCTATCTCGACCTCGTTTCTGTCGTGGGCCTCGCATAAAACCGAAAGACCCAGATCCCTGGAAATGTCCGCATATTCCTGCAGACGTTTCTCGTCGAGGATGGAACAGATCAACAATACGGCAGACGCTCCGAGCAGCTTCGCCTGATAGATCATGTATTCATCCACAACGAAATCCTTCCTCAGACAGGGAAGATGAACGGCCTCCGCGATCTCCTTCAGATATCTGTCCTCTCCGAGGAATTTGGTGGGTTCGGTAAGGACGGAAATACATGCAGCACCCGCTTCCTCATACTGCTTCGCGATCTCCAGATAAGGGAAATCGGGGGCGATGAGGCCTTTTGAAGGAGAGGCCTTCTTGCATTCGCAGATGAATTCGATGGTATCGGAATCCAATGCCTTCTCGAAAGGAAAACCTGTGTCGGTGTTGCATCCGAAGGCCTGTTCCCTTATCCTGTCGAGCGGAACTTCCTTCTTCGCTGCGGCCACGCGTTCTTCTGCGGACCTTGCGAGGATCTCGAGGATATCGGCGGTCATTGGTTGGACGCGACCTTGTACTTCTCGAAAAGCTTCAGGGCTGTTCCGTCGCCGAGTAGCTTATCTGCAAGTTCGACTCCATCCCTGATGTCCCTCACGGCCTTTCCGACGTAGAGTCCGGCACCTGCATTGAGCAGAACGGCGTTGTATTTCGGAGATTTCTTACCGTGAAGGATATCGTTGATGATGCCTGCGTTGACATCGGGAGTTCCACCCTCGAGGTCGTTCTTGGAACAGAAGGGTATTCCGAAGTCGGGAGGAGTGATGGTGTATGTATCGCAATCATCGCCTTCGAAGTCGCAGACCGTTGTCGGGGCGCTGCAGGAGATCTCGTCCATGCGGTCCTGACCGTAGACCACCATTCCCTTCTTCACGCCGAGACTGGTGAGGACATGTGCCAGAGGGTTGACGAGATATTCGTCGTAGACTCCGAGGACCTCAAAGGCGGGCTTCGCGGGATTGGTGAGCGGACCGAGGATGTTGAAGACGGTCCTGATGCCCAGTTCTTTCCTGATGGGACCTACAAACTTCATCGACTCGTGGTACTTCTGAGCGAACAAAAAGCAGATGCCTGGGTCTTTGAGAAGAGCAGCCGCTTTGGCAGGTGACTGATCGATATTGATGCCCAGACTCTCGAGCACATCGGCCGCGCCGCATTTAGAAGATGCCGCACGGTTTCCGTGCTTTGCGACCTTGACCCCTGCGGCGGCGATGACGAACGAAGAAGCAGTGGAGATGTTGAAGGTGTTGGAATGGTCGCCTCCGGTTCCCACGATATCCAAAACCTGATAGGGATGGTCGAAGGAGGTGGCATGGTCCCTCATGGCCGCGGAACATCCGAAGATCTCCTCTTCGGTCTCGGCCACGGTGCTTTTGGTGGAAAGGGCCGCGAGGAACGCCGCATTCTGAGTGGGAGTGGTCTTTCCGCTCATGATCTCGTTCATGACCTGATACGCTTCGTCATAGGTGAGGTTCTTTTTATCGACGATTTTTATGATTGCTTCTGATATCATTGATCATCCCTTCTTTGCGATCCCGATGAAATTTTTCAGCATCATCATGCCGTCCGGGGTCATGACGGATTCGGGGTGGAACTGGAGTCCATATGTCGGATATTCCCTGTGTTTGACCGCCATGATCTCGCCGTCGTCGGCGGATGCGATGGCCTCGAGGCACTCGGGAAGAGTGTCTGATTTGACTGCCAATGAGTGGTAACGGGCAACCGGGATGTTCTGTTCAAGACCCTCGAATATGGGGTCTGCAACGAATCTTATCCTGCTCTGTTTCCCGTGCATGAGTTTCTTTGCGTAGGTGATGGTGGCGCCGTATGCTTCGCATATGGCCTGATGTCCCAGACATACTCCGAGGATGGGGATCCTGGGTCCGAGGGCCTTGATCACGTCCTCGCAGACGCCTGCATCTGCGGGCCTTCCGGGTCCGGGGGAGATGATGACGGCATCGGGGTGCATCGCCTCGAGCTGTTCTACGGTGACCGAATCGTTGCGGACGACCTTGATGTCCGGTTCTATGGTCCCGAGCAGCTGGTAGAGATTATATGAGAAACTGTCGTAGTTGTCGATGAGGACTATCATTTCACTCACCTTCCGCCTTTTTAAGGGCGTTTACGACGGCCGCGGCCTTGTTGAGACATTCCTGGAATTCGTTCTCGGGAACGGAATCGGCAACGATACCTGCTCCGCTCCTCACAAAGACCTTTCCGTTCTTCTTGTAGGCGATGCGGATGGCGATGCAGAGGTCGAGATTGCCGGAAAATCCGATGTATCCGATACCTCCGCCGTAGATTCCTCTCTTGTTGTTCTCCAGATCATTGATGAGCTGACAGGCCCTGATCTTGGGGGCTCCTGACAATGTACCGGCAGGCAAGACCGCACTGACCGCGTCAAGAGCATCCTTGTCCTCACGGATCTCTCCTCTGACTGTGGAACCGATGTGCATCACATGTGAATAACGCTCGATGCAGTGGAACTTCTCCACTTCGACGGTACCGAAACGGCTGATCTTTCCGATGTCGTTCCTTCCGAGGTCGACGAGCATGTTGTGTTCTGCAAGTTCCTTCTCATCGGAGAGGAGTTCCTTTTCGAGTGCTATGTCCTCGGCCTCGGTCTTTCCGCGGGGCCTGGTACCTGCAAGAGGGAAAGTGTGAAGAACCCCGTCCTCGAGCTTCACGAGGGTCTCGGGAGACGCTCCGGCGACCTCCACATCGGTCCCGGAGAAGTAGAACATGTATGGGGAAGGATTGATGGTACGGAGCACACGGTAGGTATCGAAGAGACTTCCCTCGAAATCCGCTTCCAATCTGTTGGAAAGAACTATCTGGAAAATGTCGCCCTCATAGATGTGGTGCTTGGCACGGTCGATCATCGAACAGAACTGCTCTTTGTCGAACAGAGGCCTGATCTCGGAGGTCATATGACCCTTGAGTCCGGTCTTCTTCTTTCCGTTCTTGATCAGGGTCTCGAGACGCCTGAGCTCCTTTTCTGCCATGGAGTAGTTGAGGTCGATGCCTTCCATGGGGATGTTCGCAATGAGCAGCAGCTTCTGAGCGAAGTTGTCGAAGACGATGACCCTGTCGAAGAGCATGAGGTCGACGTCCTTGAATCCCTCTGAATCGTTGGCGTCGAGACGGAGCGTAGGCTCGGAGTACTTCAGGTAATCGTAGGAGAAGTACCCGACAAGACCTCCCGTGAACGACGGGAATCCGGGGATACTGGGACTTTTGTACATCTCGAGGATCTTACGGATCTCGGCATTGGGGTCGTCGGTCTTGAACTCCCTGTTTCCGACCTTCATGACACCGTTGGAAACAGTGATGAGCATCTTCGGGTCGAATCCAAGGAAGGTGTAACGTCCCCATCTCTTGGAAGAGTCCGCACTTTCCAGCAGGAAACAGTGTTCGTCCTCATTCATGAGTATCCTCATCACCTCGATAGGGGTGGTGAAATCGGACAGGATCTCGAGGCAGACCGGGCAGAGGGTGTATTTCTCCTCTTTTCCGTAGGCCTCGACTTCTTCCAGAGACGGTTTGAGCATTTTCATTCCTCAGATTTTAAGGTGCACGATGAGCACTTTACAGAGCTCGTGAATTGGTTGAACTATTTAGCATTAATGCATATTTATGTAGCGTGATGTACATTTCGATACATCACACTACACTTGTATTCATGCCTTTTCGATGATCTGATAACCGAGATCGAACGCTTTGGCGTTAAGGTCCTTGGCCTTCGGAGGCACCTTCTCGAGAAGGACATCTTTGAGTAGGTCGCGGCTGAGGGGGAATCCCTTGACGGCTGCGACGGCACCGATCATGACTGCATTGGCGGCGACGGCCTTACCGGCCTCGATGGCGATCTTTGTGGCCTCAAGGGTGATGGTGTTGCTGTTCTGTGCCTTGACCTCTTTGATGAGGGCATCGATCTCGGGATATTCCTCGAATCCTGCCGCGACGTTTCCGGGAAGGACGGGGTCGAGATTCATAATGATAACGGAATCCTTGTTTCCGAGAGGAAGTGCCCTTACGGTCTCCACAGGCTCGAAGGACATGATCATGTCCGCTCCTCCGGTCTCCTCGAGGGGACTGAACACCTCGTCTCCGAAACGGACGGTGGACCTGACGGTTCCTCCCCTCTGTGCCATTCCGTGGACCTCGCTCATCATCACCTTGTAACCCGCGTTCATGGCGGCGTTTCCCAAAACCATCGATGCGAGAAGGACACCCTGTCCTCCGACTCCGACGATCTGAACTGTGTATTTCACTGTCTCACCTCGATGCATTTCTTAGGACAGACACTTCCGCACATGTTGCACCCGATACATTGGTTCGGATCGACGACCACGTTCTCGCCCTTCTTGATCAGAGCGGGGCAGGCGATCATCCTGACGCAGGTGTAGCAGTGGATACAGTCCTCCTGACGGACCTCGCAGACCTTCTTCTCGAGCCTCTTCTCCTTCTTGAGGAGCAGGGGGCAGGGACACTTGGAGATCACTACAGCGACACCGTCAAAGTCGATGGCGTCCTTCATGACCTTCACGCATTCCATGACATCGTAGGGGTTGACGGTCCTGACGAACTTGACCCCGATTCCCTTGACCAGGGTCTCGATGTCCAATGCATCGGTGTTGATTCCGCCGAACGACCTTCCGGTTCCGGGGTTGGGCTGGTGACCGGTCATGGCGGTGGTACGGTTGTCGAGGATGACCATCACGATGTTGTGGTGGTTGAACAGTGCCGAAGTAAGAGGCTGAACACCGGCGTGGAAGAAGGTTGAATCTCCGATGAAGGAGATGGTCTTCTGATCGGTGGCCTGAGCGAAACCTCCGGCGGCTCCTGCTCCTCCGCCCATACAGATGATGAAGTCGGCGGTGCGGAACGGAGGCTGTACACCGAGGGTGTAGCATCCGATATCGGA
>CAVGRR010000013.1:0-43044 GCA_963631655.1 Eggerthellaceae bacterium
TCAGCGCCACCGTGAACCTTGTCGAAGACGGAAAGACCGTCAAGACTTACGAGAACATCGCAGAAGGAAAGACCATCACCCTGCAGACCTCCGAGACAAAGGGATTTGAGGGATGGTGCATCAACGGTCTCCTGCTCGGAGCCCAGTACACCGTCAGCCTCACTGATGCCGATACTAAAGGAAACATCACCTTGACCGCGAAGATCGCCGAGGAGGTCAAGACCACCTGGAACCTCACCGTCAGCGGAACCGGTATCGACGGAAAGGTCTTCTGCACCGCATCCAACCTCATCGGAACCTACGGTATGATCACCGTCCTTCCCGGAGAGTTCGAGGAATTCGGATACGAGATCAAATCCGCCAACGCAGTTGTCGGAGCGATCTCCGACAGCTGCCTTATGGTCAGCTCCAAGGACGGAAAGGACGTCGAGATCTCCATCGAATTCAAGGATGTCGGAAAGGCCGCCGAATACACCGTATCAATCGCGGAAATCACTACTGACGGAAAGTCCGGATTCAGGGCGACCCTCACCGCGGACGACGGAGGTTACATCGACACCGACGGAACCCTCGCCATCGGCTATGTGTACAAGACGTACAACGATACTGCGAAGGCATGGGTCTACACCACCAGCGGTTCCACCGAAGGCGTCTCCGACTGCACTGTCGAATTCAAAGACAAGGCGGTCAAGACCGAGGTCTTTTCCGGAGATTTCACTCTCACTGCCGATGGTGCCTATCTCGTGTACGGCTACGCCAAGTACTCCTACAAGGATGCTTCCGCGACCTCCACCACCGTCACCGTGACATCTCCTGTGATCGTGTCCTTCGTATCCACTGTACAGGCAGTAATCGGAAAATCCTGAAGGTGTTCAGATGAAGATTAGGACAGTTCTGACGGTTTCGGTGCTGGTCGCTGTGTTATCCGCAGCGGCGGTGCTGGTCCCGTCTGCAGACATGTCTGATGCATCATCCGAACGGTGGACCGCCTCCGACTGCAACGGTATCTCTGCCTCCTACACGGACGGCGACACCGTGCTCTACATCATGCTCGATGCCGATCCGGGAGAGGGGCAGTACAAGGTCTACTTCAACGGTAAGGAATTCGGTTTCAGCGGTTCCAGCTGGGAGAAGGCAGGAATCAACCTCGGTGTTGCTCTGGACAAGAAACAGAACTACATCGTGGTGGCATCTGTGAACGGTGCGAACTACAGCTGCACCCTCGGCTACATCACCTACTATACAATAGGTGCCGCAGCGGATCCGTCCGAGGGCGGATCCGTCAGCGGAGCTGAAGAGTATGCTTCGGGGACCTCCGTGAAACTCAATGCCGTGCCGTCCGAAGGCTACGCCTTCGACGGTTGGTATATCGGAAGTGAAAAGAAATCCGTGAATGCCGAATACACCGTCACCGCGGACAGCGACTGCAACTACACTGCGAAGTTCTCGAAGATCAGGTTCAGCGTGACCGCCGTCGCCTCCGAAGGAGGAGCCGTCACCGGAAGCGGAACCTATGAACTCGGACAGAACGCCACTCTGACCGCCGTACCTCCCGAAGGATATGTCTTCGACGGCTGGTACGACGGAGAGACCAAGGTTTCCGATAAGGCTGAATACACTTTCACTCCCAGCAAGGACATCACCCTTGCCGCGAAGTGGAAGGTCGGTCAGTATACCATCTCCTTCGACACCGACGGAGGCTCCGATGTTGCAAAGATCTCCGCCGATTACGGTGCAAAGGTCACTGCTCCCGAGGATCCGACCAGGGCCGGATACACATTCGTGAACTGGGCCCTTGACGGTAAGGAATACTCCTTCGGCACGATGCCTGCCAAGAATATCACTCTGAAAGCTGCATGGAACGTCAATAAGTACACCATATCCTTCGACACCGATGGAGGTTCCCCCTCTGTCGATAAGATCGAACAGGATTATGGTACCGTTGTGACCGCACCTTCAGAGAAACCGACCAAGACCGGATACACATTCCAGTTCTGGTCCAAGGACGGTACGACAGAGTACACCTTCTCCACGATGCCCGCAGAGAACATTACTCTCAAGGCCGTGTGGCAGATCGTTCAGTACACCATCTCCTTCGACACCGATGGAGGTTCCGCTGTATCTGCAATCACTGCAGACTGCGGATCTGCCGTTACAGCACCCAAGAGTCCTTCCAAGGCCTCCGACGGACTGTACGACTACACCTTTATGAACTGGGCCCTTGACGGTAAGGAATACTCCTTCACCGTCATGCCTGCAGAGAACATAACCCTCAAGGCACAGTACTCCAAGGTCCTTTCCGCCGATACGGAATCTGATGCGAACATCACCGCAGACGATACCGGAAAGACAGAGATGACCGAGGAGGTCATCGAGTACATCAAGGAGAACAACAAGACCACTGTCGTAAAGGCCGAGACCGCAGAGGTGAAGATTCCTGCGGAGGTCATCTCCAAGATCACCGAGAACGTCACATCCGAGGATAAGACGGTCGTTCTGACCGTCAATAAGAAGGATGCCTCCGTGCTCAATGATGCGCAGAAGAAGGCCGTCGGGAACGCACCGATCATCTCTGCCGAGCTTACCGTGGGCAGCACACCTGTCCACGAGCTCGGCGGAAAGGTCACCGTGACCATCCCTGCCGACGAACTGGGCGGAATACCTGCCTCCAAGGCGGCCGTTTACTATCTGAAAGATGACGGCAGCACCGAGAGGATGGAGACCGTCGTCAACGACGACGGTTCCGTCAGTTTCGACACCGACCACTTCTCTTACTACTTCGTGAAAGAGATAGCCGCGTCCGAGGGAACCTCAGCTGCGATGATCATCGCCCTTGCGATCGTCGTCATCCTTGCGGCAGTGATCCTCTCCACCGGACTCATCAGGAGAAAGGCGCAGTAAATAACAGACAAACCTCTTCCCAAACCTCTTCCAATAATTTTTTGTTTCAAAGCAATCAAAAATTCAAGGAGAATAGTTGTATGGATACACGGAAAATTTGCCTATTGGTGATTTCTATAACAGTAATCGCTGCTGGCATAATATTGTCCGAGTCTTCAGATTCTGTTGCCGACAATGAAAATAATATTGCAGTATCCTGCAGCCACGGGTATTTCATTGATTTGAACACAGGTGAAGAGTACATCGGGGGGCAGTTTGTTTCAGAAATCTCAATAAAAGCGGTACCCAACGGAGGATATGAATTTGTCAGTTGGTCCGTTGAAGGTGATGCAACTTACACTACATCTCTGGGAACAATCACTATCACCAAAGTATCCGGGAATGTCTCTGTGTCTGCTGAGGTGAGGAATTATTCCTACTCGAGCAGTCTTCTCAACACAATCGATATTTCAGATCTGGCCGTGCCAGGGGATACTATTTCTTTGAAATGGTCTTTTTCAAGTACTGATCTGGATACCACCAAAGACCCTTGGGTGGGTACTCCCAGCGTTCCGCTTATTGTCGGGGACCGGGTCTATATTCATGCCGGAAATTACCTGTATTGTCTGGATTCGAACAGCGGAAAAATCTTGAAATCCGTCAGTTCGGTCATACTTACGAACCAATATTACTACTATCTAGGTTATGGCAATGGAGTAATTGTGGATACAATCAGTCACAAAGCTTACGATTTGGATCTGAATTATCTGTACGATGTGCCTACCGCACTGATGTCTGCAGTGTATTACGAGGGATATTTTTACGGATGTCTCAAATCGACCTCTGGGTACCAATTGTATCGGGCCATGGCAGATCCGGATAACGGTCTGGTGGACTCGGTAAAAGTAAATCTGTTCACCGATCGTGAAACATATGACATCTGGGCCCAATATGGGCAGTTTTCTTCATTTTACATTAAAAACGGTTGGATATTTTTCCTCGAAGCCAAAGGCAATTCTGACAATAGATATCTGACTGCCTTCAATATTGAAACTGAGAAACATGAAACGTTGGATCTCACTTCTCTTATCGGAGGCATGTTATGGGATGATGGCTGGCTAACTGAGTATGATGATTATTTCTATCTGACAACTTATGTTGCCGGTCTTTTTGATGGGATCAAGTCTGGTTTCACAGACAAGTATTCATCCATCACATGGGTGAAATTCGATTTTGATAAGGGAAAATTCGAAACACCGCAATGCAAAGAGATCACCACTCCCGATGGTTCGAAATTTCAGGGGATCGCATCACAGTTTGTTGTTTACAAGGGTCACGGGTATGTCAATGCCAGAGCACTCGGTGATGATACCAAAGGCGGCTCCAATGATGCCGGTACCTGTTTGATTTCATATGACATAGGTGACGGGGGAGAACCCATTGCAAAATACACCTGTTCAAGTGCAATGTCCCACGGGGGATTGGTGTTGAACACCGCTCATGAAGATGAAGGTAAACTGTACATCTATCTGATTCCTTACAATCCGATGCAGAGGATCTATGTTTTCACCGACGTTTATGATGGTACAGAGTGGAAATTGAATTCTGAAAGCAGCATTTTACGCACGGATAAAACTCATAATCAGTATTGTTCGCAGGCGATCCGTGTTGGGCCTAATGGGGAGATAATATTCTATCAGGATACAGGATGGATTGACTGTTACATGCTACAATCCGATTTTAAAGCGACTGTAACAGTCTCTAATGGCGACAGTGCCACAGTCACTTCCGGATATGGTACGGATGTCGCAGATGTTTTCAAAAACATCTATCCGCAGGCAGAACTCAGTGACGGCCTTGTTACCCTCGACGGACAAAAATATAAGATATATCTGCTGAACGAGGTCGATCTGAGGTGGGTGAATTATACTGATCTGACCGTGACAACATATACTGCCCAGACCTCAGATCACGGTTCGATAATCACTCATTACCGGCATCTTTTGCTTCTCAA
The DNA here is from genome assembly GCA_963631655.1 of Eggerthellaceae bacterium. GTDB lineage: Archaea > Thermoplasmatota > Thermoplasmata > Methanomassiliicoccales > Methanomethylophilaceae > Methanomethylophilus. The sequence goes on from CAVGRR010000013.1 coordinate 4,895, forward strand.
GGATGGAGATTCCAAGCATTTCTACGATCAGGCGAGTGCAGAAAAGGGCTGGTATTACTATGCGGGAGGACAATACGAGAAATGCGTATTGTTCGATTCCGATTCTCTTGAAAAAGCGGACGGGCATTACCTGACATATCTCTCTTCGAGGCCGACAAACGAAGTAATAAAACTCAGTAAGAATGTGGATCGTGAATGTCTTGTTTCGCTTGATATCGAATATGATCCTTCAGCAGAGATCACGATCGGTGACAATACAGTTGTTACAGTGTCTTCCAAAGACGGATATTTCTCGATTACCGGATTGAAGGAATCCTCAACGACTGTTCAGATCTCAACAAACGGTTCGATTTATGAGATCGTTGTTCAGGTAGGGCCGAAACGTACTGTCGACGGAGATAAAACCACAATCGATTCACATACCGAAGAAGATTCCGAAGGGTATTCTGTGATAACGGATACGGTCACCACGAAAGCTGGCACGACCGAATCTGTTCAGAAATCGATTGTGAAAAAGGACAGTGAGGGCAACGTCGTTGAGACAACTGTGATCAGTGTGGAAACAGACAATTGCAGTGATTATGATGTCGGAGGAAATCCGATCGCTAAAACAGAAAGAATGGAAACAGTGAAGGACAGTGGTGGCAACGTTGTACGGGATACTGTCCTCACAACAGAATCTTCGGAACAGAAACTGGAGAACGGTTCTTTGATAGTCATTGTCAATACTTCTGATTACAACAAACTCACACATGTGAATGAGGTGACTTACGATCAGAGGACCGTACACGGCAGTTATACTGTTTCTGAGATCACGACCGAACTGTATGAGAACGATAGCGATACGCCGTCCAAATCCGAGTACAAATATACGGTCACAGACGGAAGTGAAAAGACCGCCTGTACTGTGACAGGTTCTGCCGCAGAGATCGTCCTCAAAGATGGTGAGGCAGATAATATCTCCTTCCTGCTGGGTCTGATATCCTCGAAGGCAACAGACATCACTGTAAAGTCTGATGATCGTATCGACAGTACAGTCTTGGAAGCGATTTCCAAAACAGATGCTTCTTTGTTCATCTACTCCGGAACATCGGAAATCACCCTGGGTTCTGAAACGATGAAGAATCTGGTGGGTGGAGGTGACGTCTCCTTTACCGTTTCTGATGCGAGGAGTGACATGACCCCCTTGCAGATCTCTGCAGCAGGGGATGCCAAAGTGTTCTCAATCGTACTCAAATGCGGAGAGTCGGAACAGCATGAATTCGGAAAGTTCACAGTCTCTCTCGCCTGTGATCTGGGGGTTCAGGAGAACAAGGAATTGCACGTCTGGAGGATAGATGACAGCGGGAATAAGACATACGTGGATGTGAAATCATATACTGATGGCAAAGTGACCTTTGAAGCAGATCATTTGTCCTATTATGCAGTCGGCTATGAAACTGTGAATTCAGAATCTGACGATTCCGAAAAAGCAGACAACAATATGATCCTGTATGCAGGGGTCGGATTGGTCGCCGTGTTGATCATCCTCGGTCTGGCATATTATGTGAGATCAAAGAAACACAACGAATAAACATTTTCAGAGCCTGCTGAATGAGATGTTCGGCAGGTTCAATCTTTTCTCTGTAAAAGGTATTCCACAGTCAGTCCTGCGAGAGTGAATCCGAAGACACCGGGCACTGAAGGCAGCGAACCGAGCACGCTCTTTCCGTGGTCGTCCCTTTCCGTCGGAGATACCAGGACATTTTCGGTGGAGAATACGCAGGTCATGTTCCTGGTGTCCACATCCCTCATCTGCTTCCGGAGTTTGGATGCAAGCGGACACACCTGGGTCTTTGTCAGAGTGGCCACCTGGGTCTTTGACGGATCGAGGTGCATGGCGGCACCCATGGAGGCGAAGACGGGAAGTCCCTTCTCCAATGCGGCGGTGTCGATCTTCGACTTGTTGCCGATGGTGTCGATGGCATCCACCAGGACATCCCACTCGCCGTCGAGGATGTCTGGGACTGTTTCCTCGTTGATGTAGATGTCGAGTCCTTCTATGTTGATCTCGGGGTTTATGTCGCGGGCCCTTTCGCAGGCGACCTCGACCTTCGTCCTGCCGACGGTGGACATGGTGCACAGGATCTGACGGTTGAGATTGCTGGGGGAGAACACATCCTTGTCCACGACACGGATGTTGCCTATTCCCGATCTGACAAGAGCTTCAATGGCGTATCCGCCGACCGCTCCGCATCCACACACGATGACACGTGCGTTCTTCAGTTTCTCCACACCATCGTCACCGATCAGGATCCTTGTCCTGCTGCTGATATCCTCTGTCACTGTATCGCTCTCCTTGCATTCTCCAGAACGGTCTCCGATAAGGTCTCGGGTGAAAGACCCAGCATCTCGGAAACAGAGGAAATGAAGTCTCCCATGGAAGTGAATTTTCCGGACGTGAACGGGGCATCCGTCTCCAGAAGAAGACGGTCTTCAGGGATGCATGACAGGACCGCTTTCGCATTCTTCTCCGATTTCCCAAGCAGCCTCGGATTTATCGAGAAATAACAGTCCAGTCCTGAAAATGATGATATACTTGCTTTGTTGAACGAATGAAGGATGATACTTCTGCAACCTTTTCCGCAGGTCCGGAGGATTTTTGCGGCTTCTCCGTCGCATCCGATGTTGTGCACATTGACCGTTCTTCCGAATTCGGAGGCCATGGACACCTGTGCTTCGAATACCTCGATCTGACGGTCGAACGGATGGAGATTGTCGAGTCCGATCTCACCTATTTGAGCATCTGGGTCTTTGCACAACAGGTCTCTGAGTTCCTTTTTAGTATCACTGTTCCACTGTTCCGCATACCACGGATGGACCCCGTAAAAACGTACGACACGAGGGTCATCTATCGACATCTGGGTCTTCCATTCGTCCGGCTTTGCGGTGCATGAGAAAAGAAGTTCCGCCCGGTTCAGATCGGGATAACCGCATCCCTTTTCAGTAAGGTGGATGTGGGCGTCGGCGAAGTTCATCAGAACCACGAATCGAGGGAACGCTGCCTCTTCTTGGCCTCTGCGTCCTTGCGGGCCTTCTCGATACGGTCGAGGGCCGAAGACACCCTGTTCGGGTCGAAATCATAGGAAGTGAGCATCTCGATCGCGGCATCCCTGTCGATGGGATGATACTTGGTGTCGTAATCGGTGTTCCCCTCATCCTTGAGGAAGATCTCTCTGATCTCTTGGTAATCGGGGATGGTCTCGCCGATCTTCGACAGGGCACCTTCCAGGTTCCCGCATTCTTTGATGAGTTTCAGGGCCTTTTTCGGACCTATGCCTTTGATACCGTGGTTGAAATCGGTTCCGATGAGCATACAGAGGTCGACCAGCTGTTCGCGGGAGATCTCCAATGCTTTGAGGCATTCCTCGGTGTCGATGATCTCGGTCTTGATCTCCTTGTATGTGTCCTTGCCGGGGATCTTCCTTCTTCCGGTGAGGGTCAGATTCCTCACCAGGGTCGGGGTGCCGAAGAGAAGCGAATCGAAATCCTGCGAGGCGGCGGCCCATACATCCTTGCGTCTGCACATGAACGCGGCCTCCTGTTCTCCGTCGGAGGGGGCGAAGACCATCGGGAATCCAAGGTAACCGATGAGTTCCTTCGTGGAATCGCGGACCTCGGAGGTCATCCTAGAGGTCTGCTGTGCCTTGGTGTGTGCCGTCTTCATGTCCCCGCGTTCGATGGCGGCCCTCCATTCCTGTGCCGCCTTCTCCCTTCTCTCGTTCCTTTCGTCCAAGGTCGCGGATTTCAGAGGATGGGGTTTTCCATCGAAGACAAAAATAGGTTCGATGCCGGCCTCCACCAGGTTGGCGGTCCTGTAAAGGAAACCGGACAAGTGGGATGTGGTCCTGCCCTTGCTGTCGCACAGCGGGAATCCGTCGAGCTGACGGATGGCGGACATGAACTGGTATGCGATGTTGTATGTGTCCACGGCGACCTTCTTTCCGCTGAGTTCGGCAAGTTCTACAGGTCTGGCCTCCACCAGGTCGGAAAGATTGACTCCCATGGGTTCACCCCCTGTTCGGACCGTAGGTCTTCCAGAGGGAGATCTCCTCGGTCATGTCGTCGAGTTTGAACAGGGAACTGCCTGCGACAAGTATAGAGGCTCCCGCTTCGACGACCTGTTTCCCGGTCTCGCGGCCGATACCTCCGTCGACGGAGATCTCCAGGCGGGGGTTGTGCAGTTCCGCCCATTCGCGGACGTGCCTGATCTTGGGGATGCAGTCGGGGTTGAACTTCTGTCCTCCGAATCCTGCCTTCACGGACATGATGAGAACGAGGTCGACCTTGTCGAGATAGGGCTCGATGGCCTCCACGGGTGTTTCAGGATTGATGGTTATCCCTGCGTGGACCCCATTGTCTTTGATCTTGTTGATGGCTTCAAGTGTATCTCCGTCCGCCTCTTCGTGGACGGTGATCCAGTCGCATCCTGCCTTGACGAAATCATCAATATATCTTGCTGGGTCTTCGATCATGAGGTGGGCGTCGAAGGGCAGGTCCGTGCAGTGGCGGATGCATTTGATGACCGGTGCTCCGAACGTGAGGTTGGGGACGAACATCCCGTCCATCACATCAAGGTGCACCCAGTCGGCACCGAATCTTTCGACGCGCGAGATCTCCTCACCTATTTTCGAAAAATCACACGAAAGCATCGACGGTGCTATTTTTGTCATTACTGCCTCATATATGTCGGGGTAAAAATGATTTTTGAGTGGCCGGATTTCCCGTCAGGTGCCGGAATGGATTTTCAGGTCTGGGAATATGAAGATAGTATACTTTCGGACGCTCGTTTATACAACATTTCAAATATATTTGAAATAATGTCCTTCAAGCGAGTTGATCGATTGAACGAGAAAAACGATGAGAACGAGATCATTTCCCTCAGGCCTACCGAGGGTGCTCTGAATCTGCCGCCGGAGCTTGATGCGGCGGTCAGGAGACAGGGAGGTCTCTGTGTTCTCGTCGATCGCATCCCGAAAGCGGAATCTTTTGAAGAGGAGGCGGTCAAGTTCAAGGCACTGTCCGCACCGGTCCGTCTTCAGATCATGCACTCGCTCGTCGTCGCAGATCTATGTCCCAGCATCCTGAAGAACATCACAGGGATCTCGGATTCAAAGCTTTCATATCATCTAGATATCCTCGAATCCGCAGGATTCGTGACCCATTTCCAGAGGCAGAAGTGGCGTATCTATGCCATCACCATCGACGGCAGGAAGGCCATCGGTCACCTCAGGCAGCAGTCGGACATCCCGATAATCTGATGCATATCCGACGTCTGGCACATTGGGCGGATTTTCCTGTTCCGATACCTGATTCTGTCATTTGTTTTTCGACATTTATAAATCGTTCAGCGCATATCACGATATTATGTCAAGTACAGCAGGTCATGGTGCCAAAGTGGCCATCTGTGATGTGAAAGGATGCGAGAACGAGGCCGAGAGGTCCCTCAACCTCAAACAGCTCTCGAAATGCAGCCTGACCTTCAAGACGGAGATCAGCCACAACGCGCACCTGTGCAAGGAACACTACAAACAATACAAGAAAGAGACCAAGACCGCAAGGTCCATCGACGCGGTCTACTGACGGTGTCTCATGTTTGACCTTCTCTTCCTGGGTACAGGGGCCAGCGTTCCGTCGAGGAGCCGCGGTCTGCCCTGTGTCGCGGTGAAGAGAGGGTCGGACATCGTACTTTTCGACTGCGGAGAAGGATCCCAGCGCCAATTGATGTTGTCGCGTTTTTCATTTATGAAGATCAGGGCGATCTTCATCACGCATCTTCACGGAGACCATTTCTACGGTCTTCCCGGACTTCTGCAGACCATGGGGATGTCCGCGAGGAAGGACCCGCTTCTGGTATGCGGGCCGGAGGGGATGAAGGATGCGCTCACCGTATGTCTGAACGTATGTGAGGGCGAGATCGAATATCCTTTGGAGATCCGCGATGTGGTCCCGGGCGATGTAATCGAGGTCGGAGACCTGAAGGTCTCCGTGTTCAAGACCGAGCACGGGATAATGTCCCAGGGGTACGTGATCCGCGAACCGGACCAGGTCGTGAAGGTGGACAAGGCCAAGGCGATCGAACTTGGGATCCACGGAAAGGACTTCCGTCTTCTGGAGAAGGGCGAGGTCGTCAACGGGGTCCGCATGGAGGACCTTCTGCTTCCGCCCGTTCCCGGAAAATCGGTCGCATACACAGGCGACACCAGAAAGTGCCAGTCGGTGATAGATGCGGTTCATGGGGTGGATGTCCTCATCCATGAGAGCACTTACTCATCCTCTGAAGAGGACCACGCTCTGGAACATAACCATTCCACCGCGGTATGGGCCGCAGAGGTGGCGAAGGAGGCCGGGGTCGGAACCCTCGTCCTCACGCATCTCAGCAACCGTTACAAGGACAGGGAGGTCCTGCGCAAGGAGGCGGCCGAGATATTCCCGAACACCGTGGTCCCTGCGGATTTCGATCTCTTCATTATGACGAAGACCGGTATCAGATCAGCTTGAGGATATCCGCCTTTGTGATCATACCGACAAGTTTTCCCTTTTTCGAGACGAGGATCGCACTGCAGTCGCTCATCATGTCGGTGAGGGACGATATCGGAGTGTTCTCGTTGACCACGGGGTAGGATTCCTCCATGATAAGCGAAATAGGGAGGTCCTTGATCTCATCCATGGTCTTTCCGCTGCGGATCCTGTCGAAGATGATCTTCTCGGAAATGCTTCCGACGGGGGCGTCCCCTTTCAGCACCGGCAGCTGCGAGAATCCGGCGGTCCTCATAAGTTCGGACGCGACACGGACCTTGTCGGAGCTCTGGACCGATACGATATCCTTTGAAGCAACATCGGCGGCGGTGAGATTGTGTTTCTCGTTCCTGGCCATTTCGTCAAGTGTTTCGAAAAGCTTCACGACCGTGTCATAACTGGCGGAGATCCTGTCCCTCTCGATCTTCGCGATGGTGCTCTGACTGATGCCAGACTGTTTCGCGAGTTCGGTCTGTGTGATATCGAGGGCCTTCCTCATCCTGCGTATGTCCGTGGCCGGTGGGAATTTCATAAAAATAATTAATATTAATTCATATATGAATATTTTTATCAGTGGTCTTTATTAATGATGTTACTAATCTGAAGTCCATAATCTTAGTCGCACCTAAGAGAAGGTTATTCCAATGGCATCGAAAAAGAACATCTACGTAAACGGGATCAACCAGATCCCCGTCCCCATGAGGAACATCGAGATCGTTGAGAGGAAAGGAATCGGTCACCCTGACTCCGTCGCAGACGGAATCGCGGAGATCGTGAGCGAATCCCTCTGTCAGATGTACCAGAAGGAGATCGGACACGTTCTTCACCACAACACCGACCAGACCGAGGTCGTAGCAGGTATCTCCGCGCCCAAGTTCGGCGGAGGAGAGATCATCAAGCCCGCATACATCCTCATGGACGGACGTGCCACCACCTACATCGACAAGGGCAACAAGCACATCGCACTCCCTGTCGAGTCCACCGCACTCAAGGGCGTAAGGGCATACCTCAAGAAGACCTATCCTTACCTCGACATCGACTCCGACGTCATCCTCGACACCAAGCTCGGAATGGGTTCCGACGACCTCACCGGTGTCTACAAGGCTTCCAACTATCTTTCCAACGACACCTCCTTCGGTGTCGGATACGCACCCTTCTCCGTCACCGACCAGCTCACCCTCCTCACCGAGGAGTACGTCAACGGCGCACTCAAGAAGGCCATCCCCGCGGCAGGACAGGACGTCAAGGTCATGTGCAGCCGTGTCGACAAGAAGATCACCATGACCATCGCCTGCGCTATGGTCGACCGTTTCATCAACGACAAGACCGAGTACCAGTCCATCATGGAAGAGATGCACAAGCTCGTCCTCGAGAACGGAAACAAGATCATCGATAAATTCGGAAACGGCGAGAAACTCAAGCTTGACCTCAACACCGGAGACGACTACAAGAGGGGAGTCTACTACCTCACCGTCACCGGACTGTCCCAGGAAATGGGAGACGACGGATCTGTCGGACGTGGAAACAGGTGCAACGGACTCATCACCCCCTTCAGGCCCATGTCCATGGAGGCAACCTCCGGAAAGAACCCCATCACCCACGTCGGAAAGATCTACAACGTCCTTTCCAACATCATCGCCCGCGATGTCGCCAAGAAGGTCAAGGCAGACGCCGAGATCCACGTCAGGCTGCTGTCCCAGATCGGACACACCATCTCCGATCCTCTCAACGCCAACATCGACATCATCGCAGCCGATGCAGCAGACAGCCCCAAGCTCAACAAGTGGAAGGACGAGGCCTACTCCATCGCCTCTGACTGGCTCGACAACATCGACCAGGTGTCTGAAAAGATCATCAGCGGTAAGATCAGGACCTTCTGATTTCCGTATTCCTTATTATACTGAAACCTCTTACACTCATCCAACTGGCGGTCGGGCGACCGACCGCACAACAATGAGGGGTTGCAATGAGAATTATGGATATACCGGCCTATGGACCGATGTTTCGTTTTACAGATGCCAATGTTTACTATGCTCTTTATCTGCTTGCGGGCGGAAAGAAGATCGGACGTAAGAAGCTGGCAGAACTGGTCGGCATCGGCGAAGGCAGTATGAGGCGTATCCTTGAGAAATTCCGCGACTGGAACTTCATCGTCATCAAACAGACCGGCATCACCATCACCAAAGCAGGTCTCGACTTTTTGGATCAGATCCCCCTCAGGCTCATCGATGTTCAGCTGAGCGAGTCATCCACCATCGGAGAGTATTCGCAGGGCGTCATCGTGTACGGTGTCGCGTCCAAGATCGTGAACGGAATGGAACAGCGTGATGCAGGCATCAAGGCCGGAGCGTCCGGTTGTACCACCGTGGTCCTCCGCGACGGAGTGCTCATGATCCCTCCGGATTGGAACCTTGATGAGAACTCGCCCGAGATCGCATACAAGATCCGCAAGGACAGTGCGATCACCGCTGATGATGCCATCATCGTCGGCAGCGGTTCCACGAAGATCATCGCCATCGAGGCTTCACTCAACGCAGCGTTCGACCTGTTATGAAGCACCTCACAAGTTGGTCTGTCTTCGAGAAATTCGAGGACATTCCCGGACAGGGAGACCTTGACCAGAGGCTTAATGCGTTGGGAATCGAAGGATTCGAATTATTCACCCTCTTCGAACCTGTCGATCTCGCGTATTATCATATCCCGCAGGTCACTTCGGTCCATCTTCCTTATGCGATCGATTGGCACAGTGCATGGGAAGGAAGACATTACGACACCGACGTCGGGGATATCCGTTATTTCAGTTTCGGTTCCGACCGTGACGAGATGGTAACCAATCTGAAGTATGCCATCGACTGTGCGGCACCTCTGAATCCTGCCTACGGTGTCCTTCACGCAGGAAACACCGACATAAGGCAGGTGTTGGCCCGTAAGCACCGTGACGACGGCGGCGTAGTTCTGAAGGATTTCGCCGAACTGGTCAACCGTGTCGTCGCCCAATATCCCAGTGGGGAACCTCCGTTCAAACTTGCTTTCGAGAACCTTTGGTGGGAAGGACTCAAACTCCGTTCTTCCGATGAATGGCGCATCCTCGAGGACAGATTGGAATTCGACAACTGGGGATTCACATTGGACACCGGGCATATGATGAACACCTGTGACGGTGCATATGACGAGGATTCGGCCATCGATTCGGTATTGGACATAATTTCCCGTTATCCGAAGGACATGACCGACAGGATCGGCACCGTACACCTGCAGCTCAGCACCACCGCTGAATACCGTTCCACATTCAAGACCGAGGAGTTCAACGAGAACAGCGACCTTTCGGGCATCATGGAGAGGGCATATCACCATGCAGGGTCCATCGATCAGCATCGTCCGTATTCTTTGAAGAGGGTCACGGAGATAATCGATCGGATAGCTCCGGATTATGTTACGCATGAACTCTACGGAAGCATTTCCAAGGACAGATTCGGTGACATCCGTCAGCAGAGGAAGCTGTTTTCATCCTGATCCCGGCACCATATACCCAGACCTGTCAGACATCTGGATTTTCGACTGCAAAACAACTCTTTTATAATACCTGGCCATTGGTCGTCCGAGGAATAAAAAATGGCCCGTTTCAAAGAGGCTGAGCACAGGCTCCTTGAGAAGTCCGTCTGCATGAACTGTTATGCGACGAACCCTCCTAAGGCGTCCAAGTGCCGCAAATGCGGATACAGCAACCTTAGGCCCAAAGCGAAAGAGAGCAGGAAGCAGTAAGCATACTGCTTTGCTCTCGGCATAGGCCGGGTTGTGCGGGAGCTTCGTTTACGAAGCCCCGCAATACTTTATTTATTGGGTCCTAGTTGATATTGGGTGAACTTTTTGCTTCACGGTCTCGACGGGTATTATATCAAGAACCGAATATAGCTGACTGGTGAATTTCTTTGAAGGCATTGGTTATCGAGGACCGGAAAGCGATGGAACAGATGTTCTGCGGAACTCTGGAGAAATTCGGTTTTGAGACCAAAGTGTCTTCCACAGTCGACGAGGCCATCGAGGACAACCGTACGTTCCGTCCAGACATGGTGATCCTCGATACTTCCATTCAGGACGGTTCCGGCATGGATTATCTTGCCGCTCAGACCCCGGTCGAAGAGGAGAACGAGACCAGAAAGGAACGTAAGAAGAAGATGGAAGGTCCACCTATTCTGGTTGTACGCACCGTCTATGAGGTCGTCCCCACCGACTGTCCGTTCGTCAAGGCGACACTCGTCCGTCCGTTCACCACCGAGGAGCTGCTCGACAGCGTCAAGGAGCTTATCAGCAAAGAGGACATCGAAAAGGCCATTTCCAGTAAAAGATCGCACAGGAAGAAGGACGAATCTTCGGACAGTGAAGAGATCTCTCCCGAGGCCAAGAAGAAACTTTCGAGGCTGTATGAGGATGCGCATGCTTTGGACCCGAAGGTGGAGCTCACCCGTATGGGTCTGTACTTCGGAGAATCATATGTCTTCTTCGAGGAACAGCCTATCGTGATCCATCAGGCGGTTCAGGCCTTCGCCAACGCCGGAATGGACATGTTCCTTCTCACTCCCGTAAGGGCCAAGGTGGCGAGGGAACGTTTCGGACTCGATATCGGTGCCGAGGTCTTCACCCTCAGCGGATCGAGATATCCCATCGGAACGATGATCGAGGCCGTGAAGAATTTTGTAAGAACGAAAAAACTGCCGTTGGTGGCCATCGGCAATCTCGATAACATAATTCAGCAGTGCGGTATCGACATCACCCTCAGGGCCATCAGACAGATCCTGTCCTTCAGGGACGATAAAACACGTTTCACATTGTTGGTGTCCGTCGACGAGACCCTTCTGCCGACGAACATCAGAAATCTGCTTGTTGAAATGATGACAGAATACAAGGAAAGATGATTGAAATGGCAACAATTGAGAAAGTTTGGGCAAGAGAAGTATTGGATTCCAGAGGAAACCCGACCGTGGAGGCCGTTGTCACTGTCAACGGTCATGAGATCTCTGCCATCGCACCTTCCGGCGCATCCACCGGAATGTGGGAGGCCCACGAACTCCGCGACGGCGGCAAGAGGTACACCGGAAAGGGTGTCCTCAAAGCTGTCGAGAACGTCCGCACCTCCATCGCCAAGGCGATCACCGGTATGGACCCTACCGATCAGAAAGGTATCGATGCCATCATGAACGAGATCGACGGCACCGACAACAAGAAGAACCTCGGCGGAAACGCCACCACTGCAGTATCCTTCGCAGTCGCCCGCGCTGGTGCGATGGTCAGCCACCAGCAGATCTACGAGTATATCGGAAAGGACCATGTGACCCTTCCCGTGCCCATGTTCAACATCATCAACGGAGGCAAACACGCAGGAGGAGACCTGAAGATCCAGGAATGTATGATCCTTCCTGTCGGTGCATCCTCGTTCTCCGAGTGTCTTCAGATGGCAGCCGAGACCTACGCCGCTCTCAAGAGCATTCTCAAGAAGAAATACGGTGTAAGCGCCATCAATGTAGGTGACGAGGGAGGATTCGCACCCCCTGTGAACACCGTTTCCGAAGCATTCGACACCATCATGGCCGCCATCTCCGAGGCAGGATACACTCCCGGAAAGGACATCTATCTCGGAATGGACTGCGCATCCTCTGAATTCTACGACGAGGAGAAGGGCACCTACGATGTCGACGGACTGACCCTCACCGGCGGAGAGCTCGCAGACCACTACAAGGCGCTTATCGCAGAGTATCCCCTCGTCAGCATCGAGGACCCGTTCCAAGAGAACGACTTCAAGACCACTGCCGAATTCACCAAGGCCGCAGGTTCCAAATGTCAGATCGTTGGAGATGATCTTTTTGTCACCAACAGCAAGCGTCTCGCGACCGGTATCGAGGCCGGAGCCGCCAACGCACTCCTGCTCAAGGTCAACCAGATCGGAACCCTTACCGAGGCACAGGACGCGCAGGAGATGAGTTTCAAGAACGGCTACAACGTCGTCGTCTCCCACAGGTCCGGAGAGTCCGAGGACACCACCATCGCCGATCTCGCGGTCGGATGGGGTACCGGACAGATCAAGACCGGTGCACCCTGTCGCGGTGAGAGGACAGCCAAATACAACCGTCTTCTCAGGATCGAGGACCGCCTCGGAAGCAAGGCGGTCTATCCCGGAAAGAAAGCACTCAGGCTTTGAAACCACTGACATGGGTCCGTCTTTCGCTGGCGGATCTGTGTCATTTTCTTCCTTTTACATTTTCTTCTCTCGGACGGGTTCGGAACAGATCTGCCCGCGTATATTCTGAGGATTCAATCCCACTTTCTTTTTCAATGCCATTCTTTAAGCATTCTGGGCATGTTTTTCACTTTTCCAGAACTGTCTGTTAAAAGGAGTTAGACGTTTAATCCAACCTTATTTTTGATGTTTTTCTCCGCGCGCAACGCCAGAAATTTCAAAAAAGGAAGTATATAAAGCTGACCCGCCTTTAAAAGGCAGTTTCGAAGTCTCGTTCAACCCTATTTATAGGGTTTCGAAGGGTCCTGCACAACCCTTATATGCCATCTCAGAATTGGACAGAATTACGCTCTGTGAGAGTTGGGGATTATGGATGTATCTCACGGAAGTGCTCGATTGGGAGGAATGAACAGGACAGATATTGCTGCGTCGGATTGCTATATTCCGTGCGAAAATTCGTATCATATTAGGCTTTTCGACGATATTAGGTCAAATTTTGACAAAATATACTGTTCCTGCGGCAGGATTGTCGATCTCGACTCTGGATCCATCAGACTGAAAAGAGCGCTTAAAAAACCCATCACTTGCTCGCATTGCAGGAACCTCCGCATCGCCGCGGAGCTCGATTCTCTCGATGCCAACTACTCGGTCATCGAATCCTGCGAACTTTACTGATTTTGCTTGATCAGTTACGTTTTTCGTAGAGCAGTCTTGTTACGAATTTATCGAATCGTAACACCATTTAAAGTATGACAACAGATGACACATTCCATCGCGATAATCTGTTGGAATCACAAATTTTTGTAACGTGAAAAATGAAACGGAAAATGGTTTGGGAGGACCGCGGGGATACCGCGGTCACTCCATGTGCATGACCTTTCTGTAGAGCTCGTGAACCTTATCGAGAAGCATGGAACAGTCGATCTTTCCGGCGCTCGAGATGACGGCCGCCACGGAGGAACCTCCGCATCCCACGCCTTCCTTGATGAATCCCCACTCGTATGCCTGAAGTCCTTCATACGGGCTCTTGGAGTAATCCATGTTGATGTAGACCATAGGCACATCGGCGGAGATGTTGTCGAGGATCTTCTTCATGTTTGAATTGGGATCCGACAGAAGCCACCTGGTGGTTCCCTGGAAAATGTTGCCTACGATGGAGGGGTCCAGTTTGATGGCTGCTGCGATCAGAGGCGCCATCTGGGTTCCTCCTCCGAAGATGACAGGGACCTTGGGGGCCGCTCCGAGCACGATACCCACGTTGACGGGCATCATCGGGTCACCGAACAGTTCGATGGCCTTCAGAGGATCGTCTGCCAGGGATCCGATCTCGACACCGGCCTTGGCGAAACCTTCCATCACCAGATTCCATTTGAGTTCCTTGGGGTTGCGGGGAGAACTGCTGCTTACCAGGTTCTCTTTGATGACACCCATTGCAAGGAGCACTGCAAGTGCGGTGGTGGTTCCTCCTGCACAGCTTTCGCTTACGACCACATAATCATATGTATTGGCGAGCTGCGCACCGAGGATCTTTCCGTACTCGAAGCTCTTGGTGATGTCCTTGAGGGTATGTCCGGAGTTGACCTCCTTTCCGCATTCTCCGCCGACCTCTATGCAGGGGATGTTGGGGATGATCTTCGATCCTCCGTTGATGATCAGGAACGGGGTCTTCGAAAGATCCAGTGCGGCCTTTGTGAGGGTCGCAGGGGTGGGGATTCCTCCGGGGTTGATGGGGATACCCTTCATGCAGGTGACATTCCCCGTCATCAGATACTCGGCATCGGCGGGGCCGGTGTATAAAGTGAGTTCCGGCGAGTCTCCGGCCTCGGAGACCCCGGGAATGGTCGATGTAAGCGTATTGGCGATGGTGCAGGTGAATATCCCTCTTTTACCCCAGATACGGGAGAGGATGTCCATTGCGACCTCTTTGTTTCCGTTGATTCCCAAGGAGGGCGGCAGTTCGGTGATCATTTCATTTTCTCCATTACGGTCGGAACGAGTCTGTCGAGCCCGACGAACTCTCCGTTGTTGAAAATCTGTTTGGTGGTCCTGAAAGGAACGTTCATCAGAATGTGTTTGCCGGTGACGCAGGAGGTACCGTGGTCCACGAAGAACACTATGTTCTCTGCGTCGGAGAAGTACTTCTCCATCATCGAGTCGATATGTTCCAGGACCGATATCTTCTTGCGTGCGTCCTTTTCGTGACTGTATTCGTCGACCTCGTCCATATGAAGGAACACGTTCCCTTCTTTCAGGGCTTCGACGGCTATGGGGAACCTGTCGTCGAGATCGGGGACCAGATGAATCTTATGTCCCAGAGTGGCGGCGATGCCGAGTGCGGTGGGACTGTCGGATATGGCGGTCATATAGCCTATTCCGGGGTATGGGGGATAAACTGTTCCCACACCTCCGATTCCCCACGGGTAGACGGTGAGTCCGCCCATGTCCTCGGCGACCTTGTCGATGAGGGTGCCCAGGGGTCCGGGTATCGGGACGAAGGGTCCGTCCACAGGGGCCTGAGGGCCGTCTGGCACATCAAAGTCATATCTCATGGTGATAACGGACCTGCCGTGGACGAAGAACTCGATCTGCGGGTCGCAGTCATCAAGGATGTCAAGATTGTCCTTGATGCATTTCTCAAGTTTGTCGGCCTGTTCGTCGACACCGTACGCCCATTGGACCATACCGTCTCTGATGAACGCGGGACTCATACGGAATGCTGTGCGGTTCTTGACGTTCATCCCGAGTCCGCACGCCTCTATGGCGGCCCTGGCTATGTCCGGGGGATGTCCGGTCCAGAATTCATTCAGGAACAGCTGGGTATATCCCTTTCCCGTGGTCCAATTGAGGAACGGGGCCTTCTTTCTTATGAACGGCATCTTCGCGACTTCGTACGGTTTTTTACCGTCGAGTTCTGGGTTGGGGTCATCCTCCATACCATCAAGCAGCACATACAGCACATTCTGCATTTTATCCCCGGCATTGATGCATTATGCATCCAACCTATCCCCGGATATACACTGTTTTTATTAGAAATCAGTTGTTTATTGGATTATGGCTCCATTATTTCTTCTACATAGAGCCGTCATAATCTGCTGAGTGCGATGGCGACCTGTCCGGTGGAGATGCCTCCGTCGCCGTTCGGTATGCTCTGATGACAGCAGAGCTTCAGTCCGTGCTTCGATGCAATCTCTTCCGCCATCTTGATCATAGGGACATCGTAGGACACGCCGCCGGTGATTCCGACGTATCCGTCCTCAGAAGCTGCATCTGCCACGGAGGCGACCATCTCATCGAGAATGCCGTGGACGACCGAATATGCCGCGTCCGCCTTGTTCTCGCATTGTCCCAGACGGGAGAACAGATGAGCGGTCTTTATGATACCGTTCTCGGTGTATGTTTCGAAACCGGGTACAAGATGTCCGCGGGCCAGCAGAGGTTCCAGTTTCATCGCCGGTTCACCGTCATAGGTCCTCTTTTCACAAATACCCAGATAGAAGGAGAGTGCATCAAGGACCCTGCCGAGCGAGGATGTTTTTACGCTCTTCGGCATGAGTTTGGACAATACTGCGGCTTCAGAATCGCTGAATGAGGTGCTGTTCTCTTCACCGTTCATCGTGTCGATGGCGAAACGGAGTCTGCGGAGGTCGGTGACCGCCTTCTGTCCGCCCAGGAGAGGGATGTATTCCAGATGTGCCAGACGTCTGTATCCATGAAGATCGCAGGATAATACCTCACCTCCCCACGCCATTCCGTCATCGCCGTGTCCGGTACCGTCAAGGGCGAGCACCGCCATATGGTCGAGGTGTCCGCAGTCGGTCATGAGGGCGGCCGCGTGGGCCCAGTGGTGCTGAACATCGATCAGTTCCGCGTGATACTCCTCGGCCAGCCGCGATGCGAATTTCCTGTTGAGGTATGCCGGATGCAGATCTTCGGCGATTATCTGCGGTTCGCAGCCCACCAGCGACATCTGGAAACGGACCGCCTCCTCAAGATATTCGGGAACACCGATTCCTTCTCCGTTCCCGATGTACTGTGTCGGATAGATGAGTCCGCCGACGGCCACGGCACCTGCGAGGGATTCCTGTGCACCGACACCGACCGCCTGACCGTCCAATGGGAATTTGATGTATGAAGGGACCGCACCGCGGGACTTCCTCAGATAGAAGGTGTTGTCTCCGCACATGCGTATGACACTGTCGTCGGCACGGTTCAGAATTGGCTGGTTGTGAAGGAGATAATACTCCGCACCCATGGAGAGGATCGCGTCGTTGTCCACGATCATCGGCTCACCGGGGACATTTCCAGAGGTCATGATGAGGGCATCCTCTTTCAGTTCGTCGAAGAGAAGGGTGTGCATGGCCGTGTACGGCAGGAAGACCCCCACGTTGTCAAGCCCCGGGGATATGAGTTCCATGGTCTGGGTCTTTTTCTTTTTGACGAGGACGATGGGCCTGAAGGGTGACAAAAGCAGTTCTTCCTCTTCCGGTGTCGGGTCGGCATACTTCCTCACGGCGTCCATATCGCGGACCATGATCGCGAATGGTTTCTGTTTCCTCCCGTACCATTCCCTCATGTGCTGGGTCTGTGAAAGTATGCAGCAGATGTGCATCCCACCCCAGCTTTTGGCGATGCCTATCATCCCGGATTCAAGCATCCTTGCGAATGTTGGGATGGGGTCTCCGTCTACAGAGGTTCCGTTTTTGTCGAGAAGGAAATAATGAGGTCCGCATTTCGGACAGCAGACGGTCTGGTGGTGGAAACGTCTGTCCCCGGGATCAAGATATTCGCTTCTGCATTCAGGACACATCTCAAATGATGCCATGGCGGTGCTGGGTCTGTCATACGGTAGTGATCTGAGGAGGGTGAAACGCGGTCCGCAGTCGGTGCAGGCGGTGAACGCATAACCCTTTCTTCTGCCGTTATGCAGATCTTTGAGACATTTACTGCAGATCGCAGTGTCGGTGGGGATGGAGAACCCGTCCTTGGAACCGGGGCTTGATTCGACAATGGAGAATCCTTTGATATCTTCCGGAAGTCCGTATTCCTTCTTTTCGATCGATTCTATCCTCGCCAGCGGAGGCAGTTCTTTCAGAAATCTCTCCAGAAACCGGTCACCGTCATCGATGTCGATGGTGACCTCAGACCCGTCATTGCGGACACATCCTCTAAGACCCAGATGTGTCGCGGTGCGATAGACCGCCGGCCGGAAACCGACCCCTTGGACCGTACCCTTGATGATGAGTCTCATATACCTGGTGAATATGATTAGATAATAAGTACTAAGTCCCTCGGTTCCTCCGGGGGAGGTGTTGAAATGTCAACAGTTCAAGAAGAACTCAAGAAACTGAACCGGCCGCTGTACCTCCTTGCTCTGATCATTCTGATCGGGGTCGCCTGCATCGTGCTCGGGATCATGAAAGGAATCGACGCTCTTTGGATAGGCGGAATCATCATCATTTTCCTGTTCTCCATCTACGGGATCCCCCTCATATGGCTGCGTAACATCGAGAGGAAGAAGACCTTCCGTCTGGGAGCATTCGTCCTTGAACACGAGAGCATGACCTTCGACCTGCTCGCAGGAAGCATCGGAGTTCCCGTGAATGTCGCGATGGAGAAGGTCAGGTGGCTGCTCACCAACGGTTACCTTCCCGGATACATCATCAGCGGGAACAGCGTCCTTCTCAGTAAGCTCGTGGACCCCAATCTCCAGGAGCATACTGCGGTCTGCCCCAACTGCGGTGCGAGTTTCACCTATGTCGGAAGGATCGGACAGTGCCCGTACTGCGGGGACTATTATCCCCCCAACACCAAGAAACAGTAAACCCCAATCCATTCCGGAGTTCCGGTCACGGTCCTCCGGATCCCACCTCTTCTTTTTATTCGGCTTTCCGATGCTCTGGGACAGTGCCAGAGTTGTATCTTATACAGTTATTGTCCGTCTGAGTACAGGTTGTCTGCAGAAGATTAATCTAAGACCTGCAGATAGGCTGGCTTATGAAACACATTGCTGTAGTGGACTGTGCGTCCTCTGGGCAGATGTACATCGACGATATCATCACCATGGGCTACCGCCCCCTTGTCATCAACACCTACTTGGATGAGATCGATGCCGAGGAATGGGCACCTTATTTCAACCTTGTACGGAAAGGGATCGGAGACAAGGCCGATTACTTCCAGCTTCCGAAGGATTACAAGATCGAAGAGATCGTCGAACAGCTGAAGGAATATGAGATCGCCTGCGTGGTCCCCGGTTCTGAGATCGGTGTGCGTTTTGCAGATATTTTGAACAAAGCACTCGGTCTCAGAGGAAACGATCCTGAAACGACGTATCTCCGCTGCACCAAGGAAGGGATGTATGAGGCTCTGGGAAAAGCAGGTCTCAGGCGTATCGAATCCGCGGTCGTTACCTCGGATGAACAGATCAGGAAGTTCTGGAACGACAATAAACTCACAAAGGCCGTTCTGAAATTCTCCGAGAATTCCGGTACCTTCGGTCTGAAGATCTGCGATTCCGTCGAGGATTCCATCGAACACTATCACCACATGCGTGAGATGTTCGCCGGAACGGATGCCGCCGACAGCATCATCATGATCCAGGAATACATCGGAGGTACGGAGTACATCGTCAACTGTCTCAGTATCGATGGGAAACACAAGATCACCGATGTCTGGAGATATGAGAAGATCGTGCAGCCTGACGGGGTGCTGGTCTACGACACCATGATCCTCGTCGAACGTCTCGTTCCCGGAATGCAGGAGATCCTGCAGTACATCTACAAGGTCCTCGACGCCGTCGATATGAAGAACGGATTCAGCCACAATGAGATCAAGGTCGATGAGAAAGGGCCTATTCTTATTGAAGTGAATGCAAGGGTGATGGGAGGAACCATCACCGCTGAGTATTTCGATGAGCTTTTCGGCAGCCACATGACCGATATCACATTGAATGCGCTGCTTGAACCCGCATTCTTCGACCATTTCCTGCTTACACACTATCTTCCCCGCAAATATGCCATGTTCAAGTGGCCCATTGTTCCGCATAAGGTGAAGGCGGACCTCGGTCCGTTCTTCGAACTCGCGAGACATCTGGATTCCTACAGGGAGATCGTGTATTTCGGAAAGGAAGGGGTACAGACCTATCCCCGTACCATCGATATCGACACCGCTCCGTTCCTTCTCCGTATGATCAACGAGGATTATGGGAAACTGAAGAAGGATTATGAGCTCATCAGGCTCCTGGAGGAGCGTTACTTCGGCATGCTGTTCGCAGTGAACGACAAGGTGGAAGGCGTGCCTCTGAAGACGGACCTGGAACAGGTCATCGAGCACATCCCGCTTCTGCGCAGATTCGCTTTGATCGAAGACGATAAGATCACCGTCCTGCAGTACGGAAAACGGACCGTGACCAATGACTGGGAGGTCTACGACGGTGCCATCTTCGCCGTCTGCGGCACCTCGACCCTCACACAGCGCTTCCGTCAGATGACCAGATGTATGACCCACATCCGGAGAGGCGGCCCTGTCATCATACTCCCGGAGGCCTATCAGAACCTCCCCTACGGTGCCGCCGGTGCCGAGGTCATGATGAACGCGATGGGATTCAACGAGGAGATCCCGCCGTCAGTGAGCGACGGCATCATCTACGGAATAAAGGGGTGACCTTATCACAAATAAGTTCGAGAACAGCCGTAATCTGAGCCTGTTATTGGTGCTTCTGGCACTGTCGACCATTCTTGACGGATTGGATGCGTCCATCGTCAATGTGGCCCTGCCTGTGATAGCATATGATTTCAATATCGCCATCGGTGACTCCTCATGGATCACCCTGGTCTATGTGGTGGCCCTTGCATCTCTCCTGCTGCCGCTGGCCAAACTGGCGAAGAACGGCATGGTGAAGAAGATCTTCTTCTGGGGTATCGTCCTCTTCACTGGTTCCTCGATCGCCTGCGGTATCTCCGAGGATTTCTTCACGTTGGTGCTGTTCAGGCTCATCCAGGGCGTCGGTGCGGCGCTTATGACCGCCGCGGTGCCCGTACTTATCACGAACTACCTGCCGTCGGACAGGAAAGGTCTCGGTATGGGGGTCCTCGCCGTCGCGTCCGGTGTCTCCATCGTCATCGGTCCTTCCGTCGGAGGGCTCATCACCTATGCGCTCAGCTGGCACTGGATCTTTCTGATCAACATTCCGTTCGGTGTCTTAGCTGCCGTACTGACGCTCAAGGTCCTTCCCCCCGACGAGGGATATGACAGGTCCCAGGACCCGGATTTCCTCAACAGTATCCTCACGATCTTCGGTATCGGTGCGGGAATGGTATGTCTTCAGAACATTATGGGAGAAGACCTGTCGTACGCTGCGGTCGCGGCCTGCGGAGTGGTCTCCGTGGTGTTCCTGGTACTTATGGGCCGCAGGATGGTCGGTCAGCCGGATTATGCCCTGATATCACCCAAACTGCTGAAACGCCGTGATTTCCAGACGTTATCGATCGCATTCACGATGACCTGTATGATCATCATGGGTACCGAGTATGTTCTGCCGTATTTCCTTCAGATCTACGGCGGATACTCCGTGTCGCATTCCGGATATCTGTTGTCCGTGGCGTCTATTTTCGCCATCCTCCTTTCCATCCCCGTGGGAAGATGGTGCGACACCCGCGGATGCAAAGTGCCTTCTGTCCTGGCCGGTGTGGGACGTCTCGTGTTCTGCATATTATTCGCCGCCGTGGTCCTTCCAGACGGCATCATTCTCCTGTTGCTGGGTCTTGTCGTGATGGGATGTTCCATGGCCTTTGCCGGAACAGGTCTTGCCACTGCATTGATTCACCATGCCGACGAGGAGCAGCAGGCGGACGCCGCCACTTTCCTGCTGGAAGTGAACTATGTCGCGGCATCTCTCGGTGTGGTCCTCTATTCGATCATATTCCAGCTCGGAATGGGAATGGACACGGTCGAGTCCGTTGCCCCTGACGTTCTCGAAGACTGCTTCGATACAGCCATGCTCGTGGGCTGTGTCCTTTCCGTCGTGGCCATCATCTGCGCCGCGGCAGTGAAGAACGTCGTTCCGAAAAAGAGCGAAGAATCAGAATCCTGAACCGTTCTGCACGGTGCAGGTCCGAGGGGGACCGTCTCCCCCTTGGAAAATCCATTTCTATATGATGATCTACGGCAATTACCGATTTGTTCCGCCTGGGTGCAGGTTGTCGACGTTAAGTTAATTAGGGCAAAGCTTCAGTTTCACTCATGAAATATATCGCCGTGGTGGACTGCGCATCGTCCGGACAGATGTATATCGATGACATTATCAGAATGGGCTGTCAGCCTCTTGTCATTTACACCTATTTCGATGCAGAGCATGCGCCGGGCCTGGATTCCAATATAAGGAATGTGAAGAAAGGTCTCGAAGGCAGGGCGGATATAATTCAGCTTCCGAAAGAGTTCTCTCTCGATGACATACTGAAACAGCTGAAGAAATACGAGATCATCTGTGTCGTTCCCGGTTCGGAAATAGGTGTGCGTTTCGCGGATGTTCTGAACAAAGCACTCGGGCTGAGAGGAAACGATCCCGAGACGACCTATATGCGCTGTACCAAGACCGGGATGTTCGAGGCTTTGGGAAAAGCAGGCATCAGACGTATCGAATCCACGGTGGTCACTTCGGCAGAACAGGTCCGGAAGTTCTGGAGTGATAACAAACTCACAAAGGCCGTTCTGAAATATGAGGAGGGTTCCGGAACTGTCGGTCTGAAGATATGCGATTCCCTCGAAGCGAGTCTGGAACATTTCGGACACATGTATTCCGAGTACAACTTCACCGGCCGTGACGACTGCCCCATCATGATGCAGGAGTACATCGGCGGTACTGAATATATTGTGAACAGCCTCAGCATCGACGGGAAACACAAGATCACCGACATCTGGAGGTATGAGAAGATCGTGCAGCCTGACGGGGTGCTTGTTTACGACACCATGATCCTCGTCGACCGTCTTGTCCCGGGTATGCAGGACCTTCTGGAATACACCTACAAGGTCCTCGACGCCGTGGAGATGAAGAACGGATTCAGTCATAACGAGATCAAGGTCGATGAGAAAGGGCCTGTTCTCATCGAAGTGAATGCAAGGGTCATGGGAGGAAACCTCACCAGCGAGTATCTTGATGAGATCTTCGGCAGCCATATGACCGACATCACTCTGAAGTCGCTGCTCGAACCCACTTTCTTCGACGATTTCCTGCTCACCCCGTACCTTCCCCGCAAATCCGCCATGTTCAAGTTCTCCATCGTCCCTCATGATGTGAAAGCGGACCTGGGTCCGTTCTTCGAACTCGTGGGGCATTTGGATTCCTACAGGGAGATCGTGTATTTCGGAGAGACCGGGATACATGAATATCCCCGTACCATCGATCTCGAGACCTCGCCATTCTTCATCAGGATGATAAATGAGAATTATGGAAAACTGAAGAGGGATTACGAACTCCTCAGGCTCATGGAGGAACGCTACTTCGATATGCTGTTCGCAGTGAACGACAAGGTCGAAGGCACTGTTATGAAAACGGACATTGCCGGGATCGTTTCCCATCTTCCTCTTTCACGTAAGTTCGCCCTGATCGAGGATGACAAGACGACTGTCATACAGTACGGAAAACAGACCGTTTCCGATGAGTGGGAGATCTACGACGGTGCCATCTTCGCCGTATGTGGTCAATCCACCCTCACACAGCGTTTCCGTCAGATGATGAGGTGCCTGAACCATATCAGAAGAGGGGGCCCTGTGATCATAGTCCCAGAGTCCTATCAGAACCTCCCTTACGGTGCCGTAGGTGCTGAGGTCGTGATGTCCGTTATGGGATTCAATGGTGCAATCCCGCCGTCCATAAGCGACGGTGTCATCTACGGGATCAAGAGATGATCTCCGAGGGGGAAGAAACCCCCTTGGAAAACCTGTTACCTGCATACGCAGAATTATGTTTGAATACAGAATTCCGCATCTGGACACAGATTTTCGGTGTCAACTTAATTAGTGTGAACTCCGAATTCGGTTCATGAAACACATCGCTGTGGTGGACTGTGCCTCTTCCGGACAGATGTATGTCGACGATATTATCAGAATGGGGTACCGTCCTCTCCTTATCAACATCTATTTCGATGTGGAACACGCACAGGCATGGAACTCCAAAGTGGAGTACATGAAAAGAAGCATCGGTGATGCGGCGGATTTCGTTCAGCTTCCGAAAGAATATGTTATGGAAGATATCGGGGAGCAGCTGAAGGAATACGAGATCGCCTGCGTGGTCCCCGGTTCGGATTCTGGAATCCGTTTTGCCGATAAGCTGAACAAGGCCCTGGGTCTCAGAGGGAACGATCCCGGGACCACCGATCTCCGCTGCACCAAGGCGGGAATGTTCGAGGCTTTGGGAAAGGCAGGTATCCGCCGTATCGAATCCGCAGTCGTCACCTCGGCCGAACAGGTCAGGAAGTTCTGGAACGACAACAAACTCACAAAAGCGGTTCTGAAGTTCTCCGAGAGCTCCGGAACCGTCGGTCTGAAGATCTGCGATTCTCTCGAGGACGCACTTGAGCATTTCGAGCACATGCATGCCATGTACAACTCCCGCGGCAGCGGAGACAGTCCCATTATGGTCCAGGAGTTCATCGGAGGTACCGAGTATATCGTCAACAGCCTCAGTATCGACGGGAAACACAAGATCACCGACATCTGGAGGTACGAGAAGATCGTGCAGCCCGACGGTGTGCTCGTTTATGACACCTGCATCCTCGTGGACCGTCTGGTTCCCGGTATGCAGGACATCCTTGAGTATTGTTATCAGGTCCTCGACGCTGTCGATATGAAGAACGGATTCAGCCACAACGAGTTCAAGGTCGATGAGAAAGGTCCTGTTCTCATTGAAGTGAATGCAAGGGTCATGGGAGGAAATCTCACACGTGAATATCTTGATGAGATCTTCGGTAGCCACATGACCGACATCACTCTGAAGTCGCTGCTCGAACCCACTTTCTTCGACGATTTCCTGCTCACCCCGTACCTTCCCCGCAAATCCGCCATGTTCAAGTTCTCCATCGTCCCTCAGGATGTGAAGGCGGACCTGGCACCTTTCTTCGAACTGGTGAGGCATCTTGAGTCCTACAGGGAGATCATCTACTTCGGGAAGCCCGGGGTGCAGGAGTATCTCCGTACCATCGATCTGGAGACCTCACCCTTCTTCATCAGGCTGATAAACGAGGACTATGGCAAATTGAAAAGGGACTATGAGCTCCTGAGGCTTATGGAGGAACGTTATTTCGGTATGCTTTTCGCAGTGAACAACAAGGTGGACGGTACCGTTATGAAAACCGACATCGCCGGGATCGTTTCCCACCTTCCTCTTTCACGCAAGTTCGCTCTGATCGAGGACGACAGGACCACGGTCATACAATACGGAAAGCAGACCGTCACCGAGGAATGGGAGATCTACGACGGTGCGATCTTCGCCGTATGCGGTCAATCCACCCTCACTCAGCGTTTCCGTCAGATGATGAGGTGTCTGAACCATATCAGGAGAGGAGGCCCTGTCATCATAGTGCCAGAGTCCTATCGGAACATTCCCTATGGTGCCGTTGCTGCAGAGGTCATCATGACCGTCATGGGATTCAATGAGGAGATCCCACCGTCAGTAAGCAACGGAGTCATCTACGGAATCAAGAGATGATCCTGGCGTAAGCGATCAGAATCCTATTCGAGGTCAGAGCGTAAATATCTGACCTTGAATGGGGGCTCATGAGAAAAGAGATTCCGATAATCGCTGTTATAGTGGCGATTATCATCGGAGCTTCGGTGTGTTACGTCTGCCTCGGGAACGATGGTGAAGACAAGAAAGACTGCGATACGATCTACCAGGTTTCACTGCTTGATGCACTGATGAAAGGGGATTATTACGGATCAGTCACCGTCGGCGAGCTCAAACAGCACGGGGACACTGGTCTCGGTACATTCGACACTCTGAACGGTGAGATGATCATATACAAGGGGGTTGTCTATCAGGCACTGTCCGACGGTACGGTAAGGGTTGCCGATGATTCGACGACCGTTCCTTTCGCAAACACCGCCTACATGGAGACCGATTTCAGTGAATCAGATGTAAGCGCGGCCTCTATCGATATACTGGAAAATTCAATGACCCAGAAGATCAGTTCTCAGGGTAAGAATTCGATGTACGTCGCAGTGATCGAAGGTACTTTCGACACTTTGACCATACGCAGCGAGAAGGCACAGACCGAGCCTTACGAGCCACTTGATGAAGTTCTCAAACACGATGAAGTGAGGTGGGAGTATACCTCGATCACCGGAACCATTGTGGCACTCTACTTCCCCGAGTATGCCGGAAGTTTCAACTCGGCCGGATGGCATCTTCACTTCATTTCCGAGGACCGCACCATCGGCGGACATGTCCACTACCTGAGCGTCTCCGATTGTGACATAACCTACAACAAGATCACGACCCTGGATGTTGTGACCCCTACCGGAGATTATTTCCAGAGTCTGGATTTCAGTGCCTGAACACGATCGATTCATTCAATTCCGGTACGGGCTGTCACGGCCGTACCGGTACGATCATCCTTGAGAATTACAGTTCTGGGTCTTTTCATTTCAGAACAAAAAACACTGAGGGGAAAGCCCCCTCAGAAAACAGTTTCACTGGATCGCGTCGAGAGAACCGCAGCCGAGGGCGCTGTTCTCGCATCCGCATGAAGATTCGCCGATCTTGGGAAGACCCAGCTCGAGAAGTCTGAGGACCTTGTCGAGGCATTCCGCCATGGTCTTGGTGACCATCTCGATGGTGACGTCCTCGTCCTTCCAGCAGTCGTAGTCGGTGACGGTGGCGAGGGAACAGTAGCACATTCCGAGTTCCCTGGCGAGCTGTGCCTCAGGGACCATGGTCATACCGATGATGTGTCCGAACTGGCGGAACATGTTGGATTCCGCACGGGTGGAGAAGCGGGGACCTTCGATGCAGACATAGGTTCCTCCGAGGTGGTAGGGGATTCCCATTGCCTTTGCAGTGTCCGCGAAGACGGAGTTGAGGTAAGGACAGCAGGGGTCGGGCATCGAGATGTGGACGGTCTTGTCCATAAAGAAAGTGTAATCCCTTTTCTTGGTGAAGTCGATGAACTGGTCCGCGATGACGAGGTCTCCGGGTTTGTATTCCTCTTTGAGGGAACCGACCGCACATGCGGAGATGACATACCTTACTCCGAGTTTCCACAGAGCGTACATGTTCGCCCTGTAAGGAACGGAGGACGGGGGGTGCTGGTGCTGTTTGCCGTGTCTGAAGAGGAATGCGACCTCGACTCCGTTGATCTTTCCGATCATGATAGGGTCGGAGGGTTTTCCGTAGGGGGTGTCCGGGAACTCTTCCCTGATCATTTCGAAAGTGTCGGGGTTGTAGATTCCGGTTCCGCCGATGATTGCGATCTTTGGCATAAGGGGCTGATGTCAGCGATTCCTTATTTACTGTTGGGTACATTCGGGCCTTATGGCAGACGGTGAGAAAGCGGACACTGAGATGATGTCCGAGGAAGAACTGCTGAAGCTGCTTCTTTATGAGGACGACGAGGTCAAGGACCAGGGTCGCGAGCTTTATCTTGAAGAGGTCCTGAAGAAGATCAGGTCCGACCTTGAGAAAGACGACTCCGAGTGAGAGCGCCTTTCCGCAAGGCCGTCCTATGGGTGTTCAGTGAACACTCAGATGAGATGTTTTGTCATTTCGTAAGGTGTTTTGTGAAGGGCGATGTCCGCTTCCTTCTCGGACAGTCCCGCACCCAATGCGACCACCTTTGCGGCGGCATCGTCCATGAGATTCTCGGGCTGATGGGTGTCCGAATCGATGACCATCTTGGCACCTACTTCGTGAGCCATCTGATAGACGTGTCCGTTGGTGATGTTGTGCCCGGCCCTGCCGCTGATCTCCAGAAGGACGTCGTTGTCCTTGGCGATCTGAGCCTCTTCGAGAGTGATGAATCCGGGATGTGCCAGCACGTCGATGTCGGGGTTCTCTACCGAGGCCCTGTTGGTCCCGGGTGCGACCGGTTCGACGACTGTCTCTCCGTGAACGACGACCCATTTGGCACCGAATTTCCTCGCCATCTTGGCGACCTCTGCGATCTTTCTCGGGGGGACGTGGGTGATCTCCACTCCGGGAAGGACGGTGCAGTAATCCTCGCTGAGTTCGCATGCCTTCACCACATTGGTGACGACCCATTCGACATTGGTCATGTCGACGTGGTCAGTGATGGCGATGAGGTCATGTCCCAGCACCTGTGCCCTCCTGACGAGTTCGGCGGGGATGAGCTCTCCGTCGCTGTACAATGAGTGAGTGTGAAGATCTGCTCTGGGGACCATTTCAATGCCTCTCGCTCAGTTCGGAGTACACCTTCTCCAGATCGAGTCCTTCCTTCTCGATGGCGACCAGGGTGTGGTAGATGAGGTCGGCGACCTCTCCCGCAAGATCTGTCTGGTCTGGGTCATTGTCGCGGTCCTTGATCGCAAGGACGACTTCAGCGGCCTCTTCGACGATCTTCTTGCACATCTTGGTCTCGTTCTTGAAGAGTTTGCAGGTGTAGCTCTCGTCGGTGGGGTTCTCCTTGCGGTCTTTGATCGTCCTGATGAGTTCAGGGAGGATTGCCGCGGTCTCATCGAGGTTTCCGTAGACCAGCTTGTAGAAGCATGACGGGTTTCCGGTGTGGCAGGCGATGCCTCCGGCCTGTTCGACGCGTACCAGAAGGGTGTCGTCGTCGCAGTCGGCCTGGATTGATTTGATCTTCTGCACATGTCCGGACTCCTCCCCTTTCTTCCACAGTTTCTGCCTGCTGCGGCTCCAGAAGTGGGTGTATCCTGTTTCATACATCAGTCTGACAGCCTCTTCGTTCGAGTAGGCCATCATGAGAACTTCGTTGGTCCTGCAGTCCTGAACGATGACTGGGATCAGTCCGTCTTTTCCGTAATTGAGTTTCGGTATGTCGGTCATCTTACTTCGATCCCCCTTTCTCTCAGGTAATCGTGCACTTCGCCCACGGTACATTGTCCGTAGTGGAAAATGGATGCGGCGAGGGCGGCTGAACAGTCGGTCTTCTCGAACACCTGGTAGATGTCCTCCATGTTCCCGCATCCGCCGGACGCGACGACAGGGATGTCGGTGGCGTCCACCACGGCCTTGGTCAGCGGGATGTCATATCCTTTCTTGGTACCGTCAGCATCGATGGAGGTGAGGAGGATCTCCCCCGCTCCGAGGTCTTCCGCTTTTCCGGCCCATTCCAGAGCGTCGATCCCGGTGGGTTCCTTTCCGCCTTTCACGTAAACCTCCCATCCCTTCTCGGTGCGTTTGGCGTCGATGGCGACGACGACGCACTGTCTTCCGTACCTTCTGGCGGACTCGGAGATGAGTTCGGGGTGGAAGACGGCGGCGGAGTTCATGGAGACCTTGTCCGCTCCGGCCATGAGTGCGGCGTGGACATCGTCCGCTGTCCTTATGCCTCCGCCCACGGTGAGGGGGACGAAGACCTTCTCCGCTGTTTCTCTCACCAGGTCGAGGGTGGTGCCCCTGGATTCCTGGGAGGCGGCGATGTCGAGGAAGGTGACCTCGTCGGCGCCCTGAAGACTGTATTTCTGTGCCATGTCGGGAGGATATCCGACATCTCTGAGGTTGACGAACTCGGTCCCTTTGACGACCTTTCCGTCCTTGACATCAAGGCAGGGGATCACCCTTTTGGCTAGCGCCATTACTTCACCCTGACTTCGTCTTTGGTGCTCAGAAGTTTGTCTCTGGGTCTTGTCGCCGCGTACAGCGATTTACCGAGTGCTTTGAATCCCGCCTCGATGATGTGGTGCTCATCGAATCCGCGGATCTTCACAATGTGCAGGGTGATCCCGGCGGACATGGCGAAGCTTCTGAAGAAGTGCAGATAGTTGTTGTCGGGACAGTCAGCGTCGCAGTAGGGGCGGTCGACGAGGTCCAGTGCCACCATGATCAGGGCATCGTCCATCGGGAGGATGCAGGATGCTGTCCTTTCGACAGGGGCATCTCCGAGGGCCTGTTTCAGGGCGGAACCGAGGGCGATGGCGGTGTCTTCGATGATGTGGTGGTCGTTGTCACCGGTCGCTGTCAGGCACAGGTCGAAGTTCGCGTACCTGGCGAGGGTCTCTGTCATGTGCTTCAGGAACGGAACATCGCTTTTGACATCGAATTTCCCGTCTCCGTCGATGTTCAGCTCCACGCAGATCTTAGTTTCCCTGGTGCTGCGCTCCAGTTTTGCTGTTCTGTCGGTCATGGTAATGATCACGTCTATGCGCGTGGGTTATATTAAGGGTGCGCGCGAGAAGGTAAAATGTGTCCGGGGACGGAAAAATACACCGTCCCCGGGACCCCGGGTCACGACCCGGATCCAAAAGACCCAGACGTGAAAAAACGGGCTTTGTTTATGGCCTGCGGATCACTTGATGATGACGCTTGCGACACCGTTGACGGACCTGATCTCCGCCAGCGTGTTGCCGGGGATCTTCCCGTCCGCCACGATGATGAGGTGGGATCCGGCCGTGTCCTGGGGGTCGCTGACGACCGCCTGCCTGACATTGATCCTTTCGCGGGACAGTACGCCGAGGATGTCCGCCATGAGTCCTGGCACTTGTGAATCCACGGGTATGATCTCTATCGATGAACAGCCGATCTCGGGGGCGGCCTCGTCGAGGAGAAGGGTGGATTTGATCTTCGAGAAGAGACTGTAGAGTTCGGGCTCCGACATGATACGGTCGATGGTGTATCTGACGACACGCCTGTCGACGTTCAGCGCCCTTGCGACGGCCGCATCGGTCTGTTTGATGGGTCCGCAATACGCGTCGCCCGACCTCACGCTGATTCCGAGTTTCAGCATCAGCCTTGCGACCTGCTCCTGTTTGGGGACTAAATAGAAATGACGATTAATGCGGTCCATAGTACAAAAATGTGCATTTTGTATATAATTTAGTTGGGTAAGTGCCTTATATCCGCTTATAATAAAACGCCAGGATAATATGGAGTCCGCCTCAGTCAAGGAACTCAGGGATGAAATTCACGACATCGATGCCGATATCATCGACCTTCTCGCCACGCGCATGGACCTTACGGACGAGCTCGCAAGGGCCAAGAAAGCGGCCGGACAGAGCGTCTGGGACGAGAGTGTGGAAAAGGTCATCATCGACCGTTACCGTGACCTCTGCAACGAGGTAAATCTCACTGAGGACGAAGCTGAGAAGATCGCCACCCTCATCCTTGCAATTTCCAAGGAGAGGCAGATGAAGATCTACAACGAGTGAACTCCGGACAGTCGCATTTTCTGCTGTCGATATCGTTTTGAAGGTAATCATATGAGTGCTAAGATCAGTGTGGCGGTGCTCGGAGCGACCGGAATGATCGGTCAGAGATTCGTCCAGATGCTTGAAAACCATCCCTATTTCGAGATTGAAGGACTTTACGCGTCGGAGAGGTCGGAAGGAAAGAAGTTCGGCGACACCCTCAAGGTCCGCGACTATCCCTATTCCCAGGAGACCCTTGACATGAAGATCTCCAAGATGGACCTCGACCGCATCTCCAAGAACTGCAGGATCGCATTCTCCGGAATCCCTTCGGACCTTGCAGGTCCCACCGAGACCGAGCTTGCGGAGAAGGGTGTCGCAGTGTACACCAACGCAGGTTCCCACAGGATGGACAAGCACGTCCCCATCATAGTCCCAGAGGTCAACACCGACCAGTTCGAATCGATCAAGGACCAGGCCACCTACGGCAACGGCGGATACATTGTGACCAACGCCAACTGTTCCTCCACCGGTATCGTGGTGCCCCTGAAGGCCCTCCGCGACGCCTTCGGACTCGAACAGGTGTTCGTCTCCACCTACCAGGCCATCTCCGGTGCAGGATATCCTGGAGTGCCTTCGTTCGACATCGTCGGCAACGTGATCCCGTACATCTCCCACGAGGAGGAGAAGATGGAGACCGAGCTCTGCAAGATGCTCGGAACCTACGCCGACGGAGAGTTCAAGTACGCCGACTTCAGGGTTATGGCCAATTGTGCCAGGGTGCCTGTCATCGATGGTCACACCGAATCCCTTGTGCTCGATCTCAAGGAGCAGCCCACCCTCGAAGAGGTCTCCAAGGCCCTTTCCGGATTCCGCGGCGAACCTCAGAAGCTGGGACTTCCGTCCGCTCCCGAGCAGCCCATCATCGTGAGGTCCGAGGAGAACCGTCCCCAGCCCATCTTTGATGTATCGGCCGGATCCCCTGCGAGGGCGAGAGGTATGGCCTCCACCGTCGGAAGGATCAGGCAGTCCAACGGCTACTACAAGATGTGGGTAGTCTCCCACAACACCCTCCGCGGCGGGGCCGGCGGTTCCATGCTCAATGCGGAGTATGCCTACAAGAAGGGCATTCTCTGAGCCAAAGGCCCCCGTTATCGGGGGTCTGGCATATATAATTTGAAGCGAAACTGCCAGTAAACTATTTAGTGTACCTTACGATTATTTTCTTGTGCCAAAGAATATTCTCATCCGCAGAAAATACCTCGATGCCCTGATGAGCCTCGTCGACGACCCCAGGATGAAAGCCATCATGGGTCCCGCCTTCGTCGGTAAGACCGTACTGCTGAATCAGTTCAAAGGAGAACTTCTCCTCCACGGATTCTCGGAGACATCTATCGTTTCACTGTCCTATAACCGCGCCGTCGTTCTCGTCGAGAACGCCGATGAGTTTTATGGTATCCTTGAAAAGGCCTGTGCCGGAAACCCCAAGGTCCTGTTGATCGACAGCATCCATGTCGTCCCTCAGTACCGTGAGGCCATCCTGAAATTCCACAAGACCTATCCCGAGATCTCGATCTACGCGACCGCCAGTACCAGTTCGCTCTTCGATCTGGACGAGGTCCCCGGATTCGAGGAGAACGTGGCGACCATCCACCTCTATCCGTTCACTTTCAAGGAATTCCTTCAGAGATATCCCGGAAACCCCCAGGAACAGTTCCAGAAGTACCTCGCCAACGGAGGATTCCCCTTCATGACCCCGGACCTCGACCCTGCTGACAGGGCGATGATGCTTGAAGGTTTCATGCATCTCGTGGCCCTCAAGCTCGTCCTCAGGGAGAACAAGACCAACCCCAAGGGAATGGCCGCTCTGCTGGCATATCTTTTCGCCAACGTCTCGTGCTGCCTCACCATGAAAGAGGTCCTGGCCCAGTCCGGTATCGTCGACAACCGTACCCTCGAGAAATACATCAACCGTATCGTCGAGTCCGGTATCCTGTACCGCAGCGTCGGATACCAGATGGACCGCGGAATGAAGGAGAGCGCCAAGATGACCTTCTTCGCCGCCGATACCCTCAACGGTGCGTTCATCAACCTCAGGGGTATCCAGCCCACCCCCTGGCGCAACCTCGTCACCAACGTCCTCTTCACCGATCTGAAGGCCCGCGGATACGAGCCCGACACCCTCATGTACAAGGGAGAACCCGTCGGAATGCGTATCTTCATCGGCGACAAGCCTCTGCTTCTCCGTGTCGACCTGAGTGCCGAGCCCGACACCCAGTCGAACTCGTTCACCGCCTACAGGACCACTTCCATGGACAAGGTCCTGCTGACCCTGGACCCCACGACCCCCGAGCTCAAGAAGTACCACCACATGAACCTTGTCGAATTCCTGATGAAGGAAGACCTCAGCGAACTTCTTGACGACGAAGAAACCTCTAAGAAATCCGAGTGATCCGAGAGAGACACAGGGGCATCCGCCCCTGGCTCCCTCGCCTATTCTTTTTAGTACGCAAAATATAATAGAGCGGGGTCAATGGTGTCATGATTACATGACGCTTAAATTGGCCATACCCAACAAGGGCCGGCTTAACGAGAGGGCTATCGAACTTCTGACCAAGGCAGGTATCGACCTCGGTCCCGCCTGGGGAAGGAGTCTGAACATCAAGATCCCCGACCTCGACCTCGAGGTCATTTTCGTCCGCGCACAGGACATCCCTGTGTTCATCAACTCTGGTGCTGTCGATTTCGGTATCACCGGACAGGACGTCGCCGCAGAGGCGGGTTCCGAACTTATTCTTATACAGAACCTCCGCTTCGGACATTGCAGATTCAGCGTCATCGTTCCCGAGGAGAGCCCTTACAAATGCGTGAAGGACCTTCCCGCCGGTGTCCGCGTGGCCACCACCTTCACTTACATCACCGGCAGGTACTTCGAGTCCGTCGGGATCAAAGCACAGGTCGTCGAGGTCCAGGGTGCGGCGGAGATCATGCCCTACCTCGGAGTTTCCGACATCATCACCGATCTTGTCGAGACCGGCGGAACCCTGAGGACCAACCACCTCCGCGAGATCGGGACCATCATGGAATCCGATGCATGTCTGTTCTCTTCGGAGTCTGCAATGGCGGATCCCGTGAAGAGGGCGAAGATCGATGAGATCAGCGATGCGATCAGGTCCGTCCTCGATGCGGACCAGAAGAAGTACGTCATGGCAGATGTACCTAAAGACAAACTTTCCGAGATCGAGAAGATCCTCCCCGGTATCGGAGGTCCCACGATCCTCAATATCGCAGGCAATGATTCCGTCATGGCCGTCCACGCAGTGGTATCCTCTAAGGACACCTACCGTGTCGTCCGCGACCTCAAGAAGCTCGGTGCCACCGGTATCCTCACCATGCCCATCGAAAGGATGGTGGAATGAATGGACCGCAGCAACATGAGGGCGAGCGTCCGCGACCTCACCATGTACTACAACCCCAAGGTCGGCGACGCGCTCAGGATGGACACCAACACCAACGTCCTCGGTTCCAACCCCGCGGCGATGGAGTATCTCCGCAACCTGAAGATCGATCTCAACGGATATCCCAACACCTATTCCGACGGTCTCAGAACCGAGCTCGCCAAGCTCTATGAACTGAAAATGGAGAATTTCGTGGCCGGAAACGGTTCGGACGAGATCCTCAACACTATCTTCACCACATTCACCGAACCGGGGCACATCTGTACCATCCCTGTTCCGTCATACTCCCTTTACTCGTACTTCGTCAGCCTCGCCTGCGGCAAGATGAGGGAAGTGGACCTCACCGAGGATTTCCAGCTCGACGTTGATGCCATGGTCGGCAAAGGCGATGCGAACAAAGGTGTCCTCATCATGCCCTCCCCCAACAACCCCACCGGGAACTGTTTCAGGCAGAAGGACATCGAGGAGATCCTCTCGAAGCACGAAGGTATCGTCATCCTCGACGAGGCATATTCCGAATATGCGAAACAGACCATGACCGGAAAGGTCGACGAGTTCGAGAACCTGATCGTCTGCAAGACCTTCTCCAAAGCATACGCGATGGCCAACCTGAGGGTCGGCTACTGTGCCACCAACCTCAAAGTGGCCGACATGCTGAATTCCGTGAAGGTCCCCTATTCGCTCAACTCCGTCTCCGAAGGAGCGGCCATCGCCGCCCTCAAGGACCAGGCGTTCGTGAAGAAGAGCGTGGACATCGTCGCCGAGCAGAGGCCTCTGGTCGCCGCCAGGCTCAAGGAGCTCGGATTCGAACCCTATCCCTCGGACTCCAACTTCATTCTTGCCAAAGCTCCCATCGACCACACCAAGGTCATCGAGGGAATGAAGAAGAGGAACGTCCTCATCCGTGATTTCGGAAGCAAGAGGAGGACCGAGAACTGCGTCAGGATGACCGTCGGCACCCCCGAACTCAACAAGATCATGATGGACGCCCTGGAATCGGTCCTGGAGGATGAAAAGAGATGAAGGTGACGATGGCCGACTACAATGTCGGAAATCTCCACTCGCTCAAGAAGGCCCTGGAACTCGCAGGTTCCGAGGTCGAGATCGTCACCGACATGTCGAAACTCCTCGATGCCGAGTGTATCGTGTTCCCGGGAGTAGGTGCCTTCGACTGCACCGTGTCCCCTCTGGGACAGTACAGGTCCGCTATCAGGGAACGTCTCGAGGCCGGAGTGCCCTGTCTCGGCGTCTGCATCGGTACGCACATCATGTTTCCCGGAAGCGACGAAGGTTCCCTGGAGGGTATCGGTTTCTTCGACGGAAGGGTCAGGAAGCTGAAATCCCGCACCGTCCCCCACATGGGATGGAACACTGTGGCCGGCGAGGACCCCATGTTCGAGGGCATCAAAGACCGTCACTTCTACTTCGCACATTCATACTACTGCGACCCGGTCTCTCAGAATGACGTCAAAGGAAGGACCGAATACGAAGGATTCGAGTTCGCCACCCTGATGAGGCGCAGGAACGTCGTCGCCACCCAGTTCCATCCGGAGAAGAGTTCGGAGTCCGGACTCACCTTCCTGAAGAACTTCGTCGCATTTGCGGAGGAAAAGATATGATCGTGATCCCGGCAGTGGATGTCCTCGACCACAAGGTCGTACAGCTGGTCGGAGGAAAGCCCGGAACCACGCAGATCTCCCTCGACGATCCGTATTCGGTCGCTGAGGAATGGGTCCGCAAGGGTGCACAGTACCTCCATCTGGTGGATCTCGATGCAGCCTTCGGAAAGGAGGACAACTCCGATGTGTTCTGCGACATCATCCGCAACATCGGTGTTCCCGTGGAAGTGGGCGGAGGTATTCGTTCGGCCGAGATAATCCAGAAATACGTGGATGCGGGGGCCGAGAGGATCATCGTCGGGACCAAGGCCATCACCGACACGGATTGGCTTGCCGAGGTCGCGAACCGTTTCCCCAACAAGCTCATGGTCGGAATGGACACCAAGGGCGGAAAGATTGCCATCAAAGGATGGCAGGAATCTGCACCGATCTCCGTCGACAACATGTTCGCGCTCATCCGTGAGCTCCCCATCGTCGCCGTTCTTCACACCGATATCGATGTGGAAGGACAGGAGCAGGGGGTCGTCAAGGACAAGGTCGTCAGCTTCTGTTCGCAATGTCCCAGAAGCGTCATAATCTCCGGCGGAGTGACCACCGAGGCCGACGTCAGGATCGCGTCCGAGGCAGGTGCCGGAGGTGTGGTCGTCGGAATGGCCCTATACAAAGGCAACCTCAGGCCCTGGGAATTCGAACAGCCCTGGTCCGTCTGAATCTTCTTATGGGACATATGTCCCAGCAATCCTTTTTTATGATATTCTGCCCGTGAATGTTTAGGATTAACATCCGTTGTTCTGCCGTAACTAAATAGTGGCATCTGATACGGGACCATGCCCAAAGGTGTACATCCAGTGTCCGTTCCCAAAGTATCTGTCATCCTCGCGATATACAATGTCGAATCATATCTCAGGGAATCCCTCGATTCCCTCGTCGCTCAGACCTTGAAGGACATCGAAGTGATCGGTGTCAATGACGGTTCTACCGACGGCTGTCTGCAGATCCTGAAGGAGTATGCCGCAAAGTACCCCAATTTCAGATATGTTGACAAACCCAACGGAGGAATAGGTTCGGCAAGGAACG
The DNA here is from genome assembly GCA_963631655.1 of Eggerthellaceae bacterium. Classification (GTDB taxonomy): domain Archaea; phylum Thermoplasmatota; class Thermoplasmata; order Methanomassiliicoccales; family Methanomethylophilaceae; genus Methanomethylophilus. The sequence goes on from CAVGRR010000013.1 coordinate 42,154, forward strand.
CGGGTGTCGCTGTCGCCAAGGGGGAATACATCGGATTCACAGATCCAGACGACTATGTTGCCCACAACATGTACGAGATCCTGTACAACACCGCCGTGAATGACAATTCGGAGGTCGTCGTGTGCGGAGGGACCGCATTCCCCGACGATCCGGAACCGCCCCAGTGGCTTGTGGATGCATTGTCTCCCAGGAGGATGAGGTATTCCACCTTCGACAAGGCGCTGCTTTTCACTGAGAACTCAAGGCAGTTCACCTGGCGTATGCTGATCAAAAGAAGCCTCTACACCGACAATCACATCGTGCAGAACGAGAACATCGTCCTCGGAGAGGATGTCGGTCTGCAGTTCAAGATCTATCCTCTCGCGCACGGGATCTCCCTTATCCCCGACAAGCTGTATTATTACCGCTGGGTCCGCCCCGGCTCCATCATGTACTGCGATTCGGAAGCGAAGCTCACCGAAAAAGCGGACAAACGTATCCTTCTGGTCGAGCATCTGCTCGACACTCTGATGGAGTACGATCTTTTCAAGGACACCCGCAAGGATTTCCTTCAGTGGAGTGCGGAATTCATCTACAGCGACCTTATGAAACTCCCCAGGAAGGAAAGGCTCCGCTTCTCCGACAGGCTGTACAAGCTTTATCAGAAAGCCGATCTCAGGACCGAATGGGCAGGTTACAGGCCTGAACTGAGGGCGATGTTCGAGGACTTCGTCACTCCTACAGATAAGGCATTTTCCGAATGACCCAGATAGTGCATTTTGTTCTGTGATCCATCCGTTCGGACATTGTGTTAACTTTGTGTCAGCGGACGCTGTGCGGTTCCGATCGAAAAATCTGAACTCTAACTCACGGATTTTACGGAACCACTTTTTTTGAAACGAATTTGCCCCC
>CAVGRR010000014.1:0-42855 GCA_963631655.1 Eggerthellaceae bacterium
ATCGTGCAGACGCCCAACGGGGGGTTCCCGCGGAGCGATATCTTATCATCCTTAGATATCGAAGGGACCTCGTCCATACGCCTGAACAGGTATCTCAGTCCGGTACCTTGAATCGCGTTGGTCTCCACGATCTCCATGTCGGGACTGACCTGTCTGATGCTCTCCCTGAACACCTCTTTCTCAGCCTGGGATATGAGATCGGTCTTGGTCACCACGCACATGTCCGAGAGATCGATCATCGGGGCCATCTTCAGGGGCGCGTGGGTTCCGGATAATGAGGACATCACGCATATCCCGAAGGAATCGGTGAAGTAGGGGGTGCATCTAAGACAAAGACCAGCACTTTCCACGATGAGGACGTCGGCACCCTGCGAAAGGGCCCATTCTATGGCATCGGTGATGACCATGATGCTCATGTGGTCGGGGCACATGTCCCCTGAATACACCTTCCGGGCCGGGATCCCGAACTCCTTCTTCAGTTCCTCATCCTCGAACGCCCTCACCACATCTATTTTCAGAAAAGCAGGAGAACCACCTGTGTCTCTGATGTGCCTGATCATCTGCCTTATCACAGACGTCTTTCCTGCACTCGGAGGACCTGCGATCACCATAAGACGCAGCTTTTCCATCAGCATACATCCCCGATGATCTCACCGTTCCTCAGACGCTCGCGGATAAGCGACAGTTCCGAATCCAGGTGACGTACGAGTTCGATGGCGTCCTCCTCGTTCCTGCCGGCCTCGAGGATGTCGACGACCTCTCCATTCCTCATCACGATCCTCCGGTCGGAGATCATGGAAACGTATGGGTCATGAGTGACGAACAAGACGGCCTTCTTCATCGTCCTCAGTACACCGATGACCTCTTCCTTGTAGATCCCCGCGTTCTCGATCTCATCGAGAAGGATGATCGGTGCGTCGGAAATCAGCAGCGCATCGGCTATCATCAGGGAACGGGTCTGTCCTCCGGAGAGACTCGATATCCTCCAGTCCCCGTCGAACTTCTCGCCGGTGAAACGGTTGCCCATCTCGATGGTCCTTTCAATGATATCCGAAGATGTTCCGCGGGTGGACCTGTGCATTTCAAGAAATCCGTTCACGGACAGATCTGCAAGACATTTGGTGTTCTGGGTTATCATCGCGATCGGTTTGCAGGACGGATCCCTTACAAGGGATTCGTCGGGTTCCTTCCCGTTCACCAGTATGCGTCTACCGGTGACGGTATCCCCCTGCGCGAAGACCTCGATATCGTTGATCAATGCGGTCTTGCCGGAACCGGTCGGACCCACTATGGAGATCAGGTCCCCGGGACGGATCTGCAGACTGTCGAAATGCTCTCTTTCACCGGCCTTGTTGAATCCGGGACAAACAGTGATCGTTACTCCTTCCATGGTTACACCTGACCTTCCGAATTCAGATTCGGATCTCTTGATAATTCATCGGCCGATGTTATTTATCCTTAATGTAAATTAAATATACAATTAGGAATTTTATTGGGATTATCCCAATAATGTAATAATTTCCTATTAGTACAAAGAACAATAAAATGAAAGATCCCCGACGGAACAAAACGGAATTATACGGGCGGGACATCAAAACCGTGTGCAGACCGAACACGGGCGCATCATTGTGAATGAGACCTGCATCGATGCCAAAGTCGAGAAAGGATTCCTCCATATGGTAGAGGACCTGATCGTTGAAGCGAGATCGCAGATCCTGAAGAAAATAGATTCCGACCCCTTTTTCGGAACGACCTACGATCCGTATCCGATGTCGATGAAAGATGAAAAGATCGTCCAATGGATGTGCGACGCCTCATCCGCTGCGGATGTCGGACCCATGGCCGCCGTGGCCGGTGCCGTCGACAGGTATGTTCTGGAGGCCCTGGACTCCGCAGGATGCGGATACATCGTACTTGACAACGACGGGGATGTTGCGATGAAATGCAATGACCCAGTGGTCGCGGTCCTGTATTCGGGGGATGAAGATGTCCCGCTTATCTCGTCTACCCTGGAACCTGAGGGAGAGATGCTTTCGATATGCACCTCGTCCGGAAAGATAGGTCATTCCATATCTTTCGGAAACAGTTCCCTGGCGTCCGTCATCTCCCGGGACCCGGTGCTGGCCGACGCCTGCGCCACCAGATTGGGGAACCTGTGTACATCCTCTCCGGAAAATGCGGTGGAGCGGGTGTGCTCCATAGGTGGAGTGATCGGATGTTTCGCCGCCGTGAACGGGCAGGTGGTGATGTGCGGGGATTTCCCGATAGACGGCCTCGGACCTGCAAAAGGTAACTGAGGTCCGAAGACCCAGATACCGGAGATTCACTCGATCAGTATGCGGATGGCTTCCTGGTACTTCTCGACCTTCTTCTTCTCGTGGTCGGTCAGTTCCCTGCAGTACCTCGTGACATCGGAGTTGTGCCTCAGGTCCGCAAGCTTCACTGTGGCAGCGGGAGGATTCTCCTTTATGCGCCTGACATAGTCGAAGTAACCCTCTTCCTCCCTGTGGGTGAGCAGATCGACCGCTTCAAGGACCCTCTCGGAGAAACCCTTCTCTCTGAGGAGGTCGATCGTGATGGAGGTGTCTCCTCCATAGTGTCGTGGAACAATGCCACGATGGTCGAGTCTTCATCTTTCATCTGCTCTGCAAGGTGGAACGGGTAGAAAATGTAGAGGACCCCGTTCTTGTCATAGGTACCGTTGTGCGCATCATAGGCGATGTTCATCGCCAGAACGGTCTTGGGTGTGTATATCATTCTTATCGAGGGATATAGCGTATTAGGGATTATTACGTCTGCATGTCCCAGGACCGTTTTGAGATCTGAAAGGCCTTCGAAATATCCTGTCTGGCACATTCTTCAAACAGGACAATCGAATCAATATATCCGTATGCAGACGAACCTGCGGATGAGCATACTGAAACGCAGACCGAAAGCTCCTGAGATAAAGACCGTCAGCCAACCCACTGTAGAACTTCTCAAAACGGACCTTGACAAAATAGGGGTCTCCGTCCCACTACGCAATGAAGATCTCGCCGTGATATACGACTGGTTCCAGGACAAGGAGATCGAACTTTCCAACGCTCTTGCGGACGGAGAATCCATAGACCCAGACCATCTAAATTTAATAAGCAGGGCGGCGGATGATTTCAGGATCTACGAAGATGAGAACGAAATAAATCTCGACGATCTGAACAACAGATTAGGAGCAAAATTTTGAAAAGTGGCGTGGAGAGGGGGATTCGAACCCTCGAGTCGTAAACGACATCAGATTAGCAGTCTGACGCCTTACCTGGCTGGGCCATCTCCACAAAGTAAACCCTAGATTGAGTAATATTATTAAAAAGTGATTGAAAAGAACTCCCTGACGGAATTCTCCATGTTCTGCGGTCTGAACCCGCTCCGATTACAATATCTATATATGTTCCAGACCATCAATCCCTTATGAAATTACTGGTTCTCACGGACCTTCATCAGAAGACCAACATGGTCCCTTGGATCAACGACCTCATCGATTCCGAAAACCCCGACGCGGTGCTCTGCCTCGGAGACATCACCGACCTCGGCACCACCGAAGAGGCGGTCTCCATCCTGTCCTCCGTCCACGGGAAGAAATATGCCCTTCCCGGCAACTGCGACACCTGGGACGTTCCCAAGGCGATATCCTCTGTCGCGACCGACATGCACGGTAAGGCAACCGACATTCTGGGACATTATGTGACAGGCCTCGGAGGAGGTACCGTCTCCCCGTTCAACTCTCCCTTCGAGCTCAGTGAAAATGAGATCGATTCCATTCTCCGCCCCATATCCAAAAAGGGCATGATCCTCATGACCCACGCGCCCGCCTTCGACACCCTCGACCACATCCCCAACGGAACCCCCGTCGGCAGCCATGCGATCAGGAAGATCATCGACGAGTTCGAACCCATCCTCGCCGTCTCCGGACACATCCACGAGGACATCGGCATCAAAACGATCGGAAAGACCGTCTGCGTCAACCCTGGACCGGCCATGGACGGCCGCGCGGCAATCATCGATGTGAACGGATCCGAGGTAAAAGCCAGACTTATAGGTCCATAAATAAAGGAACGAACCAATGTTTTATATACAAACCTCTATTAGCAGGGTCGATTAACATGGCACTATGGCAGGGTCAATCTAACAGGAAATCCACCGGAGGAAGGCTTGTCCTCGCTCGCGGTAAGAGAAAATTCGAAGTCGGCAGAGAGAAACAGTACACCAAACTCGGTGCGGAAGTACGCAGGCAGTACCGCGGAAGGGGAAAATCCTACAAGACCGGTATGCTCGCAGCTGAGTTCGCCAACGTCGTCGACAAGAAGACCAACACTGTTAAGAAAGTCAAGATTCTCAATGTTATCGCAAACCCCTCGGACCCCAACTTCGTCCAGCGTAACATTATCAACAAGGGCGCCACCATCAAGACCGAGATCGGAGATGCGATCGTCACCTCCAGGCCCGGACAGGTCGGCGCGGTCAACGCAGTCCTTCTCAACTGAAGGTATAAAATCACTTCCCGGGGCCTGCCCCCGGGGCCACACTTCAAAAAGAAGTTTTTTTAGACACTGAACGATACGGTGACATTATGGCATACGACGAAGAGACCGCAATCGTTCTTTGGCCTGAATATTTCGATTCCAACCGCACCCGCGCGGAAGGACGCAAAGTCCCCAAATCGCTGTGCGTGGAGAAACCTTCCCTCGATATGATCGCCAAAGGCGCGATCCTTCTTGACCTGGAATACGAGGTCCACGAGGACAAAGCATATCCCGGCAACTGGTCTGCCAGAAACGGATGCGTCAAGGTCGAGAAAGGGAAGATGAAGAAGACCGAGATCCTCTCTGCGGTCGGCGAGATCCTGGTAAAGAACCAGGCTTGATCATGATCACACCTCTGGATTCCAGGGTGATGGACGCCAATGCGATGGCATTGGGCGTTTCCACCGAGGCCCTGATGGGCAATGCGGGCAAGGGCATCGCGGACTATCTGGCACATCATTTTCCATCTCAGAAGATAGGCATAATCTGCGGTCACGGGAACAACGGCGGGGACGGCTATGCGGCCGCCTGCTGTCTTTCCGATAACGTATCCGTTTACTCTATCGATGCCCTCGATTCAATAAGATCGGAACCTGTCCTCTGCTACCTGAAGAAATGTCAGAAGAAGGTGATTCCGTTCGAGGAATGCGCCTTCGATTTCAATGTGCTGGTGGACTGCGGACTCGGAACCGGAGTGTCTGGGTCTTTGAAACCCGTGTATAAGGAATATGTGGAGAAGGTCAACAGATTCGGCGGAACTGTAATTTCCGTCGACGTCCCCACCGGTCTCGGGACGGACACCGCCGTGCTTCCCGATGTCACTCTCACAATGCATGATGTCAAGACCGGAATGAACGATTCGAACTGCGGTGAGATCGTCGTCCTGGACATCGATATGCCTGAAAACGCATATCGCATGACCGGCCCCGGAGACATGCTGAGGTATCCGATACCTTCTCCGGACAGCCACAAGGGAAAGAACGGCAGACTGCTTATCGTCGGAGGCGGACCGTATTTCGGTGCCCCCGCCATGGCCGCCATGGCCGCTCTGCGTGTGGGGACCGATCTTGTCACAGTGGCCGCACCCGACTCCGTATACCACGAGATCGCATGCGTGAATCCGACCATAATGATACAGGGACTGAGGGGAGATCACCTCAGCAGCGACCATCTTTTGGACCTGCTGGCACTTTCGGAAAGGAACGATGCTGTGCTCATCGGACCCGGCCTCGGAATAGATCCTGAGACCGTCAAAACAGTGAACACCTTCATCTCCCTCTGCAAGAAACCGATGGTCATCGATGCGGACGGTATCAACGCCCTTCCCGGCACGTTCACTGCAAAGACCCAGACAGTGTTGACTCCTCATGCCATGGAGTTCGCCCGCCTCACGGGACAGAAGTCGAAGGATGAGGAAACGGTCAGATCCGCAGCGGAAATGAGAAAATGTTCCATCGTCCTGAAAGGCAGGACCGACATCATCTCTGATGGTAAGATCACCAGACTCAACGATACCGGATGTGCCGGAATGACCGGTGCCGGAACCGGAGATGTCCTTGCAGGCATCATCGCAGGTCTGCTGTCCAAAGGATTATCCGCCTTTGATGCAGGCTGTCTCGGTGCATATATCTCCGGAAAGGCAGGAGAAAAGGCGTTCGAGGAAAAATCCTATGGAATGATCGCCACCGACGTGATCGATTCCGTCCCCCTTGTGCTGAAAGAAGGTCTGAAGGGCAGGAAACCGCAATGACCCAGCCGGTCCCCGGGATACCTGCGCTCAGGTCCGACAACGCATTGATCATCGGCGACCTGCACATCGGTGTCGAAGCCCATCTTATGAAAAAGGGGGTCCATCTGACCTCCCGCACAAAGGATATGCTTTCCACCATCAACGCCGCTTCCACCGAGGAAACGGACCGTATCATCATTATCGGAGATGTCAAAGATTCGGTGCCTGGGTCTTCATTTCAGGAGTTCCAGGAGATCCCGAAGTTCTTCGATAGTCTGCTCGATACCTATTCCAAAGTGGAGGTCGTCCGCGGAAACCATGATACTGAACTGGAGAGATTCCTCCCTTCGGGAGTGAAGGTCTACTCTGCCACAGGTATGTGTTTCAACGATCTGGGTCTTGTGCACGGACACACCTGGCCGTCGTCCCATGTCATGAGCAGAAAGACCCTGGTGATGGGTCATGAACACCCCACCATCCTTTTCAAAGACGGAATAGGGTCCACGCTTTCGGAGCCGTGCTGGCTGCGCGGATCGTTCAGACATGATGTCCCGGACCCCCGTTATCAGACATTGCCTGAAAGTTTCATCGTGGTCCCGGCGTTCAACAGGTTATTGGGCGGATCGCCCATCAACACCATCGGCGGAGACCTGCTCGGACCTGTCCTCAATTCCGATCTGGTGGATCTGGACAATGCGCACATCTATCTGCTCGACGGATTGGATTTGGGCAAAAGATCGGAAAACATGGTCACTGATGGCCGCATAAAGAAGCGCAGGTCCGATAAGACCGCGATCTGAACCTATCGACTTATCTTTTATTATTTTAAATTCTATTTACATTTATTTGTAAATAATACAACTATTATTCATATTTTTAACATCAATAACTGATTATATCAATCAATCGGTGTAATCAATTACAACATCTATACAGAATCAGTGTATCGATAACTGAATTTGACATCTATATAAATTTTGTCGGAGGATTACATATAGTCTACACTTTGTCTACGTATTGAATATGAGCTGTGCAAAGCGCCCGTGTTCAACATCTCTCTGATCGGGAAAACCCCGAGAAGAAGAAAAACGGAGATGGTAACATTTACAGAAAAATAACGGCGGACAGGTCCATGAAACTCTGGACCGTCCTGATGATCGTAGCCGTCGTCGCGTCCGCGATGGCGGTCCTGTTCGTCCTCCACTCAGAGGCCGATGCATCTTCTGCAGAGGTCGTAGACAACGGACAGTGCGGACCCAGTGCCCAATACGCATATTACTCTGACGGCACCCTGGTCATATCCGGGTCCGGTTCAATGTATGATTACAATTCCAACGCTGCCCCTTGGGCCGACTACCGTGAGAACATCACGAAGGTCGTCATCGAGGACAAAATCACCCACATCGGACAGTCTGCTTTCAAGGACTGCAGCAACATCGAGGAGCTCGTCATGCCCATCACCCTCAACAGCGTGACCTCCGATTCCAACCCTGCATTCGCAAACTGCTGCAACATCAAGAAGGTCGAGTTCACCTGCGGAACCAACGGATACGGATGCGACTACGCCGCCTACCCCGTTTCCAACTCCTGGTACCAGAACACCCCCTGGTTCCAGAGCAGAGGCGTCCTGACCGACATCGTCTTCGATGACGGTATCAAGTGCATCGGAGCAGATGCGTTCCGTGAGCTGTACATCACCTCCCTTGTCCTTCCCAACAGCGTGTGCGAACTCCGCAGCCACAGTTTCTTCGACTGCAAGTCGCTCACCGAACTCACCCTCCCCATCAGCCTCAACGCTGTATGGCTCGACAAATACCCTGCATTCGACGGCGTGAACGGACTCACCAAGGTCATCTTCACCCCCGGATCCGGATACGGATACAACTACGGTGCCTACGAGGATATCAACTGCTGGTACAAGCACACCCCCTGGTTCCAGAGCAGGGATGTCCTGACCGACATCGTGTTCGAGGAAGGCATCACCCACATCGGATCCGATGCGTTCCGCGAGCTGTACATCGCTCATGTCGAGATCCCCAACAGTGTCACAGCCCTTGACAACCACACGTTCTTCGACTGCGAGAAGCTGACCTATCTCAGCATACCCATCACCCTCAACAGCATCTACAATGCCAAGTACCCCGCATTCGAGAAGTGTCTGGCACTGGCCGACCTGAAACTCACCGCCGGAACCGACGGTGTAGGAGTCAACTATGTCACCAACGGAGGAAACAACTGCTACCAGACCACGCCCTGGTTCGTATGCAGGGACACTCTGAAGGAGGTCATCTTCGAGGAAGGAGTCAAGACCATCGGTTCACACGCATTCCGTGAGCTGAACATCACCTCCCTTGTGATCCCCGACTCTGTCACCGCACTGAGCGAATACTCGTTCTTCGACTGCGAGAAGCTGACCGACCTCACCATACCTGTCACCCTCAACAGCGTGGCATCCGATATACACCCTGCATTCTACCAGTGTACGAACATCGCTGAAGTCACACTGACCACCGGAACCGACGGCGTCGGATTCAACTATGCCGCAAACGCAGAAAGCAACGCATGGTACCAGAACACCCCCTGGCACTTCAGCAGGACGGCCCTGAAGGGAATCGCCTTCGCATACGGTGTCAAGACCGTCGGAGACTACACCTTCGACAACAGCAGCAATTTCAGCGGCTCTGTGACCATGCCCGATACCGTCACTGCGATCGGCAAGTATGCGTTCTCCGGATGCATCGGCATCAAATCTGTCGACCTCGGCAAGGTCACCTCGATCGACAAATCCGCATTCTCCGGATGCACCGCCCTGACCGTTCTCGTCATCCCCGAGACTGTCGTATCCCTCGGAGAATCCGCATTCTCCGGATGCACCGGACTGAAGGCGCTCACCATCCCCGTCAGCCTCAACGCGGTAGCTTCCAACGGCAACCCTGCCTTCAAGGACTGCGCAGGCATCGAGAAGATCGTCTTCACCGTAGGAACCGGAAACGGGTACACTTACGGAATCGACAGTTCCTCTTCATATTCGAACTTCTTCAGATACACCCCCTGGTTCCTCAGCAGTTCCGTTCTGAAGGAGATCGTTCTTACCGACGGCATCAGGAACATCGGAAATTACATGTTCGACAGCTGTGTTCTCCTCACCTCGGTGAACCTGCCCGCTTCCCTCATGGAGATCGGCGAGTATGCGTTCAACGGCTGTACCGGCCTGACCTCGGTGAACCTCGGCCTCGTCGCCAAAATCGGAGAACATGCATTCTGCGGCTGTACCGCCCTTGCATCCGTCGACCTTGCGAACATCTCCTGGATCGGCGATTCCGCTTTCAGCGACTGTACCTCCCTGACCACCCTGGTCATCCCTGACACCATCATGTCCCTCGGAACGGCTGCATTCTCCGGATGCACCGGACTGAAGACGATCACTCTCCCCATCAACCTCAATGCTGTGGTCTCCAACGGCAACCCTGCCTTCAAGGACTGCACTAACGTTGAGAAGGTCATCTTCACCGTAGGCTCCGGAGAAGGAATCGTCTACGGAACCAGCAGTGCTTCCTCCGGTACCGACTTCTACGGATACACCCCCTGGTACCTCAGCAGGTCTGTCCTGAAGGCGGTCGTCTTCGAGGACGGTATCAAGACCATCGGATCCAACGCATTCCGCGAACTGAACATCACCTCCCTCGTGATCCCCAACTCTGTCACCTCTCTGGGAGAACACACGTTCTACCAGTGCACCAAGCTGACAAAGCTCACCATCCCAATCACTCTCGACAGTGTATACTCCGCAGCAAACCCCGCATTCGGTGAATGCCTCGGAATCAAGGTCCTGAGGATGACCGTCGGAACAGACGGTGTCGGATTCGACTACACCGACTGCGTGCCCATCTGGTGCACCCCGCTCCACAGGGCAGATCAGATCATCTTCGACAGAGGAATCACCTACCTGGGAGCCCATGCCTTTGACGGATACTCCTTCTTCGGAACCGAGGGAGACTACATACAGCCTGTTGCACACAACCTGAGCGGACACGCATTCGCCGGAGTCGACGGACTGATGTATCTTACCGAGAACATCTCCGGCAAGTACGTTGACGGCAAGTACGTTAACAACATACTCATTGACGATGGAATATTCGTTCGTGACGGTAAGTTCGTTGACGGCAGATTCGCAGAAATCGACTCGGACTGCAACGAGATCCCGACCACCAGCCTGGACTCTATCGTAGCACCTGTCTCCGCTGGAGTTCTGTGCTAAAACAGCTTAAGAGGGGCCTGACCTCAGGTCCCTCCGGCCTCGTCTGAAAATTTTTGACGAGGCTCTATTCCTATTATTTATTCTGAACAGACCGTTCCAGATATTGTATTTCGTGTGTTCTGACTACACCGATCTGAACTCAGTGGTAAAGGCTGACCCAAATATCATGAAACGGTATTCATATCCTCTTCTGCCTGTCTGAAATACGAACCTTCAGATGAGGCTGAAACCCCACAACAATTTTGACATATCGCAGGCTGTGCAACAGGCCTGAATTCACACCCTATGCTGAGAAAAACCGATACAACAGAGAAGATTGCAGTATCTGTATGCCCTTTTCAGACAGATCCCGATCCAGACTTCTTTGGACCCCATCAGATGACCGATGGATAAGAGGTGGGTCGGGTTTCCCCGACCCGGGGTGTCAAAATGAGTGACGCCTTGCGGCGTCGTTAGAGGTTTCAGTTCCTGCTTACGGTGTCGTAGATAGAACCGTCTGCGTTCCTGATCTCAGCGGTCAGAGGCATCTGGCCGGGGAGGCTGTGGGTAGCGCAGGAGTTGCAGGGGTCGTATGCCCTGAAGGCCATCTCACACATGTTGAGGAGTCCGGGGGAGACCTCGAAGTTGTGGATAAGGGCCTTGGCGACCTTGGCGACATCCATGCAGATAGGTCCGTTGTTGTTGGTGGTACCGACAACAAGGTTGCATGCGGTGACGATTCCGTTCTCGTCGCAGGTGTAGTCGTGGGTCAGGGTTCCACGGGGAGCCTCGACGCATCCTACTCCGCGTCCTCCGGGGACGAGGTCGGTCTGCTTGATGTTGGGATCGGTCAGCTTGTCGGAGTTGGCATCGTCGCGGAGTTTCTCTGCGGCGTAGAGCATCTCGATGAGCCTTGCCCAGTGGGTCGCGAGGGTGAACTGTACGGGTGCACCGCTCTCTTTCACACCGAGGGTCTCCCTGTAGATCTGGAGCTGCTCGTTTGCGAGAGGAGTGGAGATCGAGTCGCACACGTTGAGCCTGGAGAGAGGACTGGCGCGGTAGAGACCGCTGTCAGGTCCGTCCACAAGTCCCTTGTATCCGGGTTTCTTGAGGTAGGGGAACTTCTCGTAGCTCCAGGATTCTACTGCCTCTCCGATGTGGTCGAGGTAGTCGTATGCGTCATAGAGGTCGTACTCTTTTCCGGCCTGGTCTTTCACGCGGACCTTACCGTCGTGGAACTCCAGCTGGTTCTTGTCGTTGACAAGTCCCATGTGGTAGGTCTCGTGGTAGTAGAGATCTTTGTTGGTGATGATGTCGACGTATTCCTTGTTTGCAAGGACAACATCGTTGAAGATCTTCAGAGAGGTCTGGGCGAAGTCCACGAGTCCGTCGGCGTAGCTGCGGATCTCGGCTGCCTCGCTCTCGCTGATGGCCTTGCTCACTCCGCCGGGAACTCCCATGACGGGGTGAGTTGCCTTTCCACCGATGATCTCCTGGATCCTCTGTGCGTTGTGACGTGCCTTGAGCACTGCGGTTCCGGTCTCGAGACCGACTGCGGCGACGACTCCGAGGACGTTCCTCTGTGCAGCGGGTGCTGCAGGTCCGCACACAAAGTCACCGGCAGCAAGTGCGTAGAAGTGCGCAATGTGCGAGTGGACGAAGTGGGCGTGGTAGAAGGTGTCCCTGATGTGGAATGCTGCCTCGGTGGGCTTTGCATTGTAACATCCGTCGATTGCTTTGGTCGATGCAAGGTGGTGGGCACCGGGGCAGACACCGCAAAGCCTTGCGGTGATCTGGTTCAGCTCGGTTACTTTCCTTCCGATGCAGAATCTCTCGAATCCCCTTACTTCAGGGATCTGCCAGTATGCATTGGATACATCTCCGTGCTCGTCGAGGAAGATCTCGATCTTTCCGTGTCCTTCGAGACGGGTGATAGGGTCGATGGTCACGCGGTTGCCGGTGACCTTCTGTTTCTCATCCCAAATAATAGGTCCTGCCATGTTTTTTCCTCCTTATGCTTTGTCTTCGACAACAGCCCTCTGAATGAGTGACTTTCCGAGGGTGTATGCGTAGAAGTACCCGAGGGGGTCTTTGATTGTCTCCATGATGTCAATAATCTTGTTCTCGTCCATGGTGGGGTCATCATCAAGGACAGGGAACAGCGAGGCGATTGCAGTGAGCGCGGAAGCTCCGTGCTCCTGAACGAGCTTGGTAGGTCCGTAGCATCCACGGCAGGGCTGACCTGCGCGGGTACATTTGGCGTTGCATCCTCCGACGGTTGCGGGGCCGAGGCACAGGATTCCCTGGTCCATGAGGCACTTGTTGGGGTCGACGTTGACCTGGTAAGGCTCGTAGATCTTGGTGATCCTTGCGTACTCTTTGGTCCTGGGGCACTCGTCGCAGAGACACTTCTCGGTGACTCCGATCTCGGCTCCCTTCGGGGGCAGGGCGACTCCGTTGTACACGAAGTCGACGACGGCCTTCAGAAGGTGGGAGATGGACTCCTGCTGGGGCGGGCATCCGGGGATGTAGTAGTCCACATCGATGACTCCGTCAAGGGGCTTGACAGTGTCGTAGACGACAGGCAGGGTGAGGTCTCCCTCAGGTACCTTGGTGACAGGGCTGGGAATGACCGCACCGTTCTGGTGGTAGGTTGCCTGGAAGTCTGCGGATGTAGGGGTCTTGGTGTAGACGTAGTCGAGAACCTCTTTGGCTCCTCCCTTGACCAGGTTGGCGAGGGCGGGGGTTCCACCGAAGGCTGCACAGGATCCGTATGCGACGACAAGAACAGACTTCTTCCTGAGGAGTTTGACCATGTGTTCGTTCTCGGAGTTCCTAATGGCTCCGTTGATGAGGGAGACGGTGATGGCTCCGTCATCGAGGGCCTCGATGTCCTTCTCTTTTCCGTCGACCGCGATAGGCCACATGACGATGTCAGCGAACTGAGCGATGGTCAGGACCCTCTCGTCGGTATCGAGGATAGAGACGTCGCATCCACCGCAGCCTGCGGCCCAGTAGATTGCGATCTTGATCTTTCCGGATGCCGGAGGTTCGGGAAGAACGGGTCCGAGATCCGCTGCGGGGAAGTAGCTGGGTCCGTTGCGAGCTGCGACGGGTGCTGCTGCTTCCTGCTTTACAGGTGCTGCTGCGGGAGCGGCTTTGGCGGCAGGGGCGTCTGCGCCCTTGTCTGCCTTCTTCTTGAATCTGTCAAAGAATCCCATTTTCACTCCTCCTTGATTTTCTTGACCTCAGCATACGCGTTGGCGTTGCTGTACATTGCTTTCTCCTTCTCGGACTTGACGGGAGTAGGTCCGAGGGCCCTGATGACCTCAACGAAATCGGTGACGGTCTTCTGGAATTTCTCTCCTTCAGAGGCGGAGACCCACTGGAGAAGCAGCCTCTTGGGGTCGAATCCGTACTGCTCGAGGACGAGCCTGATCAGTGCGATCCTTCTCCTTGCCCTGTAGTTACCGCCGATGTAGTGGCAGTCTGCAGGGTGGCATCCGAGGACCATCACACCATCTGCTCCCTTGGCAAAGGCCCTGAGAACGAACTCAGGGTCGATCCTTGCAGAGCACATGGTCCTGATGATACGGAAGTTGGTGGGCATCTGACGCCTTCCGACTCCTGCATTGTCGGCACCGGCGTATGAACACCAGTTGCAGCAGAAAGTCACGATGAGGGGTTCAAAGTTTTCGTCTGCCATTGTAATCACTCCTTCTCCATTACGGGGTCGAGCAGAGCATCGATCTCTGCGATAATCTGTTTGTTCCTGAATCCGCGCTGTTCCATAGCTCCGGAAGGACAGGCCGCGACACAGCATCCGCATCCCTTACAGAGACCGGGGTTGACAGAGGAAACGAGGTTTCCGTCAGGTCCGGTGATGATGGAGATTGCGTTGTATTCGCAGCATCCGACACAGGTTCCGCATCCGTTACAGTTGTTGGGGTTGGCGACGGAGGCAGTGATACCCTCGGAGATGAGGTGGTCCTTGGTGATGATGGTGAGCATCCTGGAGGCTGCTCCGGATCCCTGAGCGATACACTCGTCCATGAACTTGGGCCAGTGTGCGGTACCTGCAACGAAGACACCTTCGGTTGCGAAGTCGACAGGCCTGAGTTTCTGGTGGGCCTCGAAGTAGAATCCGTCCTTGGAAAGGGGAACCTTGACCATGATGGCGAGCTTCTCTTTCTCTTCGCGCATGGGTGCGATACCGACAGACAGAGCGAGGGTGTCCACGGGGATCTTGACGTTCTCACCGAGGGTGGTGTCGAAGGCCTCGACGAAGTTGCCGTCGTAGGCGGGGAGTTCAGAGTCGTCTGCACGCCTGAGGAACTTGACTCCGAGCTTGCATGCCTCGTAGTAGAGGTCCTCGCGGAATCCGTAGGTCCTGATGTCCTTGTGGATGATGCTGACGGAGGCGGTGGGGTCGCGCATCTTGATCTCGATTGCTTCGCGGATTGCACCGGCGCAGCAGACACGGGAACAGTAGCCGACCTGGTCGTTCCTGGAACCGACGCACTGGATGAAGACGACGTTCTTGCCCTTGAAGTTGCCGGACATGATCTCCTTCTCGAGTTCGACGTAGGTCTTGACCTTGGGGTCGGATCCGTAGTTGTACTCGACAGGCTGGTACTGAGCGGCACCGACAGCGAACTCGACGGCTCCGACAGGGTACTCGGATCCATCCTCGAGCACGACACGGAAGTTTCCGACGTATCCGGGGATGTCCTTGATCTTGGCGTTCAGGTGAACGGTGATGAGCTTGTTGTCGTTGACCTTCTTGATGGTCTCTGCAAGGAAGTCCTGTACGGCCTTTCCGTCCTCTTTGTGGACGAAGTTGGTCGCGAATCCTCCCAGGTGGTCCTCCTTCTCGAAGATGTGGACGGGGATCTGCTGGGCGGCGACATCCAGAGCGGTGGTCATACCGGTGATACCTCCACCGATGACGGCTGCGGCCTGGGTGACGGGGATCTCTGCTCCCTCGAGAGGCTCGAGAAGGCATGCTTTAGCGATTGCCATCCTGACAAGGTCCTTTGCTTTGACAGTGGCTGCCTCGGGGGCGTGCATATGGATCCAGGAGCACTGGTCACGGATGTTGGCCATGTTATAGAGGTACATGTTGAGTCCTCCGTTCCTGCATGCTTCCCTAAAGAGGGGCTCGTGGGTCCTGGGGGTACAGGATGCGACGACGACCCTGTTGAGGTCGTACTCGCTGATGAACTGGGAGATCTCGTTGAGAGTGTCCTGTGCGCAGGCGTACTTGGTCTCTTTCGCGACGACGACGTGGGGCAGGGTCTTGGCGTACTCGGTGACCTCAGGAACATTGACGATACCGCCGATGTTGATACCGCAGTGACATACCCAGACACCGACACGGGGCTCTTTTCCGGCAACGTCCTTCTCTGCGGGGTATACCTTGGGCTTGCAGGGTTCCCAGCTGGGGTCGTTGACGATGTTGGCACCGGCCTTGGCGGCTGCACCGGACGCTTCTGCGACGGAGGTCGGGATGTCCTTAGGTGCTGCGAATGCACCGGTGACGTAGATTCCGGGCCTAGTGGTCTCCAGAGGGCTGAAGACGGAGGTCTTGGCGAATCCGTACTGGTTGAGCTCGATTCCGAGGACCTTTGCGAACTCCTCTGCTCCCTCGGGGGCTTCGAGTCCGATCGAAAGGACGACAAGGTCGAAGGTCTTGGACTGTGCGTTGTTGTCCTTGTCAGTATAGTTAACAATGACCTGTTTGGTCTCGGGGTCTTCCTCGAGGTTGGAGACACGTGCACCGCGGTGCATGTGGATACCGTACTCGGTCTCTCCCCTGATGATGTATGCCTCGAACTCTTTTCCGTAGGACCTGATATCCATGAAGAAGATATCCTCGTCGACATCTCCGTGTTCCTTGGTGATCATGGCCTGCTTGGTGGCGTACATACAGCAGACGGAGGAGCAGTACTGCCTCCATTTCTTCTTGTGGGACCTGGAACCGCAGCACTGGATCCACGCAACGGACTTGGGTCCCTTGGTGTTCTCGTTGTGCTTGTCGGGGACTCCCCACTTGTCTTTGACGATGGTGGTGGGTACGGGGATGTGACCGTCGAACGGACCTGCTGCTCCCTCGAGCCTCTCGTATTCGAGAGCGGTCACGACGTTTGCGATCCTTCCGTAGCCGTACTCGGTTGCGTTCTTTGCGTCCCAGACGCTGAAACCGCAGGCTGCGATGACGGATCCGACCTCGATGGTCTCGATCTTGTCGACGTCGTCGTAGTGGATGGCGCCTTTTCCGCACTTCTTAGCGCAGACTCCGCACTTGTCGGAGAGGAGTTTCTTACAAACGGTGGGGTCGATGAGTGCTTTCCTGGGGACAGCCTGTGCGTGGGGGATGTAGATAGCCCTCCTGGTGGTCAGTCCGTAGTTGAAAGCGTCGGGGATTCCCCTGGTGGGACATGCGTCGACACATTCACCGCAGGCGGTACAGGAGTCGACATCGACGTACCTGGCCTTCTTCCTGAGGGTGACAGTAAAGTTACCAGCCTCTCCATCGATCTTCTCGACCTCGGTGTAGGTCAGAAGGGTGATGTTGGGGTGTCCTGCTGCATCGGCCATTTTAGGCGAAAGGATACATGCGGAACAGTCGTTGGTAGGGAAAGTCTTGTCGAGCATACACATCGTTCCACCGATCGTGGGCAGTCTGTCCACGAGGTAGACATGGATGTTTCTGTCTGCAAGGTCCAGTGAAGCCTGGATACCGGCGATACCTCCGCCAATTACTAGTGCAGATTTTGTAGTCATTTCTTGCCTCCGTTCCCAATTGTTGGTTGGAATGTATTTTAGGATGGGCGGACGTATTAAAACCCTTATCTAGATAGGATTAAATACCATCTCAGATTTTATTGTAGAGTTTCCCAAAACACCGATTTTCTCTTACGAACTATTTTTAGGGTTGACGAAAAATTCAATGGCCAGCATAGTAAAACCGACCTGAAAATCTGATTTAGTATTATTGCTAAAATAACCAATTTTGTAGTAGAAAATTACGCATACGAATTAACTTAATCGTATGCATTTTAAATTTTCCTAAATTTTTTCGAATTCACGAAAAAATAATAAAGTTTATATCCATCCTGCAGTCGAAATGGAGACGATATACTTACTGGCACTTGTCCTTTGGTTGGTTGTTATTGTAACCATTGCGATCGAAGGCTATTCCCACCGTTTCAGGACCTTTCTGAAGCCGAAAAAGGAAAATTCCAGCAGTTTTTGGAACCCGTTACCATATCCGGAGATGGGCGAGGACGAGGAGTTCTGCGGCCTCTGCCACGGCCGGATCGGGACCGAACCTCTGGCGGTCTGCTCCTGCGGAAAGAAGTACCATCTGTCCTGTGTGGAGCTCTCGCCCTGCCCTGTCTGCGGCAACGACGGACCTCATATGCACCTCCGCCGCCCGCTCATAATCTCCTGCCCGATATGCCTCAGGACGGCCCCCGGAGGCCACTGCGAACACTGCGGGATCGTCATCCCCCGCCGGGACGGATCGTTCAGATGCGGCCACTGCGGAACGGTGGTGTTCTCGTCGGACCCGACCTGCCGCAAATGCGGCACCGTGTACGCCGCGAGGACCACTAAAGGTTATATGGACAAGGTCCGTTGAGTCGTCGATGACCGTGAAATCGGAACGCGGAAGGCGCAGGTATATCGCCTTCACCGCAGACCCGGAAATGACAAAGGAATCCGCCGTGCGCATCATACCCGGCGGGAAACGGTTCAACATCATACAGTGCGCCGAAGGGATGGCGATCGTCAGATGCGCCCCCGAGGAGATCGACGAGTGCATCTCAGCTTTCAAGCAGGTGGACCCCACCTGCGAGGCCCTTACGGTGTCTGGCACATTGAGGACGCTCCGCGACAGATACCCGCTTTTGAAAAGAACGGCGCCCCCCAAACCCCGCAAGTCCCCCGCACCGAAGAAGTGACCTTCTGTACCCCCGATACGATGCGGGACCCCGTTTGACGGCCGATAGTTCCCATTAAGTAATTATAGGGTCGAGTTATCCTCTCCTTCGAGGTATATATCATGCAACCAGGACAAATGGCATATGATCGGGGAATCACAGTCTTCTCCCCCGACGGAAGGCTATTTCAAGTCGAATACGCCCGTGAGGCCGTCAAGAAAGGCTCGACGACCATCGGGATCAAATTCAAGGACGGAGTGCTCCTCATCGTCGATAAGAGGGTCTCCAGCAAACTCGTCGAGAGGTCCATTGAAAAGATCTACGACATCGACGAGTACATCGGATGCGCCAGTTCCGGACTTGCCGCCGACGCCAGGATCCTTGTTGATGATGCCAGGAAAGAGGCGCAGATCCACAAGGTCAACTACGGTGAGAACATCGCCGTCGAGATGCTCGCCAAGAAGGTCTGCGATTATGAGCAGAACTTCACCCAATACGGCGGAGCCCGTCCCTTCGGAACCTCCCTGCTCATCGCAGGAACCGACGACATCGGGGTACACCTCTTCGAGACCGATCCCTCGGGAACACTTGTCGCATACAAGGCCGACTGTATCGGAAGCGGACGTGCCGTCGTGATGGACGCCCTCGAAAAGGACTACAAGGACAACATGACCTACGATGCCGCGCTCACCCTCGGACTCAACGTCCTCGCAACGGCCATCGAGGAGACCCCCAAGGCGGAATCCGTCGAGGTCGGTGTCGTCCGTGTCAACGCCAAATTCAAACGTCTCTCCGATGAAGAAAAGGAAAAGGCCATCGCCAAACTGGCGAAGAAGACCAAATCCCCCTCCAAAAAGAAAGAGACCGAAGCCTGAAGGCGGTTACGTTGGTAGAGCTTGAAGACGCCATCGTCGCCAGACTCGAGAGCCACGGCGAGAGGTTCGAGATCCTTCTCGACCCCGCCGCCATGGACGAGATGAGGAAAGGCAACAAGGTGGACCTGAGTAAATATCTCGCCGTGGAGGACGTGTTCAAGGATGCCCGCAAGGGCACCCGTCCCGCGGACGAGAAGATCAAAGAGGTGTTCGGAACAGAGAACATCATCGAGATCGCCGAGCACATTATCGAAAAGGGCGAGGTCCAGATGACCGCTGAACAGCGGAAGGAACTCCTCGATATGAAAAGGAAACAGGTCGTCGCATACATAGCCGCCAACGCTATCAACCCGCAGACCAAACTGCCCCACCCGCCGCTCAGGATCGAGCTGGCACTTGAGGAGGGCAAATACCACGTGGACCTCAAGCACTCCTTCGACAGGCAGGTCGAGGAGGCCATGAAGGTCCTCCGCCCTATGCTCCCCATCCGCTTCGAGAAGAGCCGTCTCGCCATCAAACTGAAAGGCGAGGACTACGGCAGATGTTTCGACGACCTTGTGAAATTCGGTGTCGTCGAGAGGGAGGAGTGGACCGCGGACGGTTCGTGGATCGGACTCATCGAGGTCCCCGCAGGACTGGTCCCGGAACTTCAG
Source organism: Eggerthellaceae bacterium (assembly GCA_963631655.1). GTDB lineage: Archaea > Thermoplasmatota > Thermoplasmata > Methanomassiliicoccales > Methanomethylophilaceae > Methanomethylophilus. The sequence continues at coordinate 19,997 of CAVGRR010000014.1, forward strand.
GAAAAACTGAGAAGCAGGACGAAGGGCACCGCCTCCGTCAAACTGCTGAATTCATGACATTCAAGAGTGATAAAATGGAAAAAAGAAATGCCAGAAGGCCTCGCGAGATCGTTGTTCCCGGCGAAGTGCTCGCTGACGTCGGCGAGTACAAGGTCGGCGCCAACGCCTACGAACTGGACGGCAAGATCCGTGCCAACGTTACCGGCATGAAGACATACAACGGCGACGCGGTCGGAGTCATGGTGATGGAGGGATTCTACATGCCCGTCACCGGAGATTCCGTCATCGGAGTCATAACCGACATCGGACCCTCTAACTGGATGGTCGACATCAACGCACCCTACCCCGCCCCCCTGCACGTGAGCGAGGTCCCGTGGAAGGTCGAGTTCGGAGACACATCAAGATTCCTCACCGTCGGTGACGTGGTCCTCCTCAAGATCCTGCTCGTAGATGAGAGCAAGAAGATCCAGGTGACCATGAAGGACGCCGGCCTCAGAAAGATCGAGGGCGGACAGCTTATCGAAATCAACTATTCCAAGATCCCCCGTGTCATCGGCAAGAGCGGATCGATGATCCAGATGCTCAAGAACATGACCGACTGCCGTATCTTCGTCGGTCAGAACGGACGCGTATGGATCGACGGAGACGAAGAGAACGTAGAGGTCGCCGCACAGGCGATCAGAATAATCGACAAAGAGTCCCGGTCCTTCAACCTCACGGACCGGGTCAGGGAGTTCATCGAAGAAAAACTCCCGCAGTCCGAAGAGGACTATGAGGAGGATTCCGAATGAGCGGACACACAGATATGGTATTGGTTAACGAAGAAGGCATCAGGATCGACGGTCGTAAGATCACCGAGAAAAGACCCATCAAGATCGAAGCGGGCGTTCTCAAGAACGCCGACGGTTCCTGCTACCTCGAGATCGGAAAGAACAAGGTCCTCTGCGCCGTGTACGGCCCCAGGGAATGCCGCCCCAGGCACCTTCAGGACCCCACCAAGGCCATCATCCAGTGCAAATACAACATGGAGTCCTACTCCGTGACCGACAGGAAGAGGCCCGGAACCGACAGGAGGTCTGTGGAAATTTCCAAGCTCATCTCCGAGGCGCTCGAGTCCGTCGTCCAGACCGAACTCTACCCCCGTGCCTCCATCGATGTGTACATCGAGATCCTTCAGGCCAACGCAGGTACCAGATGCGCAGGACTCACCGCCGCATCCGTCGCCATCGCCGACGCAGGCATCCCCATGAGGGACCTCGTCCCCGCCATCGCCTGCGGAAAAGCGGACGGAAACGTCCTTCTCGACCTCAACAAGGAAGAGGACAACTTCGGTCAGGCGGATGTCCCGCTCGCCATCGTCCCCTCCACCGACGAGATCGTCCTCCTTCAGATGGACGGAAACATGACCCGTGAAGAGCTCGACCACGGACTCGACATGGCATTCCAGGCCGCCCACGAGGTCTACGACATCCAGAGGGACGCCCTGAAGAGGCGTTACTCCAAGATCTCCAAAGAAGAAGGTGATTCCTGTGAGTAATTATGTAATATCCCAGATCAGAAGAGACCACCTCATGAACCTCCTCGCCGAGGGCAGGAGGGAGGACGGAAGGCAGCTCGACGGCGTCCGTTCCATCAAGGTAGAAACAGGCATCATCGAGTCCGCCGAGGGTTCCGCCAAGGTCAGCCTCGGAAACACCACCGTCATGGCCGGTATCAAGGTCATCCCCGGAGCACCTTACATGGACGCCCCCGGAGACGGTGTCATCACCACCGGCGCAGAGCTCATTCCTCTCGCACACTCCACCTTCGAGCCCGGACCTCCCAGCGAGGACGCCATCGAGCTCGCCCGTGTCGTCGACCGTGGTATCCGTGAGTCCGGCATGATCGATGTCAAGAAACTCTGCATCAAGGAAGGGGAGCAGATCTGGATGGTCTTCATCGACATCTACGCCCTCGACTTCGACGGAAACCTGTTCGACGCATGCAACCTGGCTGCAGTATGTGCCCTCAAGAGCGCCATCGTACCCTGGAAACAGTACGGATTCGGCGAAGAGGACCTTCCCATGCCTGTCACCTGTCTGCCTATTTCCGTCACCGAATGCAAAATAGGTAATGATTTAATAGTAGACCCTAATTTCGACGAAGAGGCCATATCTGCGGCCCGTCTTACGGTCACGACCGACGACAATGGCAACTTCAGAGCCATGCAGAAAGGCGGAAAGGGTTCGATAACCCGCAGCGACCTGTCACTGTGTCTCGACAGGTCCGTCGCAATTGGCAAACAGATAAGGAAAATCATCGGGTGATTCAAATGTCCAAGAGAACAGAAAAAGCAGGAACAGCGGGCAGATTCGGAGCAAGGTACGGAGTCGTTGTACGTAACAGGGTCAAGGCCATCGAGGCCCACCAGAAAGCCAAGCACGAGTGCCCCGAGTGCCACCACCAGACCGTCAAGAGGGTCTCTGCAGGTATCTGGCAGTGCAGCCGCTGCGGCAACAAATTTGCTGCGGCTGCATACAGCCCCAAGATTAAGAGAGCAGAGGACATGAGCACCTCTGTCTCCGAGCAGCAGGCCTAAGGCGGTTGCAATGGCAGATTACAGATGCGCCAACTGTGGCGAACCCATCAAGAATGAATACACCGACAAGGCGCACCAGTGCGACAAATGCGGGTCCTGGATCTTTGTGAAAGAAAGACCCAACAACAAGAAGACCCTCAAGTCGGACTGAACATGCCGACGGCCGTTCTTACAATAGACGGGCCCGGTGCGGCCAATACGGTCTCTGCTGTGAGACCTGAGACCCGCCGGGACCTCCTTAGGACCCATACGGAGATCCGTATGGACGGAGAAAGGGCGGTACTTTCTATTGAAGCGGCGGACATCTCTGCAATGAGGGCCGCCCTCAATTCATTCCTTGAATGTGTTAGGATCACTGAAGACATCGAGAAAATCACGAAGGGAACAGAATGAACGGAATGAGCCCCCAACTCCAGAACCAGATCGCCCAATATCAACAGACCCAGCAGCAGCTTCAGACTGTCACCACACAGAAGCTGCAGATGCAGTCCCAGCTCAAAGAGATGCAGAGGACCCTTGAGGAACTCGGCAAAGCGACCGGGGACGTCTACAAGACCGCAGGATCCCTCCTCATCAAGGTCGACGACAAGGACGCACTCAAAGCGGACCTCGAAGAGACCGTGGAGACCCTTGAGATCAGGATCAAAGGTCTCGAGAGACAGGAGACTGCACTTCAGAACAATTTCCAGACTCTTCAGAACGCCATCAACAGCGCCATGGGAAAAGCAACCCCCCAGGCGAAAAAAGACGACGAAGAGTGAAACTCCAGGCCCCGTGAAAGGGGCCGATTATTTTCTATATCAACTGTAAGATACGCTGTCGATGACAGATACACTGGTGGTCGATGACCGCCTCGTTCAAAAGGTCCAGGAACCGGACACGCTGCCGAAGGAGGCATTGGTGGTCAAAGATGTCCACAAATACTACGGCGACAGCGAAGCCGTGAAAGGCATCTCGTTCGACATCAAAGAGGGAGAGATCTTCGGTCTCATCGGTCCCAACGGAGCCGGCAAGACCACCACGCTGAGGATGATCTGCACCCTGCTGCAGCCGTCGTCTGGCACTATCACGATCTGCGGTCACGACGTGGTCACGGAATCAGCTGCGGTGAGGTCTTCCATAAGCTATCTTCCCGAGGATGCGGGAGCCTACAAGGACCTCACAGGAAGGGCATACCTGAAGTTCATGGCATCCTTCTTCGCCGACGGAGAGAAGTGCACCGAGATGGTCAATAAAGCTATAGAAATGTCCAAACTCGGTGACCGTATCGATTCAAAGATCAGCACTTACAGTAAAGGTATGTCGAGGAGGCTCCTCATCGCACGTGCGATCATGAGCAGTCCCAGACTTGCAGTTATGGATGAGATCACCTCCGGACTCGATGTGGTCAACGCATTCGAGATCCGCGAGCTTGTGCGCAGTCTCGCAAAGGACGGTGTCACTGTTTTGATTTCATCTCACAACATGTTCGAGGTTGAAAGCCTCTGCGACAGGGTCGCCATGATCAACCACGGAACCATCGTCCTCAGCGGCACCCCTGCCGAACTCAAGGAACAGTACAGTGCGGCAAACCTCGAAGAGGTCTTCGTCAGGGCGGTGAAAGAATGAACCATCTGCTCAATATCACCAAGAAAGAACTGAGGGAACTTCTCACTCCTGGGACTATCGTCTCCATCCTCGTGGTCGTCGTCATGTTCTCCGCCTTGGGCAGTGCGATGAGCGGCGAATCTGAGAAGATGACCGCCCCCCAGCATATGGGTGTCGTCTACGGTGACGGCAGTCAGAACTATGATGCCGACTTTTACACGTACACTGACAAAGGTACGGAAGTGAAATTATCGGTCCGCAACCTCGTCATCAGTGCATACCACAGTACATTTGATACAGATGATTACACCGAGTACATCCACTATTTCCATGCCACATACGGTGATTCCGAAGCCATAGCAAGAGAGATGGCGGATAACGGTTGCACCTTTGTCATATCCATCCCAGGGGACTTCACAGAGAAATTCAATGAAAAGACCCAGACCACCATTTCCACGTACTATTCCTACGCCAACGGAGGCATCATGGGAACGGTCACCAGCACACAGGGAACGGTCGTCGTCAACGCCATGAGCACCATCCTCACCTATGCGCTCACCTGCAGTTCCACTACCGACCCCACCTTCGCCCTCCATCCTCTGAAGACCGGAACATACACCACTATCAACGGAACCGTCTACGAAGGCGTCACCCCCTCACAGATCTACAACTCCCTCAGCGGACAGAACCTCGTCATCCCGATCATAGTGATGATCATCATTATCATGGTCGGAAGCGTCGTCATCTCCTCCATGGGAAGCGAGAAGGAGAACAAGACCCTGGAAACTCTGCTCACCATGCCCATCAAGAGGACCACTATCGTCATCGGAAAGATCCTCGCAGCCACCATCATGGGTCTGGTATACGGTGTATGTTATCTCGCGGGAATGATGGTCTACTCCAACGGAATAATGAGCGGAATAAGCGGAGGTTCGGTCAACCTGGCGGATTACGGTCTCGCTATGACCACGGCCGACTGGCTCATTCTCCTGGTCATCCTGTTCCTGTCGATCTTCAGTGCTCTGGGTATATGCATGATCCTCGGTGCCTTCACCAAGAACTACAAGATGGCACAGACGATGACCCTGCCCATCAGCGGTCTCGCCCTCATCCCCATGTTCGTGTTCATGTTCGCCTCCTGGGACACCCTCCCCGGCTTCGCACAGGCACTCATGTTCCTGATCCCCTTCAGCCACCCCATGATGGGAATGGACAACCTCCTGTTCGGCAACACTACGCTGATCCTCGCAGGTATCGCATACCTGGCGGTATTCGATATCATCATGATCCTCATCACCGTGAAGATCTACAACTCAGACATCCTCATCACCGGACTCGGACAGAACCCCACCGTCGTCAAATTAAAGAAGATGTTCAAGGTCAAGGAGAAAGAACATGCAGATAACTGATATCATCAAACGCCTGGAAGGCAAGAAAAAGGTCATCCTGACCCACGGGAACTCCGACCTCGACGCCATCGGTTCCGCATACGGGATCATGGCCTCCTTTGGACCTGCGGACATCTATGCACCCGCCGGGATCGACCGCGTATCGAGGATCGTCCTCGACAAATTGGGAATAACCGTCCTCGAAGAGGCCAACATCAGCGACTATGAACTTGTGGTGGTCGTCGACAGTTCCTCCCCGGACCAGCTGCAGACCGAAGGTCTTGTGGTCCCCCAGGGAAGTCTGGTCATCGATCACCATGCACCGACCGGCAAATGGGAGGGAATGGACTTCTTCTGCGACGATACCCGCACATCATGCTGCGAGATCGTGAAGGACATCATCGACACTGCCGGGATCCCCATCGAACGCACCACCGGGCTCATGCTGCTCGGTGGAATGCTCACCGACAGCGGTCATTTCCAGTATGCGGACTATCGCACACTGAGGGCTTTTGCAGACATACTTGAAAAGTGCCAGATACCCATGGATGAGGCACTTTCACTGGTCAAGGCACCGGTGAACATGTCCGAGAAGATGGCCGCCCTCAAGGCCATCGGACGCTCCAAGTTCGAGCGTGTCGGGGACATGATCGTAGCAGTATCGTTCAGCAGCAGTTTCGAGGCCGCATCCTGCCGCGCACTGATGGCCGCAGGAGCAGATGTCGTCTTCGTCGGATCCCAGAGGGAAGACGAGTTCCGTGTAAGTGCCAGGGCCACTCAAGACATGGTCAGAAAGGGCGTGAAGCTCGACGTCATCATGGGTCAGCTGAGCCACGAGACCCTCACCGACGGCGGAGGCCACGGAGGTGCCGCAGGCATCACCGGAACAGGCGATGCGGAGGCCATGGTCCATATGTGCATGATGAAGACCATGGACGAATTCAGAAACATCAAGAAAAGAATGGAAGCCGAGCAGAGCTCGACCGAATGAACTTAAACAATTTACACCTGCTTTGAACAGTCCCAGACCGCTCAAAGCAGGGTTTTTTCTCAGCGGAGTTTTCCGAGAGATTTGAGAATTTCCTGAACCTTTTCGTAGTTCTCGGGGTGGGCGGAGAAGTATTCTCCGACAGGTGCGAGGACCTTGTTGATGCCGTCCACGATCCCTGCTTTGAGGTCCACGGGGCTCAGGCTTCCGGAGAAATAGGCCTCGGTAAGAGCCTCATAGCTCTCGTAGGAGACGTTTCCGCCGTACTTCTCGGGACGCTCGATGTCGATCCTTCCGAGCCTGGGGAAGATGATGTACTTCGCCATCATCAGGATGGGGTTGGTGCCCTCGTTCTCCTTCTCGGGAGGACAGTAGGCCTTCTTGATCTTCTGTTTGACAGAGTCGGGGGTGTCGTGGATGTTGATGCTACTGGTGGGGTCGCTCTTCGACATCTTCATGTCGATCATGGCCGCGGACTGGTCGTCCATGGACTTGGCGACATCCTTGACAGAGACATCCTTTGCTCCGTCGCCGTTCATCCTCGCTCCGCCTTTGAGTCCGGGGAGGAGAGGTGTGTGGAGTGCGACAGGTTTCTTCCATCCGAACCTGTCTGCGACCTCGCGGGCAAGCATGTGCACCCTTCTCTGGTCGATACCCGCGTAAGCGAGGTCCACACCGAGGTGGAACATGTCGACGCACTGCATCAGGGGGTAGATGATCTTGGAAGAGTCGAGGTCCGCCTCGTCCTCTTTCCTTCCCATGATGGTCATGGTCCTCTTGATCCTGGAAAGAGAGGTGACCTTTCCGACCTTGAGGATGTCCTCCCAGTAGGTGAGGTCGTTGACGACGTCCTGCGCATATCTGAACTCGACCTTGTCCCTGGGGACACCGAGTGCCACGAAGCAGTCCTCCATATACCTGGCGACCGCACGGATGTTCTCCAGATCTCCGCCGACCTTGTCGTTGATCGCGGCGTGCCAGTCGGCCCAGAGGATGATTACCTTGAAACCTGCGTCGCAGAGGTCCTTGATCTTTGAAGTGACAAGGGCCCAACCCATGTGGACTATTCCGGAGGGTTCGAATCCGATATATGCCAGAGGTTCGTCCTTCGTCTCCAGGATGTTGCGGAGTTCGTCCTCTGTGATGACCTCCATCGCGTTCCTCGTTACCAATGCGAGCCTTTCTTCAACCGACATATTGTTTGTAGCCATCTTATCGACAACCGAATTAGGCAAGGGTAGGTTCAGCATATATAAAATACGCAATGAGGAAGGGTCTGGGACATCGGTGCATACTGTTTTCTGAAAACCCACGCAAAATGGCTTAAACAACCTGCATGATGGATGAATATGCATGATGCGCTGACGGAGAGTCTGAGGGCAAGTCCTGTCGTTATGAAGAACGGTTATCCCTACTTCATCCACCCGCTCACCGACGGTGTCCCCGCCATGGACCCGAAGGTGCTCCGCGAGATCGTCGAATGGATGAAATCCGCAGGCGATTTCGACTGTGACATCATCCTCGCTCCGGAGAGCATGGGGATCCCTCTCGCGGTACCTCTTTCACTCGATCTGGGTATTCCGTACAGTGTCGTCAGGAAGAAGAGATACGGACTTCCCGGAGAGGCCGTGTTCGAACAGAAGACCGGATATTCCGACGGCTTCATGACCGTGAACGGGGTCAGGAAAGGAGACAGGGTCGTCATCGTCGATGATGTGATCAGCACCGGCGGGACCATGACCACATTGATACAGACGCTCCGCAACGACATCGGTGCGGTCATCGTGGATGTCCTGGTACCGATAAACAAGAACCGCGGCAGGGACATCATCAGGGAGAACACCGGGATCGAGGTCAAGACTATGGTGGAGGTCTCCATGGTCGACGGAAAGGTCGAGTGCAAAACCTGCTAACTGTACGGTCCCCCTTCTTAATCAGTGCTCGGACTCGTTATCGTTATGGGTCCCGAGATAATCCTTTTGGCAGTTCTTGCAGGCACGATCGGTGCGGCCATAGGCACGTTCACCGGTCTTGTTCCGGGCATCCACGTCAACACTGCCGCCACCATCCTCCTCGGGACCTATCCTTTCATGGAGAACTTGATATCTGGGTATGTGGACCCCGTCTGGGCCCCGGTGCTCATCTCCTGCTGTATAATGTCCGCCTCCGCCGTCCACTCGTTCGTGGATTTCGTTCCTTCTGTATTCATCGGTGTGCCGGATTCCGATGATACGCTTTCGGTCCTTCCCGGACATCGACTCATGATGGACGGAAGGGGCATGGTGGCCGTGAGGGCCGCCGCCATCGGGAGCGTCATCGGTTCGGTGAGCGCTCTGGCACTTTCGATCCCGCTGCAATGGATCCTGCTTCAGGGTGCGATCGACTACATCGATTACTTCACGACCGGGATCATCTGCCTCACAATAGCGATAATCATCTACAACTCATCGAACAAGATAGCTACAATAGCATTGTTCATTGTCTCGGGGATCTTCGGATACATCGTTCAGGCGGATGTCATCCCCGTCTACGGCATCATCGACGGAGGCACGATGCTGTTCCCTCTGCTGACCGGACTGTTCGGAATACCTCCGCTGCTCGAAAGGGCATCAAATGCCAGATACAGAAAACAGAGGGATGACGGCCGGGATCCCGTAGGTCCCGCACCGGGTTTCATGGGGGTTGTCGCAGGACTGATAGCAGGATGGTTTCCGGGGGTCACCGCGACGGCCGGAGCGACACTGATGTCCGCCTTCGTGAAGGAACGCGACCCTGCGAGGTTCATCTCCATGACAGCGAGCATCGGGACCGTGACGTCGGTGTTCTCCATCCTCACCCTTTCAGTATCAGGAAGCGGAAGGTCCGGGACCACGATGGTCATCAAACAGATCATCGGAGACTCCCTCGACGGCTTCTGTTCGGGACCGTTTCTTCTAATACTTTTCAGCATCGCCATCGCCTCGGTGTTCGGATATGCGGCCACCATCGGCTGCGGAAAGTTCATGTCCCAGATATGCGAAAGGATACCTGCCGATCTGCTCAACAACGCTGTTCTCATTCTCATAACAATACTGGTCATCATCACCGTGGGACCGTTCGGACTGCCTGTTCTGATCCTCGCCGCGGTCGTCGGATCAATACCTCCTTCGATAGGTATCGGAAGGGTCTGTCTGATAGGCTGTCTGATGCTTCCGGTACTTCTGTCCTGAAAAAGGTTCTAAAAAACGAACTATTTTATATCTTGAAGGCCAGTACACCCAGTATGGTCGAACTGCTCGACAGAAAACATACTACATTGATGCTTGCAGTGGTATTCTTCGCCACATTCATGGACGGACTGGACGGAAGTATCGTCAATGTCGCTCTGCCGGATATCGGAAGCAGCTTCGGCGTGGACACGTCCACCGTGTCCTGGGTGGCCATCACTTACATGATGGTCCTGGCCGGAACCCTTGTCGCATTCGCCAAGGTCGCCACCGACATAGGTGTCAAAAAGATCATGATCGGCGGACTTGCGATCTTCACGGCCGGTTCCCTCATCTGCGGAATATCCACATCCTTCATTATGCTCATCGCCGCCAGGGCCATACAGGCCGTCGGTGCCGCCATGATGGCCGCGACAGGGCCCATGTGCTGCGTGAGGCACCTTCCACCTACCAAACTGGCGTTCGGTCTTTCCATCGTGACGATCGGAGCATCGGTCGGATTCGCCATGGGTCCCGCCATCGGCGGAGCCATTGTAGAGTTCGTCAGCTGGCACTGGATCTTCCTAATAAACATCCCTCTGGGTCTTATCACGATCCCCCTGATGATCAAGGCCATCCCCACAGGTACCGAAGAGAAGAAACCCCTCCGCCTCGACTGCGCGGGAACCGTCCTTCTTCTTGCCTCGATAATGCTGATCACCTTCGCCATCGAGACGCTCTCCCACTCCGATATGAGAACGTACTCCATCCTCGCAGCGGTCTTCGGGGTCGTGCTTCTGGCACTGTTCGTATTCGTCGAAAAGAGAGCTGAAGACCCTCTTCTGGAACTGTCACTTTTCAGACGCTGGGACTTTGTCTCCATCTTCGCGTGCCTGATGATGATCAACATGGTCTTCATGGGCATCATGTATCTCATCCCGTTCTTCGGAGAGATCTGTCTCGACCTGAGTTCCTTCGTGATCGGCATGTTCCTGCTGGTCTCCGCCATGGTGACCGCCATCTTCGGAATGCCCGTGGCGAAACTCTCCGACCGTACGGGAAGGAAACCTATCTGTGTCCTGGCAGGAGTATTGGCGGCCATATCATTCTCGATGTACATCTTCTTCTCGGAGAACATGCCGCTCCTGCTCCTGTTCTTCTGTATGGTGACCATGGGACTTTCATGGGCATGCGTCGGAGGGCCTATGGCCTCCCGTCTCGTGGAACATGCAGGCGATCAATCCGCAATGGCGTCCTCTCTGACGAATGAGGCATATTACGTCGGAGGTGCGATCGGTACCGCACTGGTGGCAATGATCTTCACGCTCTCCTCCGGAACGGACGGTGTGAACATCGACGAGCTCACAGAAACAGCGTTCCTCAACGGATACGTCGCGACGGCAATAGTGGTCACCGCCATCTCGATCCTGATAGCGGTGCTGTCCTTCGTCGTGAAGGACAAAAAGGTTTGAAAAGTTCATTCAAGCTTCGAGTTGGCCTTGGCCATGAACTTGTCGGAGTGAACGGTGAACCTCTCGTGGAAGCCCGATCCGACCTCTCCGAACTTGTCGGTGACGGTGACCTTGAACCTGGTACGGGCGCGGTCCACTTCGACGACCTCCACCTTGCAGGTGACCTCGGTGCCGACGGGGGATGCGGAGGTGTGCTTCACATCCACCAGGGTACCGACGGTGGTGTCCCCCTCGGGAAGGAGAGGTGCGAGGGCGGCGGACGCCGTCTCCTCGATGAGAAGGATCATCTTGGGGGTGGCGAGGACAGGGAGGGTTCCGCTGCCCCATGCAGATGCCGTGTCTTCTGCGGTTACGAATAACTTCTTTTCACCGGTGATTCCGACTGTTATCATCAAATGCCGATTAAAGGCAGCGATATTTATAATTGGCCCGGTCGGACCAGGTGTTTCCACAAAAAATCGAACTCATTCCGTATACGTTTTATTAGGAAAAACACATACAGTCCCTGGATGGGACCATGAGTTTGGAGAACGAACTGTTCAACGAATTGTACATACTGAGAGAGAACCTGAGGAAACAGCACATTCAGGCCAACGGAAGCGAGCCCAGGATCTGCGGCGACGAAGCTCTGCACGAGATGGCGAAGCACGTCCCGACGAAGCTCGAGGACTTCACCGCCATCGAGGGGATCGGTACAAGATTCGTGGAACAGTACGGAGAGGCGTTCCTTTCTGTCACCAAGAAATACGCGGTGACCGCCGCCAAGGGGTCCACCATGGACCGCCGTCTGGCACAGACCCTCAGGGAACTCCAGAAGAAACTGGTCAACATCAGCAAGGGGAACCGTCTGCTCTATCTTCCCAAGACGGGTGCCAAGACCACCTTCGACCCCATGCTCACATCACGCGGAAACGACATCCTGGGTCTTTTGTTCGGATCGAAAAGGGTGGTCACCATCTGCGACTCCTCCAAGTCCAAAGAGGAGGAGAAATACTTCAAACGCGTCAACGAGATCATCAGGGAAGTGAACCGCGACCAGAGGGAGAAGGGTTCCTTCGACCTCTACATCGCATATCCCTTCGTGGAGGGAAAGCTCTCCGGCGAGGAGGATTTCCCCATCCGCGCACCTCTGGCACTGTTCCCCATCACCATGGAGAAGGACGGCACCGCCATCAAGGTGAAGATGGACGACGACAGGGACCCGGTGTACAACAACACCCTCGTCCTCGCGTCCATGAAGTTCGACGGTAAGAACCGTCCGCTTCCCGACAATGTCATCGAGACATATGACGAAAGGAACTTCCTTTCCGACACCATTCTTTTCTACGAGGACCAGGGCCTCACGCTCGTCCCGCCTCAGAAGAAGGCCCTCCTGCCCTTCACCGAATACCGCGCCAACGAGTTCCCCCGCTATCATCCCGGTGAACTCAACGTCGTATGCAACGTCATCATCGGTAAATTCCCCTCATATTCCAGTTTCATTCAGAGGGATTTCGACACCCTGCTCTCGAAGAAGGAGATCAACAGCACACTCACCGATCTCATCAAGGATCTGAACAAGGAGGACTTCTACTCCGAAGGTCCCCTTCCATTATCTGACGAGGAGATCAAGAACAAAGGGATGGAAGCTTCCGAAAAGGACCTATTCTACATCAATTCCCTGAACAGCGCCCAGGAGAACATCCTCACCGCCGTGGAGAAGAAGGACGAGATCGTCGTCCAGGGACCGCCCGGAACCGGAAAGTCCCAGGTCATCACCGGACTCATCTCCGCCGCCGTCGCAAAGGGAAAGACTGTGCTCATGGTCTCCGAGAAGAAGACCGCACTCGATGTCGTATATTCCAGATTGGGCACCCTTTCGAAATACTGCATGCAGATCGACGACACCGCAGATAAAGAATCATTCTACAGGCAGATGGCGACCATCCTCAGCATCCAGCCCGTGACCGGCGCCCCCGACCTCGGACCCGTTTCCGATTGCATCGACAACGAGGTGGGAAAGCTCTCCCGCATTGCAACTGAAATTTACGGCAAAGGAGAGTTCGGACTCCCGGTCTGCGACCTCTACGCCATGGACAAATGGCTCGACGTGGACGATAAGGGTCAATATGAAACATACAAGGTCTACAAGACCGACGTGGCCCCCACCCTCACCAAGGTCGATTACGATACGGTGAAGGCATTGCACACCAAGTTCTCCAGCCCCACCCTGGTCAACAACATCACCGATTACATGAACGTCCTGGACCGTTCCCCGTGGATGGCCTTCATGAAATCCGATCTCGGAAGCTATGAGATCAGCGAGATGAAGGCCGACCTGGAGCGTCTGAACGCGGAAGTGGACGACCTCAACAGGAAAGGATTCCTCGCAAGACTGTTCTCCAAAGGAAAAGTGACCCGCGACGCCACCGACCTTGCGAACAAATACTTCACCAATTACACCAACAAGACCATCGAGGACATCAAGAACAACCCAAAGTCCCTGATGGAGACCGTGGATGATTACGACGTGTTCTCCGCCAGGTCCACCGTCTATCACGGCCTCTCCGGGATCGAGAAGGATTACAGCAAGAGCATGCTCGCGGTCAGCAAAGAGCTCAAGAGCAGCACAATGACCACCAACGACGAGATCTACCGCTTCATCCTCAACGACCACCTCCAGAGGTTCGATGCATCGCATAAGGACATCCTCCAGGAACTACAGGACTTCGACAGTATCGTGGCCGAGATCGACCGCAATGTGGAGACCAAACGTGCAATGACCAAAAAACTCCTCGAGAGCATCCTCAGCAACGATCTCCGCAACATCACCGAGTCCAAGAGACGCGGCGACATCATGAGGATCGTCGACAACAAGAGGAAATGGAGCCTCAACAAGTTCATCAAACGTTACGATTACGAACTCTTCAAAGGTATCCGCATCTGGCTCCTCACTCCCGAAGTGGTATCGGACATCATCCCCATGGAGATGGGTCTGTTCGATCTTCTGATATTCGACGAAGCGTCACAGATGTACGTGGAGAGGGGTGTCCCCTCCATCTTCCGTGCGAAGAAGGTCGTCGTCGCCGGAGACCACAAACAGCTCAGGCCGTCCAACCTCGGAAGCGGAAGGATCACCTATGAGGAGGATGAGGATGACATCGACGATGCCGTCAACGGTGCCCTCGAAGAGGAGAGCCTGCTGGATCTGGCACGTTCGAGATATGACAGCATCCTCCTGAACTTCCACTACCGTTCGAGATACGAGGAATTGATCGCATTCTCCAACTACGCGTTCTACGGAGGCAAACTGTTCGTGTCCCCCAACATCGTCCAGCCGGAGAGGCCTCCGATCGAGGTCATCAAGGTGGACGGACAGTGGATCAACAGGCACAACGAGGCCGAGGCGGACCGTGTCGTAGAACTACTGCACGAATTCTTCCAGACCCGTAAAAACCGTGAGACCGTAGGTATAATCACATTCAACGTCGCCCAGAGAGACCTCATCAACGACAAGATCGACGACTATGCCGCAACAGACCCAGCATTCGCAGTTGCTGTCGCCGAGGAGTCCAAACGTTTCGATAACGGAGAGGATGTGGGCCTGTTCGTCAAGAACATCGAATCCGTTCAGGGAGATGAGCGTGACGTCATCATCTTCTCCATCGGATACGCCAAGAACGAGGACGGAAAGCTCATGCAGAGGTTCGGATGGCTCAACATGCGCGGAGGAGAGAACAGGCTGAACGTCGCCATCTCCCGTGCGAAGAAGAAGGTCTACATCATCGATTCCATCGAACCCGACGAGCTTCAGACCGAGGGACTGAAGAGCGACGGACCTAAGATCCTGAAGAAATACCTGCAGTACGCCAAGGCGGTGAGCGACAGGAACACCCCGCTGGCACATTCGATATTGCAGGAGTTCGTGCCCGCCTGCCACACATCATATGATGATGAATCCTCCTATGAGGCGCCCATCATGGAGAAGGTGTACACCGCCCTTGTCAGGAAGGGATACACCGTCGAGAAGAACATCGGTATCGGCGGATACACCATTGATCTCGGCGTAAAGCAGAACGACAAATTCATCCTCGGTATCGAGTGCGACAGCAGGATCTATGCCCTTTCCAACAACACCCGTGAACGTGACTACCACCGCCAGAAATACCTGGAATCGAGAGGCTGGCACATTCACCGCGTAAGGACCCCGGGCATGTACCGCAACCCCGAGAAGGAGATCTCCGACATCGTCACGGCGATCGAGAAGGTACAGCATTCCTGATAACCTGACAGGGGGTGTCAGACCCCCTGCTCCGCCCTTTTTATCAATAATCCTAAATGTGCCAGCCAGGCAAATCAGGATTTGTACATATCACAGGATTATGGAACTGTGACCTTGTATTTGCATAATCTTTGAAATACGCGTATACTGTCTTAATATCATGGCATTAAGCAGAAACACGGTCATCGCAGTGATCGCCGTCGTGATCATCGTCGCTGCTGCGCTCATCGCAGTAGGGTCTATGGAGGAGAATCATGGCAGCGCGAACATCCACAGAGTGACCTATCACGGAAACGGCGGAGTCACCGATGACGGCAAAACCGAATACATCGTCGATAACAAGGAGTTCGCCGAACGCAGCCTCTTCACATATGAAGGCCACACATTCCAGTCCTGGAACACCAAGGCGGACGGAACCGGCACCGAATATCATTACCTGGACGCTGTTCCTGAGTACACCCATCTGTACGCGATATGGTCGGGTTCGGCATTATACGTCGATTCGTACCATTTCTCCGGAGATATGGATTTCACCTTCGAGATCAACGGTACGAACATCATAGACTACACCAAATTCTACTCACCTGCCAAGATCGTCGCGGTTTCCGGAAGCGATTGGACCTACGACTCCGAACACGGCATATTCCTGGGAAAATACAATGACAAGGACTATGTCCTGAAGATAACCCTCGAGAACTGCAGCGACATTTCCATGAGCGTTGTCGACGGAAAACCCACGGTTTCATTCACCGCCACCAAGAATATCGGATTCGACGGAGTGCTCACTGAGAAAGGAATCTCTTATTACGGCAACGGTGGTAAAACCTCTGACGGTGAGACCAATACATTCTCTGAAAGTACTACTGTCAGCGATTGTATGTTCACAAAGGAAGGATACACCTTCAAGAGCTGGAACACAGAACTGGACGGGACAGGTACGACCTACAAGCCCGGTGATACCGCAGTATACGGCACCGCCCTGTGTGCGATCTGGGAAAAATCATCTTCCGAATAAACCCCATACCTCTGCCGGGGAGCCATTATCCCCCGGTGGATTTCTTCGATTCCGAACGATTTCCGTTCCGGAACCGTATAATTATTTATCCCTAATCTCCAATTCCAAATTATGGCAAAACTAAAACTCACTATCGAAGGAATGGCATGCGAAAACTGCGTGAAAAAGGTCATCAGCGCACTCGACACCATGCCCGGAGTCACCAAACTCAACGTCCAGATCGGCAAGGCCACCATGGAGATCGACGGGGTGCAGGCCACTGAGGAGAAGGTCCTGTCCGCCATCATCGACGCCGGTTTCACGGCCAAGGTCAAGAAAGGGCTGTTCTGAGAATGGCAGATACGAAGGAGACCCTCCGCGTCGGCGGCATGTCATGTGCCGCCTGTGCGGTGAAGATCGAGACCTTCATCAAGAAAGTCCCAGGTGTCGCCGATGCGGTGGCCAACTTCGGGAACAACACGGTCTCTGTCACCTATGATGATTCGGTGACGAGACATGAAGATATAGTCGCGGCCGTAGGCAGAGCGGGATACACTGTCATCGAAGGTTCCTCGGAGGCTATCGCCGAAGCTGACCGCAAAGAAGCGAAACAGCGCAGGATCAACCTCGCCATCGCCCTGATCTTCGCGATACCTCTGACGATCTATGCCATGGTCGGTATGCTCACGGACATCGATGTTCCGTTCGAACATGACAACAACCACATCACCTTCGTCGTCATCCAGCTCATACTGTGTCTTCCTGTGATCTGGTCCGGCAGGAAGTTCTTCACCCGCGGGATCCCCGCACTTTTCAGGGGAAGTCCCAACATGGACACCCTCGTCGCCCTCGGATGCGGAGTAGGGTTCGTTTACAGCCTGTACATGCTGTACCTGATGATCACCGTCAATTCAACGGAGAACATGGACTACATGATGCATGTGTCCTTCGACTCCGCCGCGATGATTATCGCCTTCGTCTCCGTCGGAAAGTACCTTGAAGCGAAGGGAAAGGTGAAGACCAACGACGCGGTCAGCGGACTTTTGAATCTGGAACCCCAGGAGGCGTCCGTTCTCCGTGACGGAAAAGAAGAACGTATCCCCGTCTCCGAACTGAGAACAGGAGATATCATTCTTGTAAGACCGGGAGAGGGTATCCCCGCCGACGGATGCATCATCGAAGGAGAGAGCGTCATCGATGAATCCATGCTGACCGGAGAGAGCATCCCTGCCGTGAAACATGTCGGGGACCATGTCTATGCGGCAACCATCAACGGATCCGGAAGTCTGCGCGTTAGTGCGGAACAGGTCGGAAAAGACACGGTCCTCCACCAGATCATCGGAATGATCGAGAGGGCACAGGGCACCAAGGCACCTATGGCACGTATGGCCGACAGGGTCGCGGCGATATTCGTTCCCGCCGTGATGCTCATCGCGATCGTCAGTTGCCTCTGCTGGTACTTCCTCGGAGGGTGGAGCGTCGCCTCGTCGATCACTGTGCTTGTTTCGGTCCTCGTGATATCGTGTCCGTGCGCTCTGGGTCTTGCCACTCCGCTGGCGATAATAGTAGGAACAGGCAATGCCGCGAAGCTCGGAATACTGTTCAAGAGCGCCGCCATGCTCGAAGCCTCCGGTCGGGTGGATCTTGTCGTTCTGGATAAGACCGGAACACTCACCGAAGGAAAGCCCGAGGTCACCGACATCGTGACTGAAATGGACGATCTGGAACTTCTGGGTCTTGTGGCCTCTGCCGAGTTCGACTCACAGCACCCGATCGCTCAGGCCATCGTCAAAGATGCGGAGAAAAGGTCCGTTCCTCTGAGACCTCATTCGGATTTCAAAAACATCATCGGAAAAGGTGTCACCTGTTCGGTCGACGGTATGAAAGTGGCTGTAGGAAACAAGGCACTCATGGATGATCTGGGTCTTGATGTTTCAGCGTTCTCGGACGCCTATGATAATATCACAAAGAAGGCGAGGACCTGCCTGTATGTCTCAGTAAATGATGTGGTTAAAGGACTCATAGCCGTCGCCGATCCCATCAAGAAGACCTCCGCCGAAGCGGTAGGTTACCTCAAATCACTGGGTGCGACACCTGTGATGATCACCGGTGACAACGAATCCACCGCAAAGGCCGTGGCATCCGAGGTCGGCATAGACGAAGTGAAGTTCAATGCGCTTCCGCAGGACAAGATCGGAGCGGTGAAGAAATATCAGCTCATGCAGAAGACCGTCGCCATGGTGGGGGACGGAATAAACGACGCACCTGCACTGACCCAGGCGAACGTCGGAATGGCCGTCGGGTCCGGAACGGACATCGCCATCGGAGCCTCCGATGTGGTGCTGATGAACAATGATCTCAGAACAGTTCCCACCGCCATCGAGATCGGAAAGAGCACCATCCGGAACATCAGGCAGAACCTGTTCCTGGCGTTCATCTACAATGCAATATGCATCCCCGTCGCGGCAGGTCTCCCGTACCTTCTGGGTATGAGCGAATTCAGCCACATGCCGATGCTCGCCGCAGCTGCCATGTCATGCTCATCCTTATCGGTGACACTGAACGCACTGAGGATGAGACACTTCAGGCCCGCATATCTCAAAGAAGAAGAGGTCAGTTCTTCGAAGGCCTGAGTCCCGAGACGCGCATGGTCCCGTTGTTGCGAGACCAGTCATTGACAGACCCAGCGATCTCAAGGGGATACGAGAACAGCGGGGAGTACAGGGTCATCGACTCGTATTCTCCGCCCTCGCCCATGATGCTTATTCCATATTTCTCACGGAGTTTCTTCAATTCCGCAAGCGTTTCACGGTCTATCGGACGCCCCAGCCATGACTCGTCGAAACCTTCGGCGTAACATCCGACAATAACGGCCTTGATGCCGGAATCGATGATCTGCTCCATGAGCATGTCCTGGTCCTTCCTCCACATGGGGGCTATGAGCTTAAGACCCAGATCGTCGCAGACCATGTTCATGCGGTCCCACTGGTAATCGGACCATACCGCGCCGGTGACTATGCCCTCGATATCCAGTCCCTCGAGAGCATCGTGAAGACCCAGCATGTCGCTTTCCTCCTCGCCGGTGCTGTGTCCGACGATGAGCTTCTTCCCCATGGCCTCGGCCATCGCGGGCACCGCATCGAGGTTCGGGGTGTGGAAGATCCAGGACGCCTTGTCCTCGGGTTTTATGTTCACCAGATAAGGGACCTCATGGCCCATCTGCTCGGCCACATACAAAGAGAACGAGGAATCCTTACCGCCCGAATACAGAGAAGCCAAACGCATGCCCTCCGAATGTCGTTACATTAATGTAATTTTTCACACATGGGTATGTCAGTGATTAGCCATGGTCGAGATCGATCAGAACCAAATGAAAAAAGCGGCGGCGGAGAAGGCCGTCGAGACCTTCGTCAAGGACGGGATGACCGTCGGACTCGGTACGGGGTCCACCGCATACTTCGTCATCCTGAAAGTGGCGGAACTTGTCAAGAAAGGATACAATCTCAAATGTGTCGCCACCTCCAACGCCACCGAACGTCTGGCACTCGAGAACGGTATCACCATTGTCAGCCTGAACGAGGTCGACCACATCGACGTCACCATCGACGGTGCCGACGAGGTCGATCCCTCCATGAACCTCATCAAAGGTCTCGGAGGAGCGCTGCTGCACGAGAAGGTCGTGGCCGCCGCCTCCGTTGAGGAGATCATCGTCGTCGACGAGAGCAAACTCGTCGAGAAGATCGGAACCAGGGTGTCCCTCCCCGTAGAGGTATTATCCTTCGGTCACGAGCACACAGCCTACGGACTGAAGAGGCAGGGCTGCGAACCCGTCCTGAGGATGAAGGGTAATGAACCCTACATGACCGAGGGCGGAAACCTGATCTACGACTGTAAATTCGAAAAGGGAATCGATTATCTCGCGTTCACCGAGTCGGCATTGGACCGCATACCCGGTGTCGTCGAATGCGGACTCTTCATCAATATGGTCAGAGCAGTGGTCATAGCCCACTCCAACGGCACCGTGGAGATCCGCGAGTGACGTAATTCACCAGCATTTATTATATAATAGACGGGGTTAAGGAGGTTTATATAGAACCTGCGTATAGACGCTGGTTGTATTGAATTTCATTAGGTGATTATAATGAAAATGCCGAGAACTATCAAAACATACTGCCCCTTCTGCCAGGCTCACACCAGCCACGCAGTCGAGAGGGTAAAGAAGAAGAAAGCAAGCGAGCTCAAATGGGGTCAGAGGAGATTCAGGGAGGTCACTTCCGGTTACGGAGGTTTCCCCAGGCCTAAGCCCGAGGGCAGAGAGAAGCCCACCAAGAGGGTCAACATCAGGTACAGATGCGAACAGTGCAAGAAGGCCCACCTCACCTCATGCATCAGGGCCAAGAAGTTCGAGCTCACGGAGTGATTTTCATGGTCAACAACTTTGTCAAGGTCAAATGCCCCGACTGCGGAAACGAACAGATCGTCTTTAAGAGGGCCGCTACCAAGGTGCTTTGCAATGTCTGCGGTTCCGTTCTCGTCACCCCCAAGGGTGGAAACGGAGAGATCAGCGGCGAAGTCCTTGAGGTGGTCGGCTGATGTCCCGTGCCAGAGGCTTTCCCGAGAACGGAGAACTCGTCGTCTGCACCGTCACTTCTGTAAAGAACTTCGGTGCCTTCGTCACCCTTGACGAATATGACGAAAAAGAGGGTTTCATCCACGTAAGGGACGTAGCCACTGGCTGGGTCAAATACATCAGAGACTACATCAGAGAAGGACAGAAAATAGTCTGTAAGGTTCTCGGCGTCGACTCTCAGAAAGGTCACATCGACCTTTCTCTGAAGTCCGTCAACGATCACCAGAAAAGAGAAAGAATCCAGCAGTGGAAGAACGAGAAGAAGGCCGAGAAGCTTCTCGAAATTGTAGCTGACAGGCTGAAGATCGATGCCGATGAGGCGTTCGATCAGTTCGGAAGCACCCTGCTGGAGGATTACGGCACACTTTACGACGCATTCGAGAGCGTCGTGGCCGACACCGAGGCATTCACCCAGGATTATACAGGCGACTGGGTCGATGCGTTCGTCGAGGTCGCGAAAGAGAACATCGCGCCCCCTGCGGTCCAGATCGAAGCCACTTTGGAGATGACCTCCTCAGCACCCAACGGAGTCGAGCTTATCAGGAAAGCACTCCTCGCGGGACTCAGCGCTGCGGAAGGTGCCGATGCCCAGATCACCTGCGTCGGATCTCCCAGATACAGAGTGGTCGTCAACTCCACCGAATACAAATCGGCAGAGGACGCTCTCAAGAAGATCTCGACGGCCGCGATCAACAGCCTTGAGAAGGACGGCGGAGTTGCCGTTCTCAAGCGCGAGAACAAATGATATGAAGACACAGTTACGTAAATGTCCCAGATGCGGACGTTACACTCTTTTTAACAACTGTGCCAAGTGTTCTGCGGAGACCGTTTCATCGGTCCCTCCGCGCTTCTCTCCGGATGACAAGTACGGCAAGTACCGCCGCATAAGCATCAAACAGGAGTATGGCAACAATGGAAAATATCGTAAAGTTTGACAGCAGGCCGGTGCTTAAAGATCCGATCTTCATCAGCGCCCTTCCCGGGATCGGCAACGTGGGCAAGATCGCCGGAGACCATTTCTCAGAGATCCTGAAGGCCGAGAAGTTCGCCTCGATATATTCCATGAACTATCCACCTCAGGTGATACCCGACGAGAACAACGTCGTGAAGATGGCATGCAACGAACTGTGGTATGCCCGCACCCCTGCAGGACAGGACCTGATCATCCTCAGAGGAGATTATCAAGGAAGCTCCGCCGAAGGCCAGTTCATCCTCGCAGAGGACATCATGGAGATCCTCGTCTCCTACGGCACCAAACAGATCGTCACCCTCGGCGGTTACGGTGTCGGACGCATCATAAAGGACAGACACGTGTTCGGTGCGGTCACAAAGATAGAGCTTAAAGAAGGCCTGGAGAAGGCAGGTGTCACATTCAACCCCGGAGAGCCCAAGAACGGCATCGTAGGTGCCGCAGGACTGTTCCTCGGACTCGGTCAGATCAACGGCATCGATGCCTTCTGTCTGATGGGCGAGACATCGGGATTCTTCGCAGACCCAGGCAGTGCGATCTGCATCCTCAACGTGCTCGGAAAACTGTTCGGCGTGGAGGACCTTCAGCTTACTGCTCTGGAAGAGGAGAACAGTAAGATCGAGGATCTCACCAACAAGGCCACGGAACAGCAGAAATCCGATGACACTCACCTCGGTTACATCGGATGAACTGCAATGTGCCAGACGGCGAGTCCGACAATCTTTAAATATCGTATGAATATCCTCTCCTATCCCCACTTAGCTCAGACTGGCTAGAGCGGCTGACTGTAGAGTGTTCTCGGAGAG
>CAVGRR010000015.1:0-3918 GCA_963631655.1 Eggerthellaceae bacterium
CTCGTCATCGAGGATTACTGCAACGAGATGGGCCGTGCACTGTCGGTTGAGGAGATCCAGGAACTTGTAGAAACGAAGATCATCGAACAGAACGCTCCTGAGACCGCGAAACGTTACATCCGTTACCGCTACACCAGGAATCTGGCACGTCAGTCCAACACCACCGATGCGAACATTCTCAGCCTTATCGACTGCAACAACGAAGAAGCCAAGCAGGAGAACTCGAACAAGAATCCCACTGTTGTTTCCGTTCAGAGGGATTACATCGCAGGAGAGGTCAGCAGAGACCTCACCCGCCGTATCCTCCTGCCTCCCGACGTCGTCAAAGCACACGACGAAGGCCTCATCCACTTCCACGACGCGGACTATTTCGCCGTCAAGGAGCACAACTGCTGTCTTGTGAACCTCGAGGACATGCTCACCAACGGCACTGTCATCTCCGGCACCAAGATCGATCCCCCTCACTCGTTCTCCACCGCATGCAACATCGCGACGCAGATCATCGCGCAGGTCGCATCCTGTCAGTACGGAGGACAGTCCATCACCCTCACCCACCTGGCACCTTTCGTCAACGTCTCCAGGATAAAGATCAAGAAGGAGCTCCAGGAGGAGTACGACCTCATCGGAATGAAGGTGTCCGATGAAGATCTCGCAAAGATCGCCGAGAAGCGCGTGAAAGAGGAGATCAAGAGAGGTGTTCAGACCATCCAGTACCAGGTCGTCACCCTGATGACCACCAACGGTCAGGCGCCCTTTATCACCGTGTTCATGTACCTCGACGAGACCAATGACCCTCAGACAAGAGCGGATCTGGCACTTATCATCGAAGAAGTACTGAACCAGAGGATCCAGGGAGTCAAGAACGAAACCGGGGCCTTCATCACCCCCGCCTTCCCCAAGCTGATCTACGTCCTCGACGAGGATAACATCGAGCCCGGAACCCCCTACTACTACCTCACCGAACTCGCAGCGAAATGTACCGCCAAGAGGATGGTCCCCGACTATCTCTCGGCAAAGGTCATGAAGAAGCTGAAGGTCGACGAGAACGGAAACGGACAGGTGTATCCCCCTATGGGATGCCGTTCCATCCTCACTCCGTACGTCGACGAGAACGGGAAACCGAAGTACTACGGAAGATTCAACCAAGGTGTCGTCACTATCAACCTCGTCGATGTGGCATGCACCGCATGCGAAGGCAATGTGAAAGCGGAAGACCGCGTCCCCAGGTTCTGGAAGATCCTCGACGAGCGTCTGGAACTGTGCCACAAGGCACTGAAATGCAGGCACGACAGGCTCAAGGGGACCCCCTCGGACGTCGCCCCCATCCTGTGGCAGCACGGAGCCTTAGCAAGACTCAACAAAGGAGAGACCATCGACAAGCTCCTCTACGGCGGATATTCCACCATCTCCCTCGGATACGCGGGACTATGGGAATGCGTCTACGAGGTCACCGGAAAGAAGCTCATCGACCCCGAGGGCAACAAGTTCGGAATCAACATCCTGGAACATCTCAACGACACCTACAAGCGCTGGTATGCGGACGAGAACATCAGGTACTCCCTGTACGGAACCCCTCTCGAATCCACCACCTACAAGTTCGCCAAATCCCTGCAGAAGAGGTTCGGAAAGATCAAAGGCGTCACCGACAAGAACTACATCACCAACTCGTACCACGTGCATGTCACCGAGCACATCGACGCGTTCTCCAAACTCAAGATGGAGTCGGAGTTCCAGGCCCTGTCGCCCGGAGGAGCCATCTCCTATGTGGAAGTGCCAGACATGCAGAACAACATCCCTGCGGTGCTGAGTGTCATGAAATACATCTACGACACCATCCTGTATGCGGAGCTCAACACCAAGAGCGACTACTGTCAGGTCTGCGGATACGACGGAGAGATAAGCATCGTCGAGGATGACGGAAAACTGATCTGGAAATGTCCCAACTGCGGATGCACCGACCAGGCCAAGATGAACATCGCCAGAAGGACCTGCGGTTACATCGGCACCCAGTACTGGAACCAGGGACGTACCCAGGAGATCAAGGAGAGGGTCCTCCATCTATGAACTACGGTAATATCAAGTTCCTTGATATCGCCGACGGACCCGGCATCCGGACATCCCTTTTCGTGTCCGGATGCAACCACCATTGCAAGGGGTGCTTCCAACCCGAGACCTGGGACTTCGGTTTCGGGAAGGAGTTCACCTCTGAAACAGAACAGACCATCATCGATTCGCTCCGTCCCGCTCATGTGAACGGACTCACGGTCCTCGGAGGGGAACCTTTCGAACCTCAGAACCAGAGGGTGCTCGTGGGATTTCTGAAGAGGGTACGTGAGATATACCCGGATCTAAGCATCTGGACCTACTCGGGTTTCACCTGGGAGGAACTGAAAGGAAAGGTTCCGGCAAGATGCAGGTGCGAAGTGACCGATGAGATGCTTTCGTACATCGACATCCTCGTGGACGGAAGGTTCGTCGAATCCAAGAGGAACCTCTCGCTGATGTTCAGAGGAAGCGAGAACCAGAGGGTGCTCGATCTGAGAAAGAGCGAGGCCGAAGGCGTTCCCGTGATGTGGAGCGGACTGAACGACCGCTGCGGACTCAGTCAGAACAAACAGTAAAACGAATGTGCCAGACCGATCTGTTTGAAGTGATCGGCCTGGTTTTTTATAATCGGGGACGGGTGGTTTCCGCCCCCTTGTGTTTCATCTTCTGCGCAGGAAGAACACTGCGGCACCGAGTGCTCCGACGGCCGCGATGACACCGACAGCTGCGATGGCGATGGTGTTGCTGCCGCCTTCTTCGATCTTGGGGATCCTGAGCTCCTCGTCGGATACTTCGGTGGTTCCGGATTCGTCGCTGAAGTTCTTTCCGCACACAGAACAGCGCCAGTGGGCCTTGACGCCGTATTCAGAGGTCGTTGCAGGCACCTCGGCAGCATACTCGATCGTATGGCCGAAGGCAGCGATCTCCGAAGTCTGGGTCTGTGTAACGAAACCCTCTTTAGAGAAGGTGGCGGTGTAGGTCATCTCGCCGACAGTAGTACAGGTGGACTCCACGGTGACGACAAAAGTGATCACGGCCTCATCGACAACAGTGTCGCCACAGGTAGAACAAGTCTTTGAAGCGGTACAGGCGGTGACTCCGGCCCAATTATATTCAGGTTCTCCATAGGAGTGTCCCTTTGCAGAGATAATCAATTCACTTTCAGTGGTCGGTACATTTCCGGCTGAATCGGAAAAGAGGGCTTCACAAACATCACATTTCCAATGTTCCTTCGTTCCGGTTTCGGTACAGGTCGCAGGCACCTCGGCAGCATACTCGATCGTATGGCCGAGAGCGGCAATTTCCGAAGTCTGGGTCTTTACAACGAATCCTTCTTTCGTGAAGGTTGCAGTGTAGGTCCTCTCACCGACAGTTGTACATGTGGGTTCCACGGTGACGGCCGAGGTGATCGCAGCCTCATCGACAACAGTGTCACCGCAGACAGAACAAGTCTTTGAAGCAGTACAGGCAGTGACTCCGGCCCAATTATATTCAGGTTCTCCATAGGAGTGTCCCTTTGCAGAGATAATCAATTCACTTTCAGTGGTCGGTACATTTCCGGCTGAATCGGAAAAGAGGGCTTCACAAACATCACATTTCCAATGTTCCTTCGTTCCGGTTTCGGTACAGGTCGCAGGCACCTCGGCAACATACTCGATCGTATGATGGGCAGCAATCTCGGAAGTCTTAGTCTGTGCAACGAAACCCTCTTTCGTGAAGGTTGCAGTGTAGGTCATCTCGCCGGCGGTAGTGCAGGTTGGCTCCACAGTGACAGTGGAATTGATCACAGCCTCATCGGAAACGATATCGCCACAGACAGAACAAGTCTTTGAAGCGGTACAGGCGGTGACTCCGGCCCAATTATATTCAGGT
>CAVGRR010000015.1:4009-22894 GCA_963631655.1 Eggerthellaceae bacterium
CATCACATTTCCAATGTTCCTTCGTTCCGGTTTCGGTACAGGTCGCAGGCACCTCAGAGTTGTACTTCAAAGTATGGTTGTCGATGACCCAATCCTTACTGACAGAATCCCAAGTTCCGTCGGACCAGGCATATCCGTCTCTGAGTGATACGGTGAGAGTGTATGAACCGGCAGCGGTTTCCTTGTTTCCGGAAACCTCCATGTATGTGCCGTTGAAACCGCTTATTTTATCGGTCGGAACTGTGATCTCCGACCCGCTCACATGATATGTGCCAGATACTGAAATCGACGATCTCGATATGGACTCGACCGCATACCTGACAGTCACCTTGCTTCCTGTTGCATTTGAAGGAATTACCTTATCAGTAAGCCCGATCACGGCAAATGTGTGGCTGCCTGAATCGCTTAGACAGAGACTGTTGACACCGAAGTTTTTGGACTCGAGCTTTCCATTAAAGGTGATTTTATTGAGGGAGGAGCAGCCATTGAAACAGTCGTCTCCGACACCGGCGATGGAGGCAGGAAGGGTCACTTCCGTAAGACCTGTGCAGTTCGCAAATGCATAACGTCCGAGATAGGTCACGCCTTCGCTGATACTGACCGTCTTGATTCCTGTGCCCCAGGGGGCCCTCGAAGAAGCGGAATAGTTTCCGAGCTTGCCACTGCCAGTAAGTTTGAGTGTGGTTCCGTCGATCTCCCAGAAACATTCCCCGGTACTGTTGTCGGAATACCAGGCGACCTCCACTGCAGCTTTGGTTCCGTCGGTCCATGCGTATCCAGCCTTAGGCTCCACATGAAGAACGTTCTTTCCGGGCTTGGAAGAGGTATCGCCTGAAAGCTCCATCTTCTCAGAATCGAATCCGACAATATCTGTCGGTTGGACAGATATATCCGACCCATCATATGTGTAGGTTTTGGATACTGATAAGGCATTCTTGAGTATCGCATACGTTACAGAGACCTTCGATCCGACGGCTGCGGAATTCAACGTCACAGACCCGTATACGAAGAGTTCGCATTCCTGAGTATCGCTGAGTTCGAAACAGCTGTTTCCGAGAGCCGGCGTAGTGCATTCGAATTTCACGGAGTTCAGACCGGAACAGCCACTGAATGCAGATTCGCCGATCGCGGTTACAGATGACGGAATAGTGACCGAAGTAAGACCGGTACAACCCGCGAACGCATAAGCTCCGACGGAGGTCATTCCTTCGGAGAAAGTGACCTTCGTGATTCCGGTGCCCCAGGGGGCCTTCGAAGAAGCAGAATACTCTCCCATCGCCCCAGTTCCGGAGATTGTGAGTTCGTTTCCGTTCAGAGACCAGGTGCAGTCGCCGGTTATGTGACTGATCTTCCATTGTAGTTTAAGATCGTCCTTGGTTCCGTCAGACCAATATTGCTCACTGTCGTTCAGTTTAATGACAAGCGTGTACGTACCGATATTGGTCCCTTTGTCGCCCGAAACGACCGTCATAGCAGTGTTGTCGAGACCATCGATATCGACGCTTATCTCCGAACCGGTATAGGCGTACTCTGATTCGGAAAGCGTCGGTTTGACCGAAGCCCTCAAGAGTATAATATCGTCATTATCAAAATAATTGGATTTATCGTCAGACAGTTTCTTAAAAAGCGTATCGGATGCAGAAATCCTCAGGGATTCTGTACCGGTCTTGAAACAATTATCCCACAGATTCTCAGGCTCCCCCTCGAAACAAATGAACTTCAAGGAACTGCATCCACTAAATGCACCACTGTCTATCTCTGTCACTTTTGCAGGAATCGACACCTCTGTCAATTTGATACATCCAGAGAATGCACTACTGTCTATGGTTGTCAGATCTGATGGCAGAAGCACAGATTCAAGTACTTTACACCCGATGAAAGTTTCGGAGCTTATCTTAGAAATCGTAGTCTTACTGAGATCGATGCTCGTAAGTGTAGCACAATTCTCGAATGCATTCTGATTTATCGAACTTACAGAGTCGGGAATCAGAATAGATTCCAAAGCAGTTCCATCAAACGCAGACGTACCAATAATTGTAATGCCGTCCGGCAGGTAAACATATTTTAAAGATTTACAGGAAAGAAAAGTTTGACTGGGAACAGATGTTATCTTAGAGTCCTTCAAATTCGCAGATTCAAGTTTTTTACAGTTCCAAAACACCTGATTACCTAAGTTAGTCACACTGGATGGTAAAGAGATTGATGAAAGCGAACAACCATAGAACGCCTCTCCCAAAATAGATTCCAGACCGTTGTTCAGATTTACGGTTTCCAAAGAACTACAGCAGGAGAATGCATTATCCCCTATGGTTTTGACCGAGGCAGGGATTGTGATCTGTGAAATTCCAGTCGAGGTAAATGTATAATTGCCGATTGTCATAACTGTATCACTAATCGTAACGGATTTAATGGACGAACAGTCCTTGAACGCATAATTGCCTATGGAGGTCACACCTGTTTGAACAATGACACTCGTAACCTCACTCCACACTGAAGGGCTGGTGGAGTAATTAGCCATTGCACCGGAACCGGCTATGATCAATTCAGTTCCGTTTATGTACCAATAACAGTCTCCGGTTTTATTTATTGCAATATACCAGGTGGCCGTGAGAGGTTCCCAGGTACCGTCAGACCAGGCCAGACCACTTATCGGACTTAATGACACGTCATATCCACCAATATCGGTTCCGGCCCAGGTACTGCTGCTCGGCACCATTGTATTGCTATCGTACTTATTGAAGATCTCCTCCACCTTAGCATCGATTGTAGAACCACTGTATGCATACACTTTGACTGAAACGGTCGGTTTGTCGATATCGGCGACCAGAACTGTGGCATCTGAACCTGCAGCGGATTTGACCGAAGATGCGTCCATTCCGGAAACTGCAAACTTGAATGCTGAATCGGAAAGCTTGAAACTGTCCGATCCCAAAGTCGGAGTGCCTTTAAACACCACAAAGGTGAGATCCGAACATCCGACGAACGTATAATCTCCGATTGAAATCACAGTGCTGGGGATCGTGATAGTCTTCAGGGCAGTACATCCATAGAATGTGTAATTGCCGATGGATGTCACTCCGTCGGAAAGAACAATCTCATTCAGGGTGGTGCTGATACGCCACGGTGTGAAAGGAGAAGTCTCCGATGAATAATCATAGCTGACAGTGCCGGTGAACGTGATTTTCTCTATGCTGGCACATTTATCGAATGCAGGATAACTCGTAGATACTGCGGCATCAAGGCCGATGGACAAGGTGAGTTCCTTCAGACCAGTACAACCCGCAAATGCTGACTGTCCCAGATCGGTCACAGGGGTGGGCAGGATAATTTCGGTCAGACCTACGCATCCGCTGAAAGCAGACTCGCCAATCTCGGTGACCGTGGCCGGAATGGTGATGACCGAAAATTCTGTCCAATTGCAGAACATAAATTTGCCGATGGAGAGCACCCCCTCTGAAAGAACAATCTCTTTCAGAGAACCGCTTATGCGCCAGGGCGTGACAGCTGCGGTTTCCGCAGTGTAATCAAATCCATTACCTGCCGTGAGTGTGACATTCTCTATGCTGGCACATTTATCGAATACAGGGTATGATGCGGATACTGCAACATCAAGGGATATCGGAACAGACAGCTCCTTCAGCCCGGTACAGCCTGCAAAGGCAGACTGTCCCAAAGAGGTGACTGATGAGGGGATTGTAAGGGCAGTCAGAGCAGTACAGCCTGCAAATGCACTTTCTCTGATAGAGGTCACAGTTTCGGGGAATGCTATAGAGTTCAGAGCCGTGCACCCGTTGAACGCATATACTCCGATAGATGCACAAGAGTCCGGCAGATTGACAGATTCGAGTGAAGTGCATCCGTCAAACATCTTAGCAGGAACGGATGCGGTGAATCCGTGAATATCCAGATCCGTCAAAGAAGTGCATCCGCTGAACACCCCCTCACCGAGGAAGACTATATTAGACTTGAATTCAACATCCTTCAACGATGTGCAGCCTGCGAAAAGATAACTGCCCAGACCGGTTATTCCGGACTCGATGGTGACCTTGGTGATCGCGGTCCCCCAAGGTGCAGGGTTATCGGAATCATAATTCGTAGTAACACCGGAACCTGTAAGGGTGAGTTCGGTACCGTCCAGGATCCACCCGATATTACTGCCGGCACTGGGTATGATGGTCCACTCCACAGTTACGGGAGTGCGTGTCCCATCCGACCATACATAACCGTCTTTCAGACCGACCTTGACTGTGTATGTTCCGACATCTGTTGCCTTGTTCCCTGAGATCACCATAGTCGACTCATCAAAAAAACTGATTGCGGATGTGGGAAGTTCGATCTCCGATCCGGAATACACGTATGTTCCGGTTATTTCGATGGGGGGCCTGTCACCCGCGAGATATGCGACCGAGGTCTTGGTCCCGGTGACCGAGTCAGTGATGTATGTCGCTGTATCATACGTCGTTGCGACGATGAGAGTCAGAGGCTCAACATCGCTGAGGTTCAGAGAGTTCTCTTCGAGGACAGGTTTTGAATCTTCCGTCTTGAAACTCAACTGTTTCAGACAAATACAGCCGTAGAATGCATAGGATCCGATCGTTTTGTCAGTTTCACTGAGGATTGTGATATCCTCAAGTGATGTGCATCCTGAGAATGCGTAGCTTCCCACACTTCCGCTTACAGTGAGGTATGTCAGCGATGTGCATCCGCTGTAAGCGTGTTCTCCTATATCGGCACTGGTACCCACCTCACTCAATGAAGTACAACCGGATAAAGCATAATCTCCGATAGTTATGACAGAACCCAAACTTACCAGATTCACGTCAGTACAGTCCTGGAACGCGTAATTTCCGATATGGGCGACGTTTTCGAGATTGATGCTCGTGATGGTCATACCGTACCACGGAGCCCCTTTCGGCCCATAATCGGCCATACTTCCATTCGGTTCTTCATCAGCCGTGGTAGCGCCAGTTATCGTCAGAATCTGATTTTCCAAAGTCCACGTACAGTTCCCTGTGGTCCCGGTCTCCGCAGAAACCGTGGTCACAGTGTCCTCGGCGGACGCCTGATCGGAATCCCACAGCAAGGCCCCTGCGAACAGGGCAGCCACGGAAACCAGGATAGTCAACATCTTTGCAGGTACCATTTATATCCCCTAAATGAGTCTGGGACATGCGTTGAAACAATAAAACGTTTCACAGAAACATGTACTGTTAACAGATATTCGGAAAAGACACAGACGGCCTTTTCACCGTCCGAAATATCCATGTGACACCACTTGTATAAAAAGCTTTAAAACCTAGTCTATTATTAGGAAAAACAAACAGTCGGGAATTTTTCCGGCAGTGTTCTCGTTTTGCCAACGAAGGTTACAATCATGAGTGCGAATAATATGGAATCCGACAATGTTCTTAAAACCGGAACCACCACCCTTGCAATGACGATCAAGGACGGAGTTATCCTTGCCACCGATCAGAGAGCAACCATGGGAAATCTTATCGCAAACAGCAACGTCCAGAAGGTCTACCCCATCTCGGACTACATCGGCATGACCATCTCCGGACTCGTCGGAGACGCTCAGCTCATGGTAAGGTACATGAAGAGCCAAATCGCTATCTATGAGATGCAGAAAGGCGCACCCATCACCGTCCAGACCGCGGCCACTCTCATGGGTTCCGTCATCAGGTCCGGATTCTACCTCGGACCTCTCGTGGCAGGCTATGACAGGACCGGCGGACACGTGTTCAGCGTGGACGGCGCCGGAGGTGTCATCGAGGACAAGTACAGCTCTTCCGGATCCGGTTCCATCACCGCCTACGGTGCACTCGAGACCCTCTACAAGCCCAACATGACCAAGGACCAGGCCATCGACGTCGCCATCTCCGGCCTGAACGCGGCAAGGCGCAGGGACAACTACACCGGTGACGGTATGCTCATCCTCTTCATCGGCCCGAACGGCTACGAGTGGATCCCCAACGACCTCATCCGCAAGAGATGCGAGGAGCTCGGATTCAAATATCCGAACTGAACGGTCACATTCACACAAACCCTTTCCGGGGACAAAACCCCGTCTTTTTTTCCCCTTGGAAGCAGATAAAATGAACCCAGAAAGACTTTTCGACAACCTGAGAGAGCAAATCAAAAAGCTCATTCCAGAGAACATGGAGGTTGCCAAGATCGAGTTCGAGGCCTCGCTCGTAGTCATTTATGTGAAAAACTACGAGGATTTCTCCACGGACACCGCTCTGCCGCGCACCATCGCCCAGACCATCAGAAGAAGGGTGGACATCCGTCCCGACCCCTCGCTTCTGGCGGATTCGGATGAAGTTGAGGCTAAGATCCGCAAACTCATCCCCGAATCTGCGGAGATGACCGATATCAACTTCGATGAGGATACCGGTCAGGCCATCGTCGAGGCCATCAACCCCAGCGAGATCACCGGAAACCAGGGGGAACTGCTTTCTGCACTGAAACGCGAGACCGGGTGGAACGTCAAGGTCATACGCTCCCCGCCTATTCCCTCGAAAACTATCTCGGATGTCAGAAAATATCTGCGTCATGAGTCCGACGACAGGCACAAAATGCTCAAAGAGGTCGCCAGGAACCTCGTCCGCACCACCATCGAAGGTGAACAGTGGGTCAGGGTCACCACCATGGGCGGTTTCAGGCAGGTAGGAAGATCTGCTTCCCTTCTTACCACCAGGAACAGCAGGATCCTCATCGACTGCGGTCTCGACCCCGGTTCCGATGCCACCCCGTATTTCGCCATCCCCGAGGTCCAGCCTCTGGATTCCATCGATGCTGTTGTCATCACCCACGCCCACCTGGACCACTGCGGTACCCTTCCGGCACTCTTCAAATACGGTTACAAGGGACCCGTCTACTGTACAGCACCCACCAGGGACCTGATGGCGCTTCTGCAGCTTGATAACATCAAACTCGCGTTCGGAGAGGCAAGGAAGAACCTCTACAGCGAGAAGGACGTGAAGAACGAGATCCTTCACACCATCACCATGAAGTACAACGAGACCACGGACATCACCCCCGATGTGAGACTCACATTCCACAACGCGGGACATATTCTGGGATCTTCGATCGCCCACTTCCACATCGGAGAGGGGGTGCACAACGTCGCCTTCACCGGAGATACCAAATTCGAGAAGACCTGGCTCTTCAACCCCGCCATCAACAAGTTCCCCCGCTGTGAGACCCTTGTGATCGAATCCACCTACGGAGGACACAACGACTTCCAGCCTTCCAGGAAGGATGCCTCCGAGACCCTCGGAGAACTCATCAAGGACGGTGTCGAACACGGAGGTAAGATCCTCATCCCCGTCTTCGCCGTCGGACGTTCCCAGGAGGTCATGCTCGTCATCGAGGAACTGATCCGCACCGAGGTCATCCCCTCCATGCCCGTCTATCTCGACGGTATGATCTGGGAGGCCACCGCTGTCCACACCGCGTATCCCGAATACCTGAACAGCACCCTAAGGACCGAGATCTTCCAGAAAGGGAACAACCCCTTCCTCAACCCCATTTTCCGCAAGGTCGACAATGCCCAGATGAGGGAGAACATCTGCCACAGTCCCGACCCCTGCATCGTCCTCGCCACCGGCGGTATGATGTCCGGCGGACCTGTCCTCGAATATTTCGCGGAATGGGCGGACGACCCCAACAACTGGCTCATCTTCGTCGGTTACCAGTCCGACAACTCACTGGGTAGGACCATCCAGAGGGGAAGGACCGAGATCACCCTCCCGCACCACGGAAAACAGATCACCGTGCAGATCAAGATGCAGCGCGAAACCGTCGACGGATTCTCCGGACACTCCGACAGGAAACAGATGATGAAGTACATCAGCACTATGGAACCCCGTCCCGACAAGATCATCATCGGTCACGGTGAGGACAGGAAATGTTCCGATCTCGCTTCTTCCATCTACAAGAAGTACAACATCCCCACCGTCGCACCTCAGAACCTTGAGACCATCCGTCTGAAATGATAGCATGAGATCGGTGATCGCCATCACTGGGGCCTCGGGTGTCATCTACGGCATCAGGCTCCTGCAGACCCTTCCCGGAGAGAAGATCCTGATTATGTCGAAGACCGCCAAGGCCATCATCCCCGCCGAGACGAAATACTCCGCGGAACAGGTCGCGACCATGGCGGACAAGGTGTATGAGGACGACGACATGTTCGCCCCCGTCGCATCTGGGACATTCGATTATGACACCCTTTTCGTGGTGCCCTGCACCGAATCCTCGGTGGCGAAATTCGCCTGCGGAATAGGCGACACCCTGATCTCCCGCACATTCATGTGCGCGTTGAAAGAACAGAGGAAGATAGTTCTGGTTATACGTGAGACACCTAAAAGCGCCATCATGCTCGAGAACGAGCTCAAACTCGCCAGACTCGGTGTGGTCATCATGGATGCCAATCCGGGATTCTACCCCAATCCTGAATCCATAGAGGAAATAGTTGATTTCATCGTCGGAAGATGCATATCCCAGACAGGCGAAAAACAAAACTTATTTATCCCCTGGGGCGAGTAACCTTTTTATTAACTTCCATCAGGTAACAATATGATTTACAGTGATTTTCAAGGCCTGAAGTTGTCAATGCTCGGTTTCGGTTCGATGCGTCTTCCCACCGGGTCCGATGACGGAGACGTGAACGTCCGTAAGTCGAAAGCCCTTGTAGATGCCGCATTCAAGGCGGGAATCAACTACTTCGACACCGCCTGGGGATACCATATGGGAAAATCCGAGACCATCATGGGCGAACTCCTCAAGGAATACCCCCGCGATTCATTTTACCTTTCCTCGAAATTCCCCGGTTACGATATCAGCAATTTCGGCAAGCATGAGGAGATCTTCGAGAAGCAGCTTGAAAAGTGCCAGGTGGACTATTTTGATTTCTATTTCATCCACAATGTCTGCGAGCTGAACATCGATTACTACCTCGATGAGGACAAATACCACACCATCGCATATTTCCTCGAGCAGAAGGCGAAAGGCAGGATCAAACACCTCGGTTTCTCATCCCACGGTACCGTCGAGACCCTCACCAGGTTCCTCGACAGGTTCGGAGATCAGATGGAGTTCGCTATGATCCAGCTGAACTACCTTGACTACACATTACAGCGCGGAAAGGAGAAGGTTGAACTCCTCAATTCACGCAATCTCCCCATCTGGGTCATGGAGCCTCTCCGCGGAGGAACACTCGCCGATATGCCTGCGGACCAGTTCAACAACATCAAGGACCTCCGCGAGAACAGCACCCCCATCGAATGGGCGTTCAAGTTCCTTCAGAGCATTCCCGGAGTCACTGTCATTCTTTCCGGAATGTCCAATATGAAACAGATGGAAGAGAAGATCAAACTGTTCGAAGAGAAGGATGCTCTCGATCTGACCGAATTCATCGCGATCCTGGAATTCGCCAAGGACGTGTTCTCCGAAAAGATGATCCCCTGTACCGGATGCAGATACTGCGTCTCACACTGTCCCCAACACCTCGATATCCCTGCTATCGTCAAGGCATACAACGAGAATGTCATCAGCGAAGGCGGTTTCCTGGCACCCTTCTTCATCCAGGCGCTTCCCGAGGACAAGAGGCCTTCGGCATGCATCGGATGCAAATCGTGCGAGAAGGTCTGCACTCAGCAGATCAAACTCGCGGATATCATGCAGGCCTTCGGCAAGGAAATGGATGAAAAACTGGCCGCCATGTTCAAAGCGACCGAGTGAAATCCTCCGTCTGGGTCTTAGTCGAAATAGACGTAGAACCCTTTGTCCGGGACGAACTCCGATCTGAGCTGACACTCGCCCTCGAACGGCACTATGTTCGAGAAGTTCGTGAGGTGAAGGGTTCCGTTGATGCAGAACGTCTTCCCGCAACGGTGCGGCTGGATGAACATCTTCTTTCTGTCCAGGCTTATGTGGACGAAATAAAGGTGATATGTGAACAGATCACAGTGTATCTCATCGCCCGAGATACGGGTCACCACAGGCACCGTGTTCATCTGGATGGTCCCGTCGGAATTCGCGATGACCGTGGCCTGCGGCGTGACCTGAGAGGCCAGGAGATGTCTGGCACGTTCGAGATCGTGGGTGAGGGCCTCCTTCTCCGACTGAAGCTGTTCGATCTCCGCCTGCAGCGGTTTGACAGATTCCGTCACGGCATTGGTGATCCTCGTCTGTACCTCTTCCGCATAGATCTCGTCGAAATAACGGATGATGACATCATGGTTCTCAGACCACAGGATGTCCGCGATCTCCTTCTTCTGGGACTCTTTCAGAGCAAGGAAAAAGGCGGCGTCTAGATGCTTCACGGCCTTGGCCTGGTAATAGTCCTTGAGAGGTTTCAGATTGCAGATCCAGGTGCCGGGACCGTCGATCTCCGGGGATACGGAATAGACACGTTTTCCGCGGTATTCCGACTCTGCCGCCGCTCCGCCCTTCTTGAACGTTAGTATGACGCACTCCTTGCTGTAGGCGATGATGTCCTCTTCCTTGAGCTCTCCTGATAAAATACCCAGTCTCTGAAAATCACGAAGATCCATCTTCAACAACCTCCTCGTTGCTTTCGGTCTCGCCCTCATCCTCGGATGGGGGATGCAGGACCGTGTTCACGTTGAACAGCGGATAGGAATCCAGTTCGTAGTAGTAATCGCTCATCTTCTTCATCTCGAAGGAGAACGATTTCTTGAATGCCGCGACCTCCACCCGTTTTCCTGCGGACTGTACGTGCTGTATCGCGGGAACGAAATCCCTGTCGCCGCTGACGACCAAAGCGACATCGTAATTGTCCCTCATCGCCTGTACGACCATCTCGCAGGCCATGGCGACGTCGACCTCCTTCTGTTCCTGCTTCTCGGCATCGTAGGAACCCCTGGTGATCACACGGAAACCGATCATCCTGAGCCTGCTGTAGAGATTCTCATGGGATTTGATGGTGGTGTTCTCCGGAGACGCGTCGAAAACATACGCGGCGACAAGCCTGCGGTCCCCGGTGAGTTCATGGCATACGCTGTAAAGGTCGATGTTGAATCCCGGGACCATATCGTTCTTGCGGATGTTCGCAAGATCGATGAAGGCCATGACGCGGTCCGTGGGACTGTTCGAGAGGAGGGTCATAATCGGATGATATATCCGTTATGGGTTTATGAGTTGTTCTATAAACTCAGAACTCTCCGACATCATCTATTCAGTGCAATGCGACACGGAAGAACTTCTCCACCTGGGCGATGATGTCCTCGACCTGATCCTCAGTGAAATACTGGTCTGCATAGAGCATCTTCGAATATGCCCAATCGGAAAGGATGATGTTGGACTGCTGAAGGATGAACTCCATCCATTCCTCGAAGTATTTTTCAATGATAACTGACAACGGATCGAGATCCTTGATGCGGTGTGACTTGGCGAACTTCTCGACCGCGACCATCAGGATATCGGAATCCTCGGAACTGATAAGGATATCATCCTCGGAGACAGAGTCGTTAAGGTTGAGGACCTTACCGGACGCGACATTGTACCTCAGCCCAGGAAGGCCCATCATCAGGGCCTGTCCGATGATCTGACCGTTTACCGGACTGATCCTTCCCTTCAGCACGGGGACAGGCTGCCAGAACTTCTCGTAGAAGTCGTTGATGCTCTTGTAATCCTGAAGGGATGTGAGTTCCTTCATTTCCTGGGGGTCGATATCCTGCCCCATCAGGGCGCGGGACCACCCCTCGGCAGTGAAATCGGCTCCAGGGAACAGCCCTTCGCTGACGGTGATCACTGGTTTCTCGATGACCTTGTCAATCTTTCTGATATCGAAGGACATCACGAAATCCGAGTACTCGAAAGTACCGCCGGTGACAGATTCATCAACAATGGTGTCGATCTCGTCCACAGAACCATCTTTTCCGTCCGCTATGATCCGGTCTCCGATGACGAAACGGTGCGGGGGATTGAAGTCCCAGCCAAACATTTCGGACATCGCCTCTTCAAGACAGAGATAGGTGCAGCCTTCGGGATAGAGAAAGACCCTCTTCGAACCGAACTCCCTCAGGACGATCGTGACCTCTAATGCCACTGATGCTCACTCCAGGAAGATGGCGGTACGTCCGGGCATGGCGACCTTGGATTTGCCTGCGGGATCGTACTTGTTCTCGTCATCCGCGGAGTAGATCTCGGTCTCGAGTCCCACTTCACTTGCGATGAACTGCTTGGCGGAATTGAGGAAGGCGGTCTCGTCGAAGTCTGCCGCTTGGGCGAGGGGACCGCCCCTCTTGATGTCGATGGCGACCTTCTTTGCGAAGTCGGGGACGGATTTTCCGTTGGCCCTGAGCTTCTCGTCGGCCATACAGGCCTTGGTGAGTTCGGGGACGCCGAGTTTACCTTCGGCGTTCATAGCCACCGCCATCTTCACCACATCGGCCTTCCACTGGGGGGTGGTATAGATGACCGCCTTCTTGACGTCTCCCTTAGCCATCTTCCTGATCTCATTGACATCGGCGATGACGGCCTGGAGGAAGTCCTCTCCGTATTCTGCGGAGTCGGAGACCTCTCCGGCCTCGGGGAGCTGTGCGGCGGAGACGAGGCCTTCGAATCCGGCCTCGGACCAGAGTTCCTCAGCGACGTGGGGGGTCACGGGCATCATAGCGTTGATCCAGATGCGGAGGGCCCATTTCACGGTCTCACGGCAGTTTCCGCCGCGCCTCTCGTACCAGCGGAGATCGTTGAACATATCGTAGTAAACAATGGTACACATCTGCCTGAGGTCATACTTCTCCATGGCGGTGCGGATCTTTCCGAGGTGGGTGTTGAACCTCGATCTGAGCCACTGGTCGATGGGTGCGGGTGCGTTGTCGGATTCCTCGGAGATCATATCCTCAACGGTGGACATGATCTTCTCGAGCCTCTGTTTGTACGAGAAGACGATGTCCTCATCCCACTCGACATCCACGAACATGGATGCGACGTGGGCATAATAGAGCCTCATGGAGTCTGCACCGTATTTCGCGACGGCTCCGGGGATGGGCTGAGCTCCTCCCTTGGATTTGGAGATCTTGTCCTTGTTCTTTCCGGTGACATACCAGTTGACAACGAGTCCGCGGGGGTTCATCTCCTCGGGGAGGATGGCCGCGTGGTTGAGCAGGAACACGGGGAAGTGGACGGTCATGTGTTCTTTTCCGCCGAGGTTGATGTCGAGAGGGTACCAGTAAAGGATATCCTTTCTTACTTTTTCGATAAGTTCCTCGGAGATTCCCGATTTTGAAGAAACATCGGCAGCGGTTCCCTTTCCGAGCATGACGTAGTCGAAGAACTCGGGGATCAGCTGTTCGGTGCGGATCTGTCCGCTGTTGGTGTAAAGGGAGATGAGGTAATAGATCGGATACAAAGTCGAATCGGAAATGGCCTCGATGGTCCATTTCTTGTCGAAGGGGAACTTGGTTCCGAGCCAGTTTCCGAGCCTGACGCAAGCCCTCTCGCGGTACCAGTCGAGGACGCCCTGAACATTCTCGTAGTATTCCTGCGGATAGATGTTCATCTTCTGAGCGTGGGCCTTGGCGGTCTCGGTGAGTTTGGGATCGGCATAGTTGATGAACCATTGGTCGTCGATCCTCCTGATGTGGACCTGCTTTCCGCACCTGCAGATGACCTCAAGGGTGAGGTCTCTGAAGAGTTCAGCCTCTCCGGAGTCGATCATGGCCTGTTTCATCTTGTCTTTGGCCTCTTCGACCCTCATTCCGGAGAATTCGCCGCAGATGTCCTTCATGCGGCCCATGTGATAACCGTCCTTGTAGATGGTCTTCTTGGCCTCTTCCATAGCTTCTGCGAACTTGGCGGGGTCCTTGATGTCGCGGATCTTCATCTTGGCGATGATGTCGTCCGCAGGGAACTCACCGTATCCCTTGATGGAAATGATAGAGACGGGGTTGACGGAGTCGATGACCTCCCGGGAGATGTGGTAGACGTTGACGAGGTCGGGGTTGGCCTTGGCCTTCTCGAGTGCATCCCAATCAGAGGGTGCATCAGAGGGAACGGAGGTGACGAGACCGGTTCCGATGGCGGGGTCCACGAAATCAGCAGGGAAGACAGGGATCTCCTTGTGGAGCATTGGTGCCCTGCACATCAGACCGATGAGCTCCTTTCCGGGGATGGTGCCCACATCCTCCACTCCGTCGAACTGGAGTTTCAGTTTCTCGGCGCACTGGGGGCTGACGACCCAGGTCTCCCCGGCCTTCTTGACGATGCTGTAGTCCATATCGTATCTCGCCCAGAAACAGACCTGACCGTAGACGGTCTCGGGCCTGAGGGTGGCTGCGACAAGGTAGAACTGCTTGGATTCGCACCAGAATTTGAGGAGGGTATACTCCTGTG
Source organism: Eggerthellaceae bacterium (assembly GCA_963631655.1). Lineage (GTDB taxonomy): Archaea > Thermoplasmatota > Thermoplasmata > Methanomassiliicoccales > Methanomethylophilaceae > Methanomethylophilus. The sequence goes on from CAVGRR010000015.1 coordinate 18,377, forward strand.
TCTCCGCAAGTCCGCCTTTGGAGATATCGGTCTCGGAGGGATCGACGGCGACGGGGCCGTGTTCGGGACAGAAAGGTGCATAGTAGGGTTTCTGGATCAGAAGTCCGCTGTCGCGGAGCTTGGTGAACTGCCACTCGATGAATTTGGCGTAATCGGGGTACAGGGTGCAGGTGAACCTCCTCCAGTCGGCGAGGAATCCGAATCTCCTCCAGTAGTCGTTCTGATACACTTCGTTGAAGAAATTGACGACATCCATGGGTTCGGTGAGCTTGTCGACCCTCTCGGGGGGACATCCGTTCCTCTCGAGGTAATCCACGGTCTTCTCATCGTGCCTTTTGATCTTGTTCGCGAGACTGATGCATCCGTTTCCGGTTCCGTGGGTTCCGACGGGGAAGAGGACGTTGTAACCGGTCATCCTCTTGTAACGTCCGAGGGCGTCCGCGTAGGTGTAGCCGCGCAGGTGTCCGACATGGAGATAACCTGTGATACCCGGATATGCGAAGATGATCATGAACTTCGGTTTTCCGTCCTGTCTCTCGGATTCGTTCAGCCTGTTCTCACTCCAGGCTTTCTGCCACTTTGCTTCCATCTCAGCATAATCGCGTGCCATCTGGTCACCTATATAATTGCGACTCCATATCCTTCCCTAATATAATATTATTAGAAGGTGAAGACCCACGGAGACCCTCGATTTCTACGACCGCAATGCCGGAGAATACTCGGCGAAAACATTCGGAATAGACATGTCCTCCGCCAGGAACAGGTTCGTCGGACACCTGCCTACAGGAGGGAGGATATTGGATCTCGGATGCGGTTCCGGGAGGGATTCTTCAGCTTTTATGAAGATGGGTTTCGATGTCGTACCTGTCGACGGATCGGAGGGGATGTGCCGCGAGGCAGAGAGGAACACCGGACTGAAGGTACGTCGGCTGCTGTTCGAGGAACTCGACTATCAGAATGAATTCGACGGGGTGTGGGCCTGCAGTTCCCTTCTGCATCTGCCGTCGGACAGGATACCCGGTGTTTTCAAGCTGATAAAAAGGTCCCTGAAACAGGACGGGATCTTCTTCACCTGTTTCAAGAAAGGGGATTTCGAAGGCGTACGTCCGGACGGAAGATACTACACCGACATGGAATACAATGTCTTCCGCGCTGTCCTCCTGAGTTCCGGCTTCGAACCGCTCGAGATCTGGGAATCCGACGGATCCGCAGGTGAAACATGGCTGAATTCCATCAATTCTGCAGGAAAACCGTGTAAGACAACTGAAAAACGGTCAGATTCTCCATAATTTTATGTCTTACTTCAGAATACTTAGGTCTGAACTTGTCTTCTAAAGTAAGACGAAATAAGACAGTATTAAATACTTCAACACAATAGACATACATGCAGTCAGTCAAAGGGCTGTAAGGAGTCATAGACAATGGTCGATGAAGGAGTCAAGATCACAGTTCGCATCACTAACGATGTCATCCAGCTGATGGAGGACTACATGAGTGAGCACATGATCGAGAACAGGAGCGACTTTGTCCGTGACGCGATCCGTGGATACATATCAAGCTGCAAGGCTCCGGAGAACCCCGACGGCGCGGTCACAGTACCGCTCAATCCCGTCGTGATTCAGACCCTGGAGAACATGAAGGCTGAGGGGATAATCACCGACACTGCGGCGTACATCGCCGGACTTGTCAACAACGATGTCATCCCGAAGGAGGTTATGGAGGAATCCAAGGCCAGGGCCTTCAAGGCAGCACAGCAGTCATCCCGGATGATGTGAGAAAGACCAGCCGTACCGGAAGGGATGGGAACCAGAAGAAACAGCAGGTCTGGAAAATAGGAGTGTAAAAAAATGCAAACGAACGGATTCGGATCAGACATCGCGGTCTCCGGAGATCTGCGCATAGCGGTCATCGGTGTCGGCGGTGCAGGATGCAGGATAGTTTCGAAACTCTACGGTAGGATGGGACGTGTCGGAACTATTGCGATCAACACTGACCGTAAGGCGCTTGAGGAGACTCAGGCAGACACCCGCCTGTTCATCTGCAAAGAGGTCACAAAGGGAGTGGGATCCAACGGTGACCCGGCACTCGGAAAAAAATGTGCTCAGATACACGATGCAGAGATCCTCTCCGCAGTGCGCGGAAAGTACGACTATGCATTCATCGTCGCAGGAATGGGCGGAGGTACCGGTTCCGGTGCAGCGCCCGTCGTCGCCGAGCTGTGCGACCGCGCAGGCATCCACGTCGGTGCCATCACGATTATGCCGTTCAGCTTCGAGAACGAGCGTACGATCAAGGCCGCAGAGGGCTACAGGGCACTTCATGCTATCTGCAAAGACATCGTAAGGTGCGAGAACCAGAAGATCCTGTCCGTCAAGGGCCTCAGGACCTTCGACGAGGCAATGATGCTCATGAACGACATGATCGTCAAGAAGATCCTCAGAGCCATCGACGATGCGAAATACGCCATCCGTTCGGACATTGCCAACAACCTTGAAGGCAGCAGGTCCGGAACAGATGTCACAAGCTCAAGACCCGGCATGGTTCTTGGAGCTCAGAAATCAAACTAAATCAAATTGCCATTGTGCAACCTCCAATCAATCCCGGCTGCGGCCGGGATTCACTTTTCATTTTCTGGGACTCACCGTTCCCCATTTATAGGACCGTTCGATTGAGGGCTTATGGTTCAGCAAGTTCGTGCAGCGCACATTTTAGTGAAGACCCGTGACGAGGCTCAGGACATCTACAATCAGATCATGCAGGGCGCAGATTTCGCAGCCCTTGCCAAAGCAAGATCCTCCTGCCCCTCCTCCCGCCAGGGCGGAGATCTCGGATGGTTCGGAAGGGGACAGATGGTAAAGCCCTTCGAAGACTTCTGCTTCCAGTACAACACCGGCGATTTCGGCATGGTCCAGACCCAGTTCGGCTGGCACGTCATCTACATCATCGCCCAGCGCTGAAACTCCTTTTCACAGGGCCCCACGGCCCTCATTTTTCACCATCTGGGACATTGGCGGTTTCTTCCGTTGTAAGGAAAGTTAACAGCCCCAAACAGATTATATTCGGGATTGCAATATCTTGTACATGGACCAAAAAACAGGCCTATGCACAGATGGCGGCCGGTTTCAGAAATCAGGTGACCAGCCCGTTTATGATCCACAACCTTCTCAGCCGCAGACCCCGATATACGGAAACTTCGAAGCGGCCACGGCGGACATCATAATGCCTGATGAACCGCTCAACATCAAAGGTAAATTCTCCTACTTCGGGATAAAGTGGGACGGCCACGACCTTGCGAACGCTCATGAGAACGAGGTCGTGAGGATCAACACCGTCAAAGGTTACCACAACGTCGAGATCAGACAGGTCAACTCCACATTCATCGGCACCAGCATCGCACGTGCCTCGTTCAACGTGTACGTCCACGGCAACACGAAGTTCGCCCTTGAATCCGACGGCAGGAATTTCGATCTGAAGAACGCATGACCCAAACACTGAAAACAAGAAGTGTTAGGCACATGGAGGTGGACATCACCTCGAATCTCAGGTTTTCCATATCGCTCCTCAACCCTGCTAACCCATAAACGTCAGTAGTTCAGGGTAAGGCTGCTCCCGTCAGGGCCTGACCCGTTCTCCCCGATTGGTACCGCCCATTTTTCCCTCCGGAAAAACACTCGGTATACACCGACTCTACAGGACAAAGTCTCATTGTCGCTTTATGGGCCTGACATTCTCAGCTCTGCCGCCCCCCACTGTCACCCCTGCTATGACGATTGCAGGAATAGGGCACGCCAAGCTCCCCGGCCAAGCCTAACAAAACCCTTAACACCCTGCTTGTTTTAAAATATTCCTACACAAAGCGGATGTATTATCAAGAAAGATGGACAGGATACAGAGATTTCAGTGCGCTCTGAGGTCGATGGAGGGTCCGTGACCGGTGGCGATGAATGAAGGTCTGATGGCCAGAAGCTGGTTTTTGAGATCATCGCAGCGGGGCGCCACAGGAATATGGGAGTTCCCGATGGACTCCACCTCCTTCTCCCACTCGGAGCTGATGGTCTTCGCCATTCCCTGGATGCGGTGAGGGAAGAGGTCGGCGCTGTAGAAGATGCCTTTTGTGGTCTCGAAGGCAAGAAGTCCGTCCTGAAGGTGGACCTCCGAAGGATATCTGATGAAACGGAACTCGAGATCTCCTGCTTTCAATACGGAATTCCCGTCACAGACGACGATATCCGCCTTGATTCCAAATCCCCTGATCTGCGAGGCGGCGAATGAGGAACACAGGATCTTCAGATGCGGATATTTCTTGAGGAAAGGCCTCAGGCCTCCCAGTTCGTCCGCTTCACAATGTGAAATGAACAGATAATCCAGATCTTTACCGTTGAGGACGTCTTTGATCTGAGGCAGGATCCACGTCGCCTGATCGTAGGAACCGGTGGCGAACATGACAGACGGCTCGGTTGCAAGCAGATACTGATTGACCGGAAGGTTCATCTGACCGTTGAGGGCGGTGAAACGATA
>CAVGRR010000015.1:22904-42226 GCA_963631655.1 Eggerthellaceae bacterium
AGTCCCAGACTTCAAAATCTGACCATTTTTAGGATGGGGGTTCTGAACAGTTACATAAAATCAGGAAAATCAAAACATGCTGTACCGTCCCTGCAAAAGTCCCGATTCGGCCTTCTGAAAATGCTTATAGGTTCGATAGGGATAGGGTCGGACATGTCGGAAAAAGCTCTCGAACTCAGAAACGTATCTGTGGTCAAAGAGGGCAAACGTATACTGAACAGGGTCAACCTGGACATCAACGTCGGAGAGAATGTGGCGATAATCGGACTCAACGGTTCCGGTAAGACCACACTCCTCAAACTGCTCAGAGGGGACGTCTATCCCTACGATGACGATGAATGCGAGTATTGGATGAAGATCTTCGGACAGACGCGCTGGAACATCTTCGAACTGAGATGTTTGATGGGCGTTGTATCCATGGATCTGCAGGCCAGGTTCGCCCCTCAGACCACCGTGCGCGAGGTCATCGGGTCCGGATTCTTCGGAAGCCTCGATGTGTTCAGGGGAATGACGGTCACCGAGGAAATGGAGGAACTGATACGCTTCAGGGCCATGGAACTCGGTATCGAGGACCTTCTCACCAGGCAGATAGAATGTCTCTCCCTCGGAGAGATGAGGCGTACCCTGATCGCCAGGGCGCTGATCACCAACCCGAAGATGCTGGTCCTCGACGAACCGATGACAGGTCTCGACATCGTTATGAAATCGAAATTCAGGAAGATGTTCGACCTCCTCATAGACAGCGGGGTTTGTATCGTCCTGATCACCCACGACCTCACTGATATACCGCTGAAAGTGAACCGCATCGTGATGATCCGCAAAGGCGAGATCTACGCTGACGGGGACAAGCACGCCCTTCTGAACGACAGGGACGTCTCCGCCCTTTACGGGGAGAATATCAAAGTCGAATCCACCGACGGCATCTACCGCATGTACATGGAATGAACATCGGAAAACACAGGTCTGGAACATATGGAAAACACAGAGAACGAGAACGGAACCTCACTCCGTATATTCTGTTCCGAATGCGGTCATGAGCTGGAACCCGGAGAGGAGTTCTGCTACCTCTGCGGTTCCGTCCGTACGTTCACTGTCACAGAGAACGGCAGAGTCGTCTCGGAAGAAGGCGTATGTCCCATCTGCGGATGCAAGAACGTCAAGGACACGGAGTTCTGCGAGAAATGCGGACGCCGCCTCGGAGAATACGAATTCGAACCGACCCGCAGGACCCCGCTCGGCCCCAAGGATTATGCCATTTTACTAATCGCGTTCATCCCCGGAGCGCTGAACATCTTCGGTCTGGGACATCTGTTACTGAAGAAGTATTCAAGGGGGTTCATGTACCTCATGATCTCGTTCGTCCTGCTGTATGTGATCTACTTCACACCCGACCTGGGACGTTCGATGTACTTCTTCCTCGAACTCATAGGGTTCATGATATATCTTAAACAATCCTTTGAGGTCTTATACGAAGTATACCATAGGGGGGATTGATCAACATGGCCGCGGATGACTGGACGGAGAAATACAGGCCCGTATCGCTCAGCGATGTTCTCGGCAACCCCGGGGCCGCGAAGACGATGCGCGAGTGGGCGGAATCCTGGAAGAAGGGAATTCCGAAATACCGTGCCCTGGTGCTTATCGGATCGCCGGGTATCGGTAAGACATCTGCGGCCCTGGCACTTGCGAGGGATATGGAATGGAGCGTCATCGAGATGAACGCCTCCGACCAGCGTACCGCCTCCGCCATCGAGAATGTGGCAGGCAGGGCGGCCCATTTCAACACCTTCGACGAGAACGGGGCCTTCGAGAGCACCAAGGACGGGAAGATGAAGCTCATCATCCTCGACGAGGCCGACAGCCTCTACGGCAACTCGGACCGCGGAGGAATGCCAGCCATCCTGCAGATCGTCCGCACCACCTCGCAGCCCATCATCCTCATCTGCAACGATTTCTACGGACTCACCAAGAAGAGTTCGGCCATCAAGACCGAAACCGTACAGATCACTTTCAAAAGACCTCAGGCCGGCACCATCGCCAAGGCACTGATGAAGATCTGCGCCAAGGAACGTGCCCATGTGGAACCTGAGGCGATAGAGATCATCGCTGAAAACGCCAACGGGGACATGCGTGCTGCGGTCCGCGACCTCCAGTCCCTGGCGATCGGAAAGGAACTTGTAACGGCGGATATGGCCGAGACCCTGACCGAAAGGGAGTCCCGTTCCGATATGTACCAGTTCATCGGGGCCCTGCTTCAGAAGAGGAGCATACCCCTTGCGAAACAGGTCCTCCGCGAGTGCGACGTGGATCCCCCGACCGTGGAGATATGGGTCGACGAGAACCTTCCCACCCACTGTGCCAGCAAGCAGGATCTGTCGGATGCTTACGATTCTCTTTCCCGCGCCGACGTCCATCTCGGAAGGGTCAGCCGCCGTATGTACTACGGACTCTGGTCCTATGCGAACGACATGATGGTCGACGGTGTCGTGAATTCCCTGAAGACCCCGCTGAACGGTTTCACCCGCATCAACTATCCCAGATATCTGTCGATGATGTCCCGTTCCAAGGCCTCGAGGGCGATCAGACGCGAGGTCGCGAACAAGTTGAGCATCGTGACGCACACTTCTGCCAACAGGGTCCTGAACGAGTCCATGGAATTCTTCGCATACATGTGCAGGACATATCAGGAATTCTGCGTGATGCTGGTGAAGGAAGTCGATATGCTGCCCGAGGAACTCGGTTATCTCCTCGGATGCAAAGCCGATGACAAACGCGTGAAGGCGGTCATGGCGATCGCATACCCTCCCGAACCCAAAGAGAAGAAGACCAGCACAAGGGCCAAAAAAACCAATGTGCCAGATGTCCAAAAACCCGCACCTGCCGAAGTGAAAGAGGAGCCGGCCGAGGAGGTCAAGAAGCCTGCGGAAGAACCCAAGAAGGCTCCCGAACCCGCACCTGTCCAGCCTGCTCCGAGCAAGCAGAAGAGCCTGTTCGATTTCTGAGGTGGAACATGGACGAAGGATACCGCGCGACACTCATCAAACAGCAGTACCGTCTCTACAACGACCATTCCGCAGTGAAGCTCTGCGGCTGGCTGAAACAGAGCCTCGTCCATCAGCGCAACTGTTACAAACAGGATTTCTACGGCATCGAAAGCCACCGCTGCCTTCAGATGACGCCCGCCATCAACGAATGCACACACCTCTGTCCTTTCTGCTGGAGGGTCGAAGGCAGGGATTTCGAGGTGAAGGAATGGGCGGAGCCCAAGGAGATGCTCGACAATCTCATCGCTCAGCAGAGACTGCTCATTTCGGGATTCAAAGGACATCCCGACTGCGATCTGAAGAAGTTCGAGGAGGCCATGAACCCCAACCAGGTCGCCTGTTCATTGGCCGGAGAACCCACGATCTACCCTTACCTTTCCGAATTCTTCAAGGAATGCCGTTCCCGCGGGATGACGACGTTCCTCGTCACCAACGGGACCTTCCCGGAGAGGTTGGCGGAACTCACCACGCTCCCGCATCAGCTTTATGTGACAGTGGCGGCACCTGACAAGAAAACGTACCTTCAGGCCTGCCGTCCGAAGATCCGCGACGGATGGGAGAAGCTCATGGAGACCCTGGAACTGTTCCCCTCCTTGGAGACGAGAACGGTGGTCCGCCACACCCTCGTGAAGAACCTGAACCTCAAAGACCCAGAAGGCTACGCTAAGCTCGACCGCATCGCGGATCCGGACCTCATCGAACCCAAAGGATACGTCTTCGTAGGAGGTTCGAGACAGAGGCTCACCGTCGACTGCATGCCCGAATGGCCCCTGATGAACGACTTCTCGCAGAGGCTCGGCGATCTGGTGGGAATGAAGATCCTGAAGGCCAAGGAGGACAGCAGGGTGCTGCTTCTCGGACCGGAAGGTATGGAACTCAATGTGAGAAAGGCGTGGGAGAACGGACTTCCGCCCTCCCCGCGCATTGAAAGGCTTTTGAAGAAAGAAGATTCCGAGTGATCACAGCAGTGCGTCCATAAGGAAGTACAGCAGGACCACATGGAGCACCAGGAACACGAAGTTCAGCTTGAAGACGGGCTTGCGTGTCTTGTGGTGGAAGAAGTACATTCCGCACACCGCACCCCAGGGACCCAGAAGACCCAGAATGAGCAGAGTGCTCTCCTTCGTCCTCAACTTGTCGTTGACCGCCTTGTGCTTGTCCCAGCCGTAGGCGTTGAACGCGATCAGGTTCAGAACGAGATAGATTATCAGAAAGACCGTCGAGGACATCAGGGACGCACCCTTTCGATGAAGACGTCCACATCCTTGCTCAGTTTCGCCTCGTTCTTCTCGGAACTGGAGGAGAAGTAGACCGCATTCGTGATGCCGTATCCGCTGGCGATGTTGCCCACCTGGTTCTCGGCCTTCTGGCCGTTGTAGATGCAGCACACGAAGAGATAGACCTGTTTGTCCCTCAGTGCCACACGGTTCTTCTCGACGAAATCGGTGAGACGGCGGTAGGGTTTTCCTGCGTGGACCCCGGTACCGAGGATGATGGTCTTGTAAAATGAAAGGTCGATGTTCGTCTGCTGTTTCAGGTCGAAGGTGTCGGCACCGATCTTCTCTGCGATGTATTTCGAAACGGCACGGGTCTTCCCGGCAAACGATGAGTAGATTATGGCGATATCGTTCATTGCATCCCTGTCTGGCACATCCGCGCATCGGTATTTGTTCTTTTGCAGAGGCCGAAAAATGAGAAAAAAGTTTCCTCTGGAAGAATAACCTGTAGTGTTCACGACTTTTTTCCAATCCATCCTGTAAAGCGATATTGTATGAAGTGCAGTGATATATACTAAGTCACGTATTTGAGCACGCACAAAAGTACCGATTCAGGTGAAATGAAATGAGAACTTTAGTAGAGAAGAAGACCTCGCTGTTCGCGATTATCGCGGCGGCCATGATGGTCTTCTGTGCTTTCGCTGTCGCCCTGCCGGCAGACAAAACAAATGCCGCAGACACGGATAGCACCAGTGAAGAAGAAAGCGGAATCGATATCGATTTCAGCAGACTCGACATACAGAAAATGAGCGGACTCTATGCCGTAAGCAGCATAGAAACGCCCCTCAAGCAGATAACTTATGATCCTGCTGGCGACGATACCATACTCGTCGACGATGACACGGATGCATCCGAGATCATCGAGGATATCAAGGAACACAGCGCGAAGACCCTGGTCATCAGGGACGCCACTGTGACATTCGATGTCGGTGAGGATGGAAAGGTGTACAACGAGATCGAGATCGAAAACCTCATCATCGAGGGAGAGGTCTCATTCGATGCAAGCAAGCTTCAGTCCAAAGAAGGTGAACGCCCTGCCGACCTCGGAACCCTCAAAACCACCAATCTTGCGATCCGTGTGCCCAATGAAGGGGCCACCAGCCTCGGCATAATCATCGCAGAGGGTGCCGACCTTCTTGTCAAGGGAACCGCCACCGTGAAATCTCTCGAAAGAGCCACCGGTGAGATACTCCATGTCGCATTCGATGTCACCGCAGACGGCGGACTGACCTTCTCAAGCGATGTGAAAGATGGAGACAAGACCTACGAATGGAACCTCACGATCGGAGGCAACTACACCCACGATGAGAACACCCACGGTGCAGAATACAACGTGACCTTCGACACCACTTACACAAAGTACCCTGATACCTTCGGCAACCTCACTCTGATGACCCTGAAGGACCTCTTCAAGCCCAGCGGCGAATATCTCGGTGATTATGATATCGCACTCAGGATCGCCGACCTGCACGGTGCCGTCAGGACCGGAAACGACCCCGAACCTCCTGCACAGTCCACTGAAACCACCGAGACACAGGCCGCAGAGGGAACCCCTTCCGAGACCCCCGGACCCGATTATTCAGCCAAATTCGATGCGACAGGCATTCTGCTTACCACAGAGTACAAATACACCGAAGAGGGCGAATTCAAACACCAGCTGAAAACCCACTATCAGATCAACACATACACCTATGAAGACGCCGACGAGGAGAAGAAATCCTCCGTCAAGGTGACCTTCGAAGATGTTACGATGAACCTCGAGGCAAACGAGGAGAAGATCACTGATGCTTCGCTCAATTTCGATAAATTCAACGGAACCGCTTCCGATGAAGAGGGTTCGAACGTCATTACCGCAGAAGGATTCCATGTCAAGTTCGTGGTAGACGACGTCCTCGACGAACACGGCTTCGCAAAGGCTGTCGTCGAGATCATCAAAGCGAAGAAGATCACCAAAGAGAACGTCGGAAAGATCGCCGAGAACCTCCTCGGTTTCTCTATGGATTTCTCTGCCAGGTCATTCAGTTACGTGAGCCCCGCACCTGTTGACGATACCGCAGCAGCCAGCGAATCTGACGATGAATCAGAGACCGACGCGAGCGGTGCGAACATCACTCTGAAAGGAGCAGATTTCACCGCATCGGTCGATAAGCAGGGAATACTCACTTTCACCTCCGGTATACCTGAGGAAAAGTTCCGCCTTGCGGACACTGTCGACATAACCATGATCGTCGGTGATATCACCTACACTGTCCACTCCGACAGCCCCAGCCTTGACCTGAAGAACGTGAACGTCGCCAAGGTCCTGAAATACATCGTCGGCAGCGACCTCAGCAATGCCCTCAACGGAGGATTTGCAGACGTCATCAGCGATGTGATGACGAAACAGGTCCTCGACGGAGCCACCATCACCCTGAAATCCGAAGATTTCGTCATCGGATACACCAAGACCGCAGAGAACGCCACCCAGAAAGTAAGCGTTCAGATCGGCGACAAAAACCTTGATGCCAGCCCCATCGTGTTCAGCTTCACCGGAACAACGATGGAGATCGACGCGGACCTCACACAGCTGAAGGTCACCACCGAAACAACCGGAACCAACTCCAGCGGCAGTTCTGATCTGAGTGTCCTCGGTGTCAAATTCAAGATCGGATTCGAACCTCAGGGAATCGAAGAGTTCGCAAAACTCGTCCAGAAATCCTCCGGATCCGAATTCAGTTTCGCAGATGTCCTCGACTACTACCGCACCGTCCTGAGCACTGACAAGGCCATCTCCTGGTCATCCACCCCCTTCACCTTCACCGACCTTGATTACTCCATCAAGAACAAAGGAAGCGACGAAGACTACTACAGCAACATTACTACCACACTTTCGAACGCCAGCGGCAAGAGCAGTGATGAACCGATCTTCACTATGAATCACGACAAAGAGAAGAACGAACTTTCCGCAGAATTCCTGAACGGTTCCGAACTCACCTACGACTCCTTTGTCGCTGACGGTCTCTACCCTGTCATCAACAGCTCCGAGATCAAGGATTTCAAGGTCACCGGAGTCAACAAGGCAAGCCTGGATGACGACAGCAAGAAAGTAGTAAGCTTCAAGATCACATCCCTCGGAGCGTCCAGCGACCTTACAGAGAACCACGATGCCTACTTCGTCTGCCTGCAGAATGTCATCCCTCAGCTGAGCGTCAAGGACATCAGGACCATCGTCGAAGACGAGATCCCCCTCTGGAGGACCGCGATCGCAGCAGATCCTGAAACCTACTTCGTGATCGAAGGATACCACGGAGACATGAGCTGCGAGGCAGATCCCGAAACCGGCATCGATTACCCGACCAGCATCTCCTACGGACACTTCGACACGAAGGAATGCATCGTTTACAAACTCGTCGGCAAGGAAAAGGTCACTGTGATCCCCGACACCGTCTCCGACAAGGACCAGACCCTGTTCATTGTGACAGTCAACGATGACGGCAGTTTCGTCATCAGCACCGAAGGCGAAGAAGAGGAAGGAAAGAACGTCAGCTTCATCCTCCGTGCAGGAGTCCTCGAGGACGTCGCCGAGGTCCCCGCCACCTGTACCGTCAACGGAACCCTGGCACACAAACACTGCACCGTCGACACCTGTCTGAAGGACTACATCAACGGCGAAGAGAAGACCGCTGAAGAACTGGTCATCCCCGCCCCCGGCCACACTGTCGTGCTCGATGCTGCAATTCCCGCGACCAAAGAAAGCGACGGACTGTCCGCCGGAAGCCACTGCAGTGTCTGCGGAGCTGTCCTGGTCGCTCAGGAGAAGATCGACAAACTTCCCGCAGATGCCACCAAGACCGTCATCGACACCGCCGAAAGCGCTGTCGAGATCTCTGCTGCAGACATAAAGACCGTCATCGATGACGACCTCGCCCTCGAAGTGAAGAACGACAAGGTCTACACCGAACTTTCCGCTGAGATCCTCAGCTACCTCTCCAAGACCTACGGCGGAGACTTCCACCTCGGTCTCGAGAAGATCGCCGATGTGACCTCTATCGACAACGAGAAGATCAGGGAAGCCGTCAAGAACAGCGACGCGGTCATCTCCATCGACCTTCTGATGGATGGAAAAGAGCAGCACCAGCTCGGAAGCAACGCGACCGTCTCCCTTGAGTACAGCCTGCCTTCCGACAAGAGGGCATCCGACATGTATGTCGCATACGTCGACGACAACGGAAATATCACCAAGGTCGACAGCACTTACGAAAACGGTGTCCTCACCTTCGAGACCGACCACTTCTCCTACTACGCTGTCATGTACAACGAGAACGAGGATTCGGACGGACTCAGCGTCGCGGCCTGGATCGCCCTCGCATCCGTGATCGTTCTTGCCTTCGCTATCCTTGTCATGGGACAGAGAAGTGCCAGCAAGAAGAACTGAACCTTAATCCCCCTCTCCGGAGGGGTTGAAACTCCTTAATCCCCTTTCCGGCGGGCAGAACCGCCGGGAATCGTTTTTACCTCGGAATTTAAAAGTGCCAGACGTCGAACAGCGGTTCTGTCCTGCATACGAAAGATAGTCCAGAATGACGTTATCCGTTGGTTATTAACAGACATATCGACGGCAAACGGTTGATTTTCTACGAATCCCGCAGCAACTGCGAAAACAGGTCTCGCAGAAATGTCCCAGGTTTCTTTCTGTACTCAACACAATACTTTGTTCATGACACTCCGCTAAACAAGGCGTAGGATAGTCGGGTACTTTATAGAATGACAATATTTTGAGCACATACAAAAAAAACCGACTAGGTGAACATAAAATGAATACAACAGTATCAAAGAAAACCTCACTGTTTGCGATTATCGCAGCAGCCATGATGGTTTTCTGTGCTTTCGCTGTCGCAATACCGGCAGACAGAACAAATGCCGCCGACACAGATAGCACCAACGATGATGAAAGCGGGATCGATATCGATTTCAGCAGACTCGACCTGCAGAAGATGACCGGACTTTATGCCGTCTCCAGTATCGAGACCCCTCTCGAGACATACACCTACGAACCAGCCGACGCCTTTGTTCTCGGTGCAGAAGAGGCAGAGTCCATGAACGTGTCCGATCTCGCTGAAAAGATCACGGGAAAGAAGGTTCTTGTCATAAAGAACGGTTCGACCGTCGTCTTCAACAAAATCGACGACAAAGAATACAACACGATCGAGATCGCCAACCTGGTCATCGAGAACGGAGCTGTGTTCGACGCGACCCCTCTTGATTCCGGTTCCGGAGATCTCGGAAACCTCGGAATCGTCAAGACCGGCAATGTTGCCATCGACGGTGTCTCCATTGCACACCCCGACAGCCTGCTGATCAGGGAGAAGGTCACTGTGACCTCCCTTGAGAAAGGTGAGTCTGAGAAACTGTACGTCGCTTTCGATGTTTCCTCCAAAGACGGCGGACTGACATTCTCCAGCACCGTCACCGACAGCGAGCAGGAAAAGACCTACGAATGGAACCTCACCATCGGCGGAGATTACGACCGTGATCAGGTCGCTCACGCCGCCGAATACCGTGTATCGTTCGATTCCACCAAGACCTACGCTGACTCCATGGGCGGCCTCACTCTGAGCACCCTGAAAGGCATTGTCAAACAGGATGCAGAATCAATTGTCGCTGATTATGACATATCACTTGATATCGCAGACCTCGACGGTGCCGTCAGGACCGGCAACGACCCGGTGCCTCCCGAGGGCGCTGAGACCGGACAGACCCCTTCCACCGCTGACGGACAGACTCCCGTCGAACCCGCACCCGACTATTCCGCAAAATTCGGTGCGACCGGTGTCAAGCTGACCATGAAGAACACCAACGGCACCGACTCCGAAACCCAGAAAGCGACCCATGCCTGCGACATCCACTATCAGGTCAACAGCTACACTTATGACGACACTGACAAAGAGAAGGATTCCACGGTCAGCGTGTCATACACCGGACTGTCGATGAACCTCATAGCAAACCAGGACGAGATCCAGGAAGCGTTTGCAAGCTTCTCCACCCTCAGGGGATATGCCAAAGACGAGGAGGATTCCAACAACCTCAATGCAAGAAACTTCAAGATCGAGTTCAAGAACGTGGGCATCCGCGGGGATTACGGCTTCGCGAACGTCTTCGCCGAGATCGTCAAAGAAGGAAAGATCACCAAAGAGAACGTCGGAAAGATCGCTGAGAACCTTGTCAGTTTCAAAATGGTCTTCGCTGCCGAATATTTCGACTATGTCAGCCCCGCACCTGTGACCGACGCAACAGCCGTTGCGGAAACCGATGCCGATGAGGATGATGATGAGACCGGAGGTATGGAGATCAAACTCGATGACGCCTCGTTCACCGTTGCCGTCGACGACAAGGGAATACTCACATTCACCTCAGGCAGCATCGATGATAGGGGACAGAAGCTCTATCTCGCAAACACCGCAGACGTAACAGTCAGCAAAGGAGCGATCGTCTACAAGGTCCACGTGGACTATCTTATCCTCAATATGGAGAATATAAATGTCGCCAAGGTCCTGAAATATATCGTGAACGGAGATATCGCAGAGGCCGCCGACAAAGGATTGGCCGACCTGGTCAGCGATGTCATGACCAAACAGGTCCTCGACGGAGTCATGGCCACACTCAAATGCGATATGTTCACCATCGGATTCACAAAGACCGCTGAAAGTGCCACCCAGAACGTTACCGTGCAGATCGGATTCAAAGAAGGCAATCTGAGCACGATGGTCTTCAAGTTCACAGGAACCGCAATGGAGATCGATGCGAATCTCACTGAAATCACGGTCTCCGACAAGACCACAAGTGCCCAGAAGAACGGCGGATCCGACCTGAAGATGCTCAAGGTCGAATTCGCGATCGGATTCGAACCCCAGGGAATCGAGGAGTTCGGAAAACTCATCAGGAAATCCGCTTCTTCCGATTTCGGTTTCGGAGATGTCCTCGACTATTACCGCACCGTACTGAGCACTGACAAGGCCATCTCCTGGTCTTCCAAGGCGTTCACCTTCAAATATCTCGATTATGCGATCAATTACAAAGGAATCGACGAAGACTACTACACCGACATCCACGTGTCCCTCTCAACCCCCGGCGGCACCAGCGGAGAGACGGAACTGTTCACCATGAGCCACGACAAGGATAAGAACGAACTTACTGCAGAATTCGTCAACGATTCCGTACTCTCATACAGTTCCTTTGTGGCCGACGGCCTCGAACCGGTAGTAAACAGCTCCGAGATCAAGAACTTCAAGATCACCGGACTCAACAAGACCGCCCTGGATGACGGCAGCAAGGTCGTAAGCTTCGACATCGCCGATCTCGGAGCATCGGGCCCTGAGACCGAAGAGTTCGATTCGCATGCATACTTCGTCAGCCTGAAGAACGCCGGCATCCAGCTGAGCGTCAAGGACATCAGGACCATCGTCGATGACGAGATCCCCCTGTGGAAGACCGCGATGGCTGCAGAGCCCGAAGTATACCTCACCGTAGAAGGTTTCCACGGAGAGATCACCTCCAAGAAAGACCCCGAGACCGGTGTCGAATACCCGACGAGCTTCTCCTACGGACACTTCGACAAGAACCTGTGCATCACCTACAAACTCGCCGGCAAAGAGAAGGTGACCATGGTCCCCGACAAGGTGTCCGACAAGGACCAGACCGTCGTCGTGCTCACCATCACCGAGAGCGGCGATTTCATCGTCGACACCGAAGGACAGGCACACGAAGGACAGAGCATCAGCTTCATCCTCCGTGCAGGAGTCCTCGAGGATGTCGCCGAGGTCCCCGCCACCTGTACCGTCAACGGAACCCTGGCACACAAACACTGCACCGTCGACACCTGTCTGAAGGACTACATCAACGGCGAAGAGAAGACCGCTGAAGAACTGGTCATCCCCGCCCCCGGCCACACCATCGTATACGATGCTGCCGAACCTGCCACCAAAGAAAAGACAGGACTGACCGCCGGAAGCCACTGCAGCGTCTGCGGAGCTGTCCTGGTCGCTCAGGAGAAGATCGCTAAACTCCCCTCCGATGCCACCAAGACCATCCTCAACACCGCCAACGATGTCGTCGAGATCAAAAAGACCTACATCAACAACGTCATCGAAGACAACCTGGTCCTCGAGATAACGAACAACGATGTCTCCACCGATCTCACTACGAAGATCCTCACCTACCTGAAGGACAACTACGACGGTGACTTCCATCTCGGTATCGAAAAGCTCATTGACAACTCCAAGATCGAGAACGTGAAGATCAAAGAGGCCCTCAAGAACAGCAATGCCATCATCTCCCTCAACCTCATCATGAACAACAAAGAGGAGCACAAGCTCGGAAGCAACGCGACCATCACCATGAACTACATCCTGCCTTCCGACAAGAAAGCATCCGACCTGTACATCGTGTATGCGGATGATGAAGGAAACCTCACCAGGATCAACAACACCTACGAGAACAACATCATCACCTTCGAGACCGACCACTTCTCCTACTACGCGGTCATGTTCGACGATAATGATGACTCCGACGGACTCAGTGTCGCGGCCTGGATCGCCCTTGCATCCGTGGTCGTCCTTGCGATCGCCATCCTTGTCATGGGACAGAGGAGTGCCAGCAAGAAGAACTGAGGTCGACATCGCCCCTCTCCGGAGGGGGATGGAAACCTCTTAAAACATTCCCCCGGCAGTCAGGTCTGCCGGGAACCGTTTTTTGTGAAAAAACAAAAGACCCAGACACCCGATTTTGAAATTGTATTCAATTTGTAGACATACCCAATTTATACCAAAATAAGGTGCTTGGACACAAACCTCAAAATGAAAAATCTCAGGTGCGAAAATGAGAACATTAACTGCAAAGAAAACCTCGCTGTTCGCAGTCATCGCGGCAGCGTTGATGGTCTTCTGTGTGTTCGCGGTATTGCCTGCGGACAACACATCTGCCGATACTGAGACCACGACCTCCTCCGCGAGTGCTCTGACCTCCTTCGACAAAGAAGACATCATGAAAATAACCGCCGTCAATGCGATTTCCAATCTGGATACGCCTTTTACGACTTTCGACTACTACAATAAGGACTGCTACACTGTCACCACCGACATGAAGGCCTCCGAGATCAACGCCGACATCGGTGAGAAGGAGGTCCTCGTGGTCGAAAAAGCGACCGTGACCCTTGATGAGAACATCTCCGGCCTCGCTGCACTTGTCCTCAAGGACGGGGCTGCATTCACATTCGAAAATGACGAAGGTGTCGGCATGATCGAGACCAAAAAGGTCACTGTCGACGACGTCGTCGTGGCCAATGTCACATCTGTTTCCGTCAACGGTACCGCAAAGGTGACCGTCGGAACCACCGGTGACCTCGATGTCAAACTCTACATCACCCAGCCCGGAAACGTGAAATTCAACTCCGCTGACGGAGTCAACGTATTCACCATCAACGGCAGGGGCGAAAACACCGCCGCCGCAGAATACACCGCCACTGTCGGCGACAATGTCAACTACGGAACGACCTACGGAACCCCCGCCATCGACCTTCTGCTGAAACTCACCGGAAAAGAACCCTCTGCAGGTGATTTCAGCGTTTCTCTGAAGATCGCCAGCCTGGGAGGCAACAATGCAACCGACCATGAGCTGTTCAGGGTCCAGGGACTCGACATCACCATGAGCAACACCGATTCCGGAAAGGACACCGAGAACTCCAAACTCACCTACGAACTCGACCAGTATTACTACATCGAAGTGGACGACAAACAGATCACCTCGACGCTCAACGGTTTCAGCCTGAGCATCGATGCGACCAAAGAGAACGCCACCGGCAAGGCCTCCTTCGAGAACGTGTACGGAGAATCGACTGAAAGCGCCAACAGGAAGACGCTCTCCGCTGAGAATTTCAATGCCGAAATGACCGTGGCCGGAACACAGAACATCTCCAATCTCGTGACACTCATGGATGCCGGCCCGTCCGGAATCGACATCGAGGAGATCTACAAGGATAAGCTCCTCCCGGACTTCGATCTCACTTTCACCACCAAATCCCTCTCGATCAGGTCCGATTCCACGGATGTCGGCAACGCGACCGAGTTCTCTCTCAGGAACGGCAATCAGATCATCGAAATGAAAAACGGTATCCTTGACATCAACGCCGGAAAAGTGGACGGAAACGAGATCCGCCTCAACAAATTCGTCGGAGAGCAGTCCCTGAACACTCTGGCTGAGAACTTCTCCCTTGCGGTGAACATCAACCTGTACTCTGTCCTCAAATACATCATCGAGCACGAGAACAACGACCTGTCCGATACGAACGTGCTGAAACTTCTCCGCAGTCTTATGGAAAGCGAAGCCCTCGACGATGCAAGTTTCCATCTGAAGGCAACCCATGTGATGATCAAATCCTGGACCTACATCGCGGGCGAGATCCCCGAGTACAGCACTTTCACCGCGGATTTCACCGGCAGCACGATGCAGATCTCCGTGGACTTCGACGAGGACAAGATGGGCCTCAACCTGACCGTCCCGAACATAACCGTGGACCAGTACTACGTTTACAACGGCACCACCGCATCGGAGACCGGCGAGAACCAGAACATCAGCACGGCCGCAGCCGTGTTCGACAGGGTGTCCTTCCTGGGAACCTTCCACCCCGAGGCCATAGAAGCTCTCGAATACGTGATCTCTGGAGAAGACGAGTCCTCGCTTGAATTCGCAAAGGTCGTGGAATACCTCCACACCGTCCTCAAATCCGAAAAGGCCGTTTCCAGCTCCGTATTCCAGCTCGGATCCCTGTCCTACACGACAGAGACCGTCGAGAAGTACAACGGAGCGGACTCCACCTACGAAGTGGTCGTGGAAGCGAGCACCACCGCAAAGGACCAGCCTGTGTTCATGTTGCAGCACTCCGCCGACACGAACACTGTCTCCTCAAAATTCGAAACGAACGGCGTACTCACCTACACAGCCCTTCTGAACGACGGGGACACCGTGGACTGCTATACCACGACCATCAGCGGTTTCAACATCACCGGCCTCAACAGGAACACCTTCGATTCGAAGACCGTGACCTTCAACATCGATTACCTCGGAGCCGCTGCGACCGAGACCAAGGATTACAAGGCATACTTCGTCGTCCTTGAGAACGCGGCGCCCAAGCTTTCCCTGACCGACATCGAATCGATCATCGAGTACGGAACCCCGCTCTACAAGACCGCCCTCGAGTCGGAACCTGCCGAATACTTCAAGGCGGAAGGATACGGCGGAGAGATCCAGACCGAAGAAGGACTGCCTGTGAGCATCTGCTTCAACCACTTCGATGACAAATACTGCATCGAATACAAACTCGCCGGAGCGGACAAGGTCACCCTCATCCCCGGAGACGTCTATGAGGACACCCTTGTGGCTGTCATCAGCCTCGACGAGAACGGGCACATCGCCGTCGACACCGAAGGACAGGACCACTCCGGAGAGAGGATCTTCAAGGTCCTCCTCCGCGAGAGGAGCGAGAGCACCATCGATGAGACCCTGCTCAAGGTCTCCGCGGTCGGTGCGGCACTTGTCATCGTGCTTGTCGTCGCCCTCATCGGCTTTGCGGTCTGTAAAAGAGACGAATGAAACCATTTCATGAGAGGGTGAAACCTCTCATCCCCTTCGGGGGTTTTTACCTGTCTGGGTCTTTTGAATAACGCATAGATTCGGAAGATTGCTTTTATCTGCAGTAGGTGATACCGCAAGTATGAAATGCGTCATCGTCGGAGACGACACGGACCTGGAGGAACGTATCAAAGCGTTCATCTTCGACAGGGATTCGGAGATGGTGGCCGGCAGAAGACGCATGGGGCGGGAGGCGCTAACCGATCTCGTCCTGAAGATCGCCATGAGAGAAGGACTCAGATGCGGATGCACCGCGGATGCCCCTGCAGATGCGGATCTTGTGATAATCGAGAACTGGGAAAGCACCGACTTCGGTTCGATATCAAAGAAATGGCCGGATTCCGACATACTCTACTCCCAGGACCTCTGCCATCAGGTCCCCGCCATAGCAAGAGTGAAAAGATGAACTTCCGACATCTGGGTCTTTGGGATATCTCCCGGAGATCACATTTTCAAGGTGAAAAGACCCGAGAAAAGCCAATTATATAAAGACCCAGATACGCCCAGTATATGGCCTACGAAACCACTGTCATATCGGAACCGGTATGCAGGAAACTCAGACAGACCTACGCTCCGTCGATGCTTTTCAGTGCCAAGGCGGACATCGCAGGGATCTGTGTCGAACTCCTCACCGAGGACAGGGACCACATCGATATGTGGCGCGACAATTTCTACGCCCCGTCGGACATGGTCCGTCCGCACGCCAGGATCATCTGCGTGAAAGAGCCTGAAAGACCGCTCAGCGTTGATTTCAATCCAGAAACGTTCACCGCATTCCTTTACAATTTCGATTATTACGGGTGGGTGAAAAGCATCGCTCTGGGTATTTCAGGATACATCCTCGAGAGCGCACACGACATCTACTCCATTCACGGTGCCGCCATCGACTTCGACGGTGTCGGGGTCGCTCTGATCGCACCTTCGAAGACTGGTAAAACAACACAGTCATGGGGACTTCTCAGGGATGCCAACTCCCGCCTGATCACCGATGACTGGTTCTTCGTGACCTTCGGTCAGGGCAGACCTTCCATAAGGGGTTCAGAAAAGAACTGCTACATCGATGCGGACATCGGAGATGTCTGGGATATGTACAAGCCCCTGGTCAGGTTCGTCAAATTCGACAACAAAGGAAGGGGCATAGCCAACATCAGATGGGTGACCGGGAACACCTCCGTGGAAGTAGATGCATCTCTCAGGTACATTATACTCCTCAAGAGGGACTATGAGGATGAAACAGTAAGTAAGAAACTCACTCCCGACGAGGCGTTGGATTACATGCTGGCACATGACCTCTGCAATCCCCATCAGATCGTCCGCGACGAGTTCCGCAGCTCGATCAGGAAAGAGTTCTTCAGGAAGGTCTTCTCGGAGTGCACAACATATCTGATCAACACCCGCGGGACCCCGCAGGAGACCCAGAACGAGATCCGCAGGATAATCGGAGGTGAACAGGATGTCAGGCCTTGACCGTTCGAAGAACGAAGGAAAAGAGAAGAAGAAAGTCGTAGCGGACACCAAGAAGAAAGAGAAAGAGAAGAAAAGGGCCGAACTGAATTTCCAGAGGGACAGGAAGGAACGCCGCATCAGGTCGAAAAGACGCAGTGCGGCCGCTTTCGAGACCAAGGCCATGCTGAAGATGATGGCGTTGTCGTCGGTCATCCTCATCTGCGCCTTCGTCGTGCTTGAGGTTGTTCTGCTGGTGTGGAAATCTGTGAACTTCGGACCCGGCGACACCAGCTACACAAACAACGATATCTACTGGCACCTTCTCAACTTCTCCGACACCGTCCTCGGATTCCTGATAGGTTTGCTTGCTATGGACGCCCTCACCTGGTATGAATCCGGGCGCAAGGCGAAAAGGGATGAGGAAAGAGCGATCGGAAGGCACAACAGGATCATCAAGCCCGCCATCGATATGTACCTCGCCAGAAAGAACGCCCTCTTCTCCGACACGAAAACGGATTACAAGGCATTCCAGGTCAAGACCGACGCCACTGTGAAGGACCTGATGGAGATGTACCAGCCCTCCACGATCAATTCCGATGCGAAGGTACCGAGGATAACATCGTTCCTCTACTACACCAAAAAGCTGAACGTGGCCTTCCTCAACATGGCCGAGGATATCAACTTCGATTACAACCCCGAAGTGTGCGATGCTGTTCTGAATTTCATTAACGAGACCACCTACGGAATGTCCGCCATGACCACCGTCGCCTCCTTTGCGGAGGAGGGCAACAGGACCAGCAAGAACTCCCTTCTCAGGCAGATCCGCTCCGCTTCCGAAAAGACGGAGATCTCCGAGACGGAAGATGAACTCAACATCGCCATGATCCTCATCCGTACCATCCACGCGCAGGAGGCTGCACTGGAAAAGTACATGGATGCCATCGAGGACATCGACTACCTGAAACAGTACCGTTCCTGAAACCCCTTACTTTTCCCGGGCCAGAGGCCCGGACCCTTCACCTTTATCGTTCCTGTGACAGGGTGCTGACTATGCTTACAGGTGCTAACTGTAGTAGTACTCCTTTAAATACTCCGTAATCAGAAGGATATGTATGGACTGCTGGGATGCGGACGGGACCGGAATGCTGTCATCGGAATATGAGATACTGTTCTGTGTGAGGGACATGCTCGGTCTCTACGAGAAACAATTGCTGGGGCTTTACGGAGAGACCCCGACACGTATCAAAAAAACCAAAGACGACATCGAGAAAAGGATCTGTGAGATAGAAAAGAAGCTGGAAAGCGGTCTTTAAATTGTATATACTGGCTTGACGATAATGTCCTTCAGAACCTTTACGAGATGAAGGACTATGGGAAAACAGGAAACACTCGACAACGCACTTGCCATCTGCAAGGCTCTCCGCGGAGTGCGCGACGCACGCATCCTCGATGCGGACATCCGTGCCCAGATGCTCAAAGAAGAAGAGACCGTTATGGCCGCAGGAGGTACCGCGGTCGACAACCAGGGTGTAAAAGAGGCATTCAAGCGGGATTATATCATCGGTATAATCAAAGACCCCCGTTTCAGACCTCCGCCCGAGCCTACGGTCATCATGATGTCCGGCGACCAGATCGCAGGGGTCGAGGTATTCCCCTGGACCATGCCCGAGTACGAGAAGAGGGATGATGTCATCTGGCTTTCCGACGGATTCGTGGTCATGACGGATAAGATCACCGATCAGCCGGCCAAATTCGTGATGCCGCCGGTATCCTTCCCCGAACTCAACAAGTCCAACGGATGCAAGGATGTCGTTTCGTGCAGTCCCGCGCCCACCACCGACCTGATGATGAGGAAACACATGGGGCTCAACGACGACGGAAAGCTCGCTTCCGT
>CAVGRR010000016.1:0-41910 GCA_963631655.1 Eggerthellaceae bacterium
TAACAGCACTATGCCCATCAAAATTCCGTTTCCAGGCAAGTAACTGGGAATAGATTTTCCGTTTGAAGATCATCATTGATGATTATTTAAATGAATATTTAAATGATGCCACTTTTGGCGGTTTATTTTATGGCTGATTTGCCACTTTTGGCGATGAACGCAAAAACAGAAATTGAAGAAACCCCGCACCGGAGTCGGATCCCCGATGCAGGAAATGATGTAAACCGTTTCACAGACAGATCGCGTTCGCACCCGATCCGCGCAGGAAATCGAAGGATTCCTTGTCGCAGGTGAAGTAGATCACCTGTATCTCCTCGGCCACCTTTGCGATCGCCTTGCATGCGTTCTCCTTACGGGAACTATCGGAGGTCAGCAGCACATCATCGAGGATTATCGGCGGTTTCTCCTTCGAAAGACTGAGTGCAACGGATAGTTTCACCGACAGTTTGACCTGGTCCTCGAGACCGCTCGACCATTCGGAGACGGTCTTAACCTCTCCCCCGGACACTTCGGAGACCGCGAGTTCGTTCCTGTGGGGGTCGGTGTCGAGAGCATATCTTCCGTCTGTCATGATCGAAAGCAGATCGTCGGTTCTCCTGAGCACTTCGGGACGGTGGGCACCGTAGGCCGTTTCGGAGGCGCGGTCGAGGATGATCTTCTCTAGCATCAGTGAGGCCCATTCATAACAGGCGGCGTAGATCTTGTCGTTCGCCTCAGCCTCAGCAGTTATCGCCTCTTCCACGGTCGTATCTCCCGACAGTGTTTTCAATGCCTGTTCCACACGGGCAAGTTGACTCTTGAGGGAGGTCAGATCGCCGTTGACCGATTGGAAGGCCTCCCTTGCAGCACCTTCATCGGGAACGTTTTCCGTGTCGATCCCTTTGGTGCTCTCCTTGAGTGCCTGTATCTTCGGCCTGATCTCGTTCAATCTCTTATTGTCGTTCACCGCACGCTGATATCCTTCGATACCGCCGAATCCCGAAAGGAACAGGTTCATCGACCTGCAGGCATCGTCCTTCGAAGCGGCCATCTTAGTGCATTCATCATCGGCCTTCAGGCATGCCCTGATGTTCTCCAGATTGCCCACAAGAGTGCGGACATCGGCATGAAAACCGCGGCGGGGCAGTGCGACCCTCAGGGCGACATCATCCAATTCTCTTTCTAGGACCTTGTTCGGATCGTCGAAGACCAGGGCGGGCCTGGGTTCAGGTACCGGCTCTTTGACATTGCGCAGGGACAGGATCAGCACAATCAGACCGACCGCGGAAACCGCCAATCCGGCGACACCAACGAAGGCGAATGCGACAACACCGATCAGCATCAGCAGGATCCCGATGACCGACAGCCCACTGATCTTCTGCTGCCTGACAACAGGTGCTGCAGGCGCAGGTTTCGGGACCGCCTTGCCGTATTCCCCTTCCATGTCGCGGAGATGCTCGATCTTCGGGGCCACGGAAAGATAGGTGTTGATATCTAGCCCGGACACGGAACGTTT
Source organism: Eggerthellaceae bacterium (assembly GCA_963631655.1). Lineage (GTDB taxonomy): Archaea > Thermoplasmatota > Thermoplasmata > Methanomassiliicoccales > Methanomethylophilaceae > Methanomethylophilus. Next base: position 1,496 of record CAVGRR010000016.1, read on the forward strand.
GAGGGATTCGGCATCGGCCTGTGCGACCCTCAGTGCGGATTCCTTCTTGTCGAGATCGTTCTTCAGCACCGCGTATTGTGCGGTATCGACGTTCTCAGCGTACTTCAGACGGGACTCCTCCTGCTCCAGTTCGGAAATGGTGGAAAGGTCCTTCGAACGGCCGGACAGTTTCGTGGCTGCGGAATATGTGTTCTCCGCCTCCTGCACCGCGACCTTGGCGGATTCTATCCTCCTCTCGAGTTCCTTCTTCTGGGAGATCAGTTCGGTATAATGGTTGTCACCGGTCTCCCGGGACTGCAGACGGCGGACCTCCTGCCTGCAGTCGTTCTCTTCGGTCATCAGAGTGGCTATGGTGCACTTCGAGGTCCTCCTCTGGTCCGGCAGCAATCTGGTACGCGCCTGGTCGATCTCCGAATAGACCCTCGGAAGGTCGTTGCCTCCGGGGATCGTGAGGAACCGGTTGCGGATCTCGCCTTTCTCGATCCCTTTCACATCACGCAGGTCCTCAGGCGACATGGAGTAGATCGAAGTGTATTCCCTGTCATCGATCTCGCAGAGCTGCGAACCGAGACCCGAACTCTTCTTCCCTTCGCGGTTGAATGTGTACCTGCTTCCGTCCTCCAGCACCACATCGACCGAACCGGAATCGCTTCCCTTGGGTGTCGGATACTTCAGCGGAGCTTTGGGGAATACGGTGGTGGTGAGAAATGATCTCAGAGTGGACTTTCCTGCTTCGTTCGGACCGTAGACGACATTGAGTCCTTCGTCGAAGGTGAAGTTCCTGTCACGGAGCTTTCCGAAGGAACCGATCCTGGTGTTGATGATCCTCATTCCTCGGCCCCCGAAAGACGGTCGATGACCGAGAGTCCTGCCTGTGTCACCAGTTCGCGGAGTTTTCCCTTGTCGGCAAAATACTGAAGATAAGGTCTGACATCGGAAGCGGGACCTTTGGGACACAGAAGGTCCAGAAGTTCCTGGTCGCTCATCGCTTCGAGTTCCTTCGTGCTGCGGAGCACCTCCGACAGCAGGGTCTGCCCGTTCTCGATGCTCTTGAGGTCGAGTTCGGGGAGACATTCCAGACCCCTGATGAAAATATAGGCGCCGGTGGCGGCCGAAAGAGCTTCGGTAAGGACCTCGGGGTTCGAACGCAGAGGGCGGTTGAGACCTCCCCTGCCTTTCACGGTGAGTCCCACAATGGATCCTGACACTATGCATTCCCTGGTGTTCTCCACCAGTTCCTGCACCGTCGTCACGCCCGAGATATCGAGAAGGATATCATCCCAAATTATCTCCTGCGTGGGGATGAATTCTGTTTCGGTACGGTCGTCGGTCACAGTTACGAGCATACAGCCCTTCTCGCCGGACTCGTTGATGTCCCTGCCCTGGATGTTTCCGGGGTAGATAGCAACGGGATCCGTCTTGTGCACGACGGACCTTTTGTGTATATGTCCCAGCGCCCAATATTGGATGTCCTTTCCCAGGAGGTCATCGGTGCTGCAGGGGGCATATCCGTTGCCTCCGGGACCGACAGAACAGTGCACCACACCGATCGAATAGAATCCCGCTTTTCCTTTCAATTTCGATACAAGATTCTCGTCGGTATGCGGTCCTTCGAAGCTTACTCCGGTGACCTCGATGTTCCTTCCGCGGATGTTCAGTTCCTCGGAGGAAGGTTCGGTCCCGAACAGCACGACGTTGTCCGGATACGGTATGCTGGAGGACCAGCTGTGGACGGCATCGTGATTGCCGGTGACCACGAAACACGGCTTTCCGAACCGTTTCATCTCGGAAGCGAAGAAGAGTCTGGTACGGGGGGTCTCGTACAGTTCGTCATAGACATCCCCGGATATGACCATAAAATCGGCTTTTTCCAAGCCTGCATCGACAATACGCGAAAACGACTTAAATGTGGATTCGTAGAACCGCTTCCCGAAATCACCGTCTTTTTTAGAGACTCCCCACGCCCTGCTGCCGAGATGGAGGTCGGCACAGTGAATGAAAGAGAAATCACATCCCATACTTTCAGTAGGGCCCTGGTGCGATATAAAGTAAACCGGGGGTAGGCCGAAAGTGAGATCGTTTATGGTCGGCCGATTTATAACATATCGAAGTTAACAATTCACCGAAAATCGGATGCTGGCACATTGCATTTCGACTTCACTGACCATTGCGCATATCGAGATATTCGAGAAATTTCCGAGAGGCCAAAGAAGGTATCCTTCCGACCTTTTTCGCCACGCAGATATGACGGTAATGTGGGTGTTCGAGAGGTAGGATCCTGACATCATACGGGATGCGGCGGAGGATCAGTCTCGGCAGGATACTGATACCGAGACCGTTCTCGACCATGGACATCACAGAATAATCATCCCAGGTCCGGAAACAGATATTCGGATGGATGTCCTCCTCATCGAGCATTTTGCTGATCTCGGCCCGACCTCCCTTTTCCAATAACATGAACGGGAACTGTTCCAGGGCCTTCATGGGAAAACATTCCCCATCGGCATAAGGATTGGTCTTTGGTATCACTGCCACCAGTTCGTCATCCTCGATGAATTCGGTTTCGAGACCTTCGGAGACCTCCAAACTTGTGAAGGCGAAATCGACTGTGTCGTCCTCGATCCATTTCCTGAGTTCGAAATAGTCGCCTAGAAGCAGTTCGTAACTGATGTCTGGATGGTCTTCGCGGAATTTCCGGATCATATTGGGAAGCCAATGGGTGGCGACGGAAGAGAAGGTGCCAATGACGATGTGCCCGCATTCCAGGTCGCGGATATCGGAGACGGCTTCCTCCAGACGGAAAAGGTCGGAACACAGAGCTTTCGCTTCCGGAAGTATCCTCTGACCCTCTTTGGTTATCGTGACCCCGTTCCGGTCGCGTTCGAAGAGTCTGAACCCCCACTCCTTCTCCAGGTCTGATATCATACGGCTGATGCCTGACTGCGAAGTACCGAGTGTTTCTGCGGCCCTGCTGAAACTACCGGTGGCGGCGATCTCCGTAAATGCTCTGAATTTCAAAAGGTTGGTCTGCATGGGGTGCTTCCGTTTATTGCATAGTTGTATCTGTTTTTGTTATAAAATCATTGATATACATTTGATTTTTTCAACTGACAATGAACTCATGGACGCTCACATATCTGCTGTTCGTGATCTCACTGGTCCTTTTCGGCACCAACGGTGTGGTCGCTGACGGGATACATCTCCCGAGTACGCAGATCGTGGTACTCCGCACATTCTTCGGAGGCCTGCTGCTGACGGCACTTCTGTTCCTCACAAGAAAAAGACCCAGATGTCCGAAACAAAGGGTACAGATGCTTTATCTGCTGATCTCGGGGATCTCCATGGGGATCAGCTGGATCTTCCTCTACGAGGCTTATGTCCTGATAGGCGTGGGGATGGCATCGATGGCATATTACTGCGGCCCGGTTCTGGTGATGGCGTTATCCCCCTTTGTGTTCAATGAGAAACTTTCGTCCAAAGGACTGTTGGGATTCATCGTCGTAGTGTTCGGAGCGATACTCCTGTGCATCGAAACGGTAGGTGACGGATCGGACATGCTCGGATACGCATACGGGTTCGCTTCCGCGGTCGCCCACGCGGCAATGGTCGTTTTCAGCAAAATGGCGAAGGACATCAACGGACTGGAGAACTCTTCTTTCCAGCTGGTGTTCAGTTTCATCACTGTGTTCGTATATGCCCTGCTCACGGACGACATCCCGACTTACATACCGGCAGGCGAATGGCCGTATGTGCTGTTCCTGGGATTCGTCTCGACGGGGATAGGCTGTTTCGTCTATTTCTCTACCATAACACGGCTGCGCGCACAGACAGTGTCGATCACAGGATATCTCGAACCTCTTTCAGCAGTGGTTTTCGCTGCATTGCTGTTGGGGGAGGTCATGACCCCTCTGCAGATCACAGGTGCCGTCGCTATACTTTCAGGGGCATTGTACGCAGAAACACACATCGGCAAAAAGGGCTCTGAGGACAGTACTTCGGCAACATGAACTTTTGTTATAATCACTTTCTGGCACATTAGAAAAACTAATCGAAGACAATTCAGATAATGGCCTAAGAGGATGTATCCGAAAAAGCATTTCGATTAATTTTTAATCAAATAACCGAAATTAGTTATGAATTAAGATAAAGTATTATAAAATTGGTTATTGTTTCTATACCTCGATGAGGGAAGATCTACATACCGAATTCAAGCGCGAGTGGAAGGATGAATACTTGCGCAATGTCGCCGCGTTGGCCAATACTGAGGGCGGGACAATATACATCGGCATTGACGATGAAGGTAAGGTATTCGGTGTCGAAAGAATCGATCATCTTCTCAAAGCCATTCCAGACAAGATCCAGAATATCCTCGGAATCGTTGTCATCGTGGACAACCATACCGAAAACGGCAAAGATTATCTTTCGATACGTGTGGAACGCAGTCAGCACCCAGTTCTGTACGACGGAAAAGTGTTCGTCAAATCAGGAAGCACCACACGCGAACTCCATGATGGAGAGATGATGAATTATCTCACCACAAATGGTGCCATCGCGTGGGCTGACGGAGTCATAGACATAGAACCTGAACAATTGGACACTTATGCATTTAGGGCCTTCAAGAAAAAAGCACTCAGCATGGGCAGACTCACTCAAGAGGAAGCAGATCTTCCCATACGGGATCTTCTGAAAAAACTGAATCTTTTCAGAAACGGTCAGCCTACTCGTGCAGCTGCGATTATGTTTTCGCCTGATGCAGAGGAAATTTCTCCAGTTGCTGGGATAAGAATCTGTAAAGATATCGAGGGAGATATCGAATTCTTCGATGAAATATATGGCCCGATGTTTCTCGCAGTAGACCGCGCACTTGATTTGATAATGACAAAATATACCGTCACTCCGATCACATACGAAGATATCATCCGTATCGAAAACTACCCCTATCCCAAAGACGCAATCCGTGAAGCGCTTATCAATGCGGTCAGCAACGCAGATTATGGTTCAGGATATACTATCAAAATCTCTGTTCTTCCGGACAGACTGATTATACAAAACCCCGGAAGTATACCCTTCGGTTATACTGTGGAAGAAATTATTATGGAACGTATGTCCAAACCCCGCAATAAAGGAATTGCTATGGTGTTCCGTACTGCAGGTATGTCTGAAACTTTCGGTCGTGGATTCGAAAAAATGAATCGCCCATATTCAGAACAGAAAGTCGCTCTGCCTGAGTACAAATCATTCCCGCAGGATTTTGTTGCGACTTTTCCAAATATTGTCGTAGCAAAAGGTATCATATCTAGAGATATGAATGGCAGGCCGGTCGGAACAAATATTTCAATTATACCTAATGGTTTGACTGAAATCGAACAAAAAATTCTTGAAATTGTATCGAAAGAAGAATTTGATACTATCAGGAACGTTTCAGCTAGATTGTCCGTATCGCATGGAACTGTGGAACGCGCCCTAAAATCACTTTCTTCTAAAAAATTGATTGACAAAGTCGGATCTACTAGAAACGGAACCTGGATTAAAATTTAAGATTTTATTAGATTGTCACGTTTGTCCCCGTTTGTCCCCGTTTGTCCCCGTTTGTCCCCGTTTGTCCCCGTTTGTCCCATTAAATATCATAAAACGAAATTCAACACCAAGTGCCTAAAAAAACAGAATATCCAACTTGGTTTACTGATACACACCACAGTGATGGATATTCAAACCAAATGTCATAGAACCATTTTTTAGTTGTATCACATTCACACTCTGAGTATATGAAGAGCATCAATGCAAAGGTCGCGGCCGAGATCGAACGCGGCGATATCGGATCCGATAAGACCTGCAGCTACAACCCCTGCCATTTCAAAGGACAGAACTGCACCTTCTGCTACTGTCCGTTCTACCCCTGCGAAGACCCCCGTTTCGGAAACATGATCGAAGGAAAACACGGGAACGTCTGGTCCTGCGAGGAATGTCTCTTCATACACCGTAACGAACTGGTCAAGGATGTCATGGCCACCATCAAAAAGGAGAATCTCACCGTCGACGACCACGAACGCCTGCAGGAGATCTTCAAAGATGCTACCGAAAGGATCTGGCGTCCAGGAAAGGCCATCATGGTCGTCGGTGCCACCTCCGATGCCGGCAAATCGATCACCGTCGCCGCACTGGGACGCATTATGCTCAGGAGAGGCTATCTCTGTGCACCGTTCAAGTCCCAGAACATGAGTCTCAACTCCAAGGTGACCCCCAAGGGAGAAGAGATCTCAATGATCCAGTACCTGCAGTCCCAGGCGATGGGACTGAAGAACCCGAACTGCCACATGAACCCCATCCTTCTCAAGCCCAAGGGCAACACGGAGTCGCAGGCCATCGTGGAAGGGAAACCGTTCGGAGATTATGACGTCATTTCATATTACAACGACTTCGTCCCCGGCCCCGGAGTGGAGATCGTGAAGAGGAACGTGGAGTTCCTCAAGAACAGATACGACCTCGTCATCATGGAGGGTGCCGGAAGCCCGGCGGAAATCAACATCTACGACAAGGATATAGCGAACATGAGGGCGGCGGAGATCGCAGACGCCAACTGCATCCTGGTGGTCAACGTGGAATGGGGCGGTTCGTTCGCCTATGCCATCGGCACCGTGGAACTCATACCTCCGAAGGACAGGGCGAGGATCAAGGGAATTATACTCAACAATGTCAGAGGAGACCCTGAGAAATTAAGGCCCGGTGCAATCGAACTGGAGAAGAGATGCGGAATTCCGGTCATCGGTATCATCCCCCATGCGGAGATCCAGCTCCCGGTGGAGGATTCAGAGGCACTGAGGGATGTAAAGACCAGAGGCAACGGTGCGATCCACATCGCGGTCATCAAGCTGCCCCGCATCGCGAATTTCACGGATATCGATCCGCTGTTCACCGAAGACACCACAGTAATCTTCGCCGACTCCCCCGAAGATGTCATGGATGCGGATGCGATCGTCATCCCCGGGACCAAGAACACCATCGACGATTACATATGGATGGTCTCCTCCGGAATCGCCGACGCGCTCAGGGTGATGAAAGGCAAAGTTCCCATTCTGGGCATATGCGGCGGCTACCAGATGATGGGTGCCGAACTGCTCGACCCCAAAGGTATCGAAGGTAAGGAACCCGGTTACTATGAAGGGCTGAACTTCTTCGACAACGTATCGTATTGGGAAAAATATGAGAAAAAGGTCGTCAGGGACTCCGCGGTCATGATTGACGGCGGAGGAGAGGTCGAAGGATACGAGCTCCACATGGGACTCTCAGTGGTGAAGGAGAAACCTCTCTTCAAGATCGTGAACTTCGGAAGGAGGGACGAGGTCGAAGGTTCCGTCCGCGAGGACGAGATGCTTTACGGCACTTATATGCACGGAGTGTTCGACAAGCCCGCATTCAGGGAAAGGTTCCTCTCGAAGGTGAAACCGAGGGCCGACAGACCGATGACCCAGAAGCCCAAGGTCGAGGACTATACGGCTCTGGTCGACAAGAACCTCGACCTCCTTGCGGACGTGTTCGAGAAGGGTCTCGACATGGAGAAGTTCCTTGAGATCACGGGGGTGAAGAGATGAGGTCGCTGCTCTTTCTGGGGACCGCATCTGGAGCGGGAAAAACAACATTCTGTGCCGCATTCTGCAGATATCTTGTCAGAAAAGGAAAGAAGGTCGCTCCGTTCAAAGCTTCTAATCTTTCACTCAATTCGTATGTGACACTTGAAGGCGAGGAGATCGGCATGGGTCAGGCGTTCCAGTCCTGGGCCTGCGACCTCGAACCGAAAGGTGACATGAACCCCGTTCTTCTGAAACCGTCTGGAAACGGAAGGATGCAGCTGGTGCTTCAGGGAAAGCCTTACACCGAACAGACCGCCGATAAAAAAGCAGACAGGAACTTGATGAATGAAAAGGTCTGCGAATCCTTCGACAGACTGTCTGGGTCTTTTGATTATGTCATCTGCGAAGGCTCCGGTTCCCCTGCGGAACTGAACCTGCAGGACACCGATCTGGCGAACGTGGGGATGATGCGCGCCAGGAATGTTCCTTCCATAATCGTCGGAGATATCGAGAGAGGCGGAGTATTCGCCGCCCTGTACGGAACATGGCTTCTGCTTCCCGACGACGTCCGTCGTCTGGCCAAAGGATTCGTCATCAACCGTTTCCGCGGTGATGCCTCGATCCTCGGGCCTGGTATCGCAAAGGTCGAAGAACTCACGGGCATGAAATGCTACGGTGTCATCCCTTACGAGACGCTCCGTTTCCCCGAAGAGGACAGCATGTCCCAGAGCGGAGGGAACATCGGTTACGGAGACATCCACGAGGAATTCGTGAACAACCTCGACCGTCTCATCGACTCATCGATTGAAGCAGGTGTCGATTTCGAAGGTCTGGCACATCTACTTGATTCATCCGCCTGAGGCGACCTTGACGGCACGGATCTGCATGGAATCCTCGACCTTGGTGTCCATGGGAACGGGCCTTCCATCCATAATGTAAAGATACGCATCGGGCAGCAGACCGGCCTTCAGAATGTTCTCCTCGATCGTCAGTCCGACCGAAGTCTCGATCTCTTTGCCCGAAACAGTGATGGTGCTCATCGGGGATACATATCCGACAACGGTAATAAAACAACCCTTCGGTCCGATTCGATTTAAAGCTGTGCAAAGGTCCGGTTCCGTACCCGCTTAAGGCCGAAACCGGACCCTGATAGAAGTTGTTTTATCAAAGACCCAGATGATCAAATTACGCTCATAGTCACTCGATCAGATACATCAGACCGTCCCTTTTCTCAAAGACGTGTCCGCTCAGATTTTCCGCAATGGGGTCGATACAATCGCTGTTCATTCCGATGAAACTGTATCCTGCAAAGGTCTGTTTTCCGAGGTAGGTGATACCGCCGTCGATGGTGATCTTGCTGGGTTTGTACAGCGGATGACACCAGAAGGGTGCACAGCTATTGTAATCGAATCCGACCCCGTCCGTTCCGGCAGTGAACCTCAGGTTTGTAACACTGTGACACTGGTCGAATGCAGGATATTTGTCTGAACAGATACTGTCAAGCGTGATCGGGATGGTGAGGTCCGTCAGATTGATACATTGATAGAATGTGTGGCAACCGAGGGATTCGACGGTGTCCGGAATTACAATAGATGTGATGTTCAGCTCACGGAAAGCATCGGATCCGAGACTCTTGATACCGTCCTTGAACACAATCTCCTCCAGAGTTCCTCTGCAGGCATACCAGGGGGTGAGGTAGTACAGGCAGTTGCTTCCCTTGCTGACCGCGTAATTGACTCCGTATCCGGAACCCGGAGTGAAGGTGACGCTCGTCAGTCCGGTCGTATCGGAGAACGCAGAACAGTTGTCGTAACAGACCGCATTGAGGCTTATCGGAATGGTAAGGTTCCTGACCACACCTCTGCTGAACGTGCGTTCGCCGATGGAGTTCATCGAATCCGGAAGGATGAGCGAGTCGATCTTCGCACGGAAGAATGTATAATTCCCGAGGTGGGTCACTCCGTCTTCGATGATGACACTTTTGAGTTCGGATGCCCAGGTCCAGGGGAGATAGTCGCGTGCGAACCTATCGGAGTAATCAGTTCCGACACCGGTCCCCTTTGTCAGAGTGAGCTTTTCAAGAGTGTCTGGCACTCCGGAGAAGTAGTTTCTGCACTCCATCCTGAAGCTTATCGGGATTACGAGTTCCTTGATGTTGCAGCCGGCGAACATGAAGTCTCCCAGATAGGTGATGTCGTTCGAAATGACGATCTTCTTCCCGACAGAAGAATTGATGTTCCAGGGGGCAAGGTCCGTATTCTTCTTGCCTTTCCAGATATCATAATAGTCGAACGGGACCCCGTTTCCTTTGGTGAAGATGACCTCCTTGACCGCTGTGCAGCCTTGGAATGCAGGGTAATCCGCACTGTCGTAGGGGTTGAGACTTATCGGAATGGTGAGGTAGGCGAGTTTCGTACAGTTGAAGAAAGTGTGCCACCCCAGTGAAGTAACGCTGTCGGGAAGCACCACATAGGTGATGTTCAGTTCGCGGAACGCATCGTTTCCGATGTGTATGATACCGTCTGCGAAGTTGATCTCCTTCAGACAATCCCTACTCTGATACCATGGGGTGTAATTGTACCAGGCATTGGAACCTTGGTAGGCTGCATAATTGCATCCGTAACCGTCCTTTCCGTAGGTGAAATTGATCTTCTCAAAAGAACAGCATCCCTTAAAGACAGGGAGTGTGTCGGACGGTGACGCATTGAGGGTGATCGGCATAGTGAGCTCTTTGGCATTCGTGCAGCTTATGAATGCCCATTCTCCGAGACGGGTGATCTGGTCGCAGATAACGATCTTGTGGACATCGCCACCGTAATCGTTCCAAGGTGCGCGGGTGAGACCGCTGTAATTGTACATCTCCCCCACTCCGTCGATCTTCAGGGTGCCGTCCGAATAGAAGTAATAATATGCGTTCGGGCCGCATTGGCCGTTATCGGTTATCTCAGCGGAGGAATCATCCGTTTCCGCATGAAGGATGTATATCATCACAAATGCGGAAGCTATGACAGCACTTATTATCAGAACGGTTCCGAGCTTCGAGGAACCGTCCGTTGTTATTTTTCTGTAAATGTTACCAACTCTTTTTACTGCACTTATCTCAGTGGCCCCAGGTCTTTCCGACATGGGAAGTGATGAACACAGACATTGTTGCACAGCCAGTATTCAATATGAAGACGACGTGTACGATATTTGTAAAACACCGAAAATCTTCTTATACAAGTTGAATTTCGTATTCGAAACCATATGCGGAAGATATATTGGTAACACAACTCCCAATAATTATTTCAAAGATTGTAATGAATAAATAATTACAATTATCATAATAGTATTGATTACAATATTTGTATATCACCTCGAAATGAGACCTATCTGAGTATCCTGTTTTATCATCCTGAACGAACGTCAGATCTCCGCATACCTGCCCCCTGTCAATTCTGATTTTATCACAGAACACGGAACGGCTTCGAAGCAGCAATCGTCAAAACCATCCTATGAGGAAACATCCTGAGTTGCATCGGATCCGCTGTCATTCATGTACAGGATACTGTTCTCTCCCGTGAAAGTATGACCGCTCAGATACTGCGCTTCGGGCAGCAGCGGATGGGACTCATGATCGAAAAGCATGAACGTCTCGAATGCGTGGGCGCCGATGTAATTCATACCTTCTTCGAAAACCATCTCTTTCAGAGTGCCCCTGCACTGGTACCACGGGGTCAGCTGATACCAGCTGTTGACGAATTTGTCAGTGGAATAATCGGGCCCGTCCCCGGTACCCGGAGTGAACGTGATCTTCTCTATTCCGGACACGTCCTTGAATATGGCATAATTGTTGACGCCTACCGCATTGAGACTTATCGGAAGGGTAAGGTACGTTATCTGGGCGTGTGCAAAGGCAAGCTCGCCTGCGGATTTCAGCGAATTCGGAAGAACGACGGTCTCCGCCTTGCAGTTGTAGAACGTTTCCTCCCCGAGGTATGTGACACCCTCCCCCACAATGAACTGCTTGAGACGTATCGCATCGTTCCAGGGATTGTACTGACGTGTATTAGGTCCTGAATAATCAGGCCCTGTTCCGGAACCTTTAGTCACGGTGATCTTCACTATATGATCATTAGATTTGAAGAATGCAGGCGACGATGTACTCTGAACGAAACTTATCGGAATGGAAAGTTCCCCGATACGGCAGTAGAAGAACATGTATTCGCCCAGTTTCGTGACATCATCGGAAATGATAATGGTCTTGGTGATCTCCGTTTTCATATTCCACGGAGCAAGTCTCGCATTTTTCATTCCGAGCCAGTTAGAATAATCGAAGGGAACCCCGTTTCCGCGGGTGAAAGTGACCTTCTGAACCGCTGTACATCCGTCGAATGCAGGGTAATCCTCGTTACCGTAGGAATTGAGACTGACAGGAATGGTGAGGTCCGTGATCTTCACGCAGTCGAAGAAACAGTGGTTTCCGAGTGAGGTCACGGTCTGGGGAAGGTTCACTGCTTTGATGTTCAGTTCGCGGAATGCGTCGTTTCCGATGTGTATGATGCCGTCGGCGAAGTCGATCTCCTTCAGGACATCCCTGCACTGGTACCAGGGGGTGTATTGATACCAGCTGTTGTTTCCCGGATAGGCGGAATAATTGCATCCGTATCCGTCCTTGCCGCACGTGAAGTGAATCTTCTCGATGTTGCAGCAGCCTTCGAAGACATGGTCTTCGTCGTCGGAAAGCACACTGTTGACCGTGATCGGTATGGTGAGTTCCCTTATGTTCCAACATCCGGAGAATGCAGACATACCCAGATAGGTGATCCCGTCGCCGATGACGACCTTATCTATGCCTGAACGGTGCTCATACCACGGTGCGGAGGTCTGATCATAATCGTACAGTGCTCCGGCGCCATCTATCTTCAGGGTGCCGTCGTAATAGATGTAATACATCGCATTCTGTCCGCACCATCCGCAATCCGTGATTTCTGCGGAGGAACTGTCCGTTTCTGCGTGGAAGATGAACAGCACAGCCATCGCAGATAGGATGACTGCTGTAATGGCAAAGATTGTTCCGAACTTTGATGAACCGATTGTTCTCATTTTACAGTTAATGTTTCCAACCCCATTTTGCAAGGTCCTTCGACCATACCTGATCCGATACTACAGGGGCATCTGATCCCATTGAGGGATCCGAAAAATCAACAAGACCCCGATCCACAGGATCTGAATCAATACAATGCATCGCACCGTCCCTGTTTTCAAAGATGTGCCCGCTCAGATCCTCCGCGGTCTGCTGCAGAGGCTGACCATTCGATCCGAAGAAACTGTATCCTGCGAAGGTCTGATTTCCGATGTACTTGACCCCGCTGTCGATGATGATCCGACTCACATGGTGTGACGGAGTACACCAATGGGGTGCAAGATCATTGTAATCAAATCCGATACCGTCCTTTCCGGCCGTAAATCTCAATGTGCCGATGTTATTGCATTGATCGAATGCAGAGTACTTGGACGAATAATTGCTGTCGACTGTGATCGGGATCGTGACATTGTTCAGTTTATCGCAGCGGTAGAACGTGTGGTTCCCCAAAGATACGACAGTATCGGGGATCACGATCGAGGTGATGTTCAGCTCGCGGAACGCATCCGATCCAAGGCCTTTGATGCCATCCTCCAGCACGATCTCCTTCAGAGTGTATCTGCACTGATACCAGGGAGTGTACCTGAAATACGCATCGCCTCCTTTATCAGCCTGATACGCAACCCCGTAGCCCCAGCCAGGTTTGAAAATGACCTTTTCCAGCCCGGACATATTGCTGAACACGGGATCCTCCCCTGCCGCATTCACACTTATCGGTATGGTCAGACATTTCACGTTGCAGTCGGTGAATGCAGATTCGCCCAGAGACAACAGATAATTCGGAAGAACTATCGATTCCGCTGTACAATGGTCGAACGTGCTTTCTCCGAGATAATGCACACCTTCTTCCACAATGACGCTTTTGAGATTCGGTGCCTGATTCCAGGGATTATGAAGATATGATTGGGCATTGAATTTGAAATCGAGACCTTTTCCGGAACCAGGTGTGAGGGTCACTTTTTCAAGCGAGTCATAAGGTGCGAGGAATGAGTAGATGTAACTCATGCCGGTGAAATACTGAGTGGCATCTACAGGGAGAGTGAGTTCCTTGATGTTGGTGTGGTAGAACATATACCTCCCCAATTGGGTGATGTCATCGGAAATAACGATCGTTTTTGCAATATCGTCATTCATATTCCAAGGGGCCAGGCGCAGGTTGCACTCCCCTTTCCAGCTCCAATAGTCGAAGGGAACACCGTTTCCGCGGGTGAAAATGACATTTTCAATCGCCATACATCCCTGAAATGCAGGGTATGTCTCGCTGTCAAATGGATTGAGGCTTATCGGAATGGTGAGGTCGGAGAGTTTCGTACAGTCGAGGAACGTGTGCCACCCAAGTGAAGTGACACTGTCGGGAAGTACGACCTTCGTGATGTTCAGCTCACGGAACGCATCGTTTCCGATGTGGATGATGCCGTCGGCAAAGACGATCTCCTTCAGAGAATCCCTGCTCTGATACCAGGGAGTGAGCTGATACCAGCTGTTGCTTCCTTCGTAAGCGGAGTAATTGAATCCGTATCCGTCCTTTCCTAGGGTGAAATTGATCTTCTCGATATTGTAACAGCCGGCGAAAGCACAGCTTGTATCCGAGGTCACACTGTTGAGGGTGATGGGCATGGTAAGTTCTTTGACGTGTTTGCAATTGACGAACGCCCACTGTCCCAGATAGGTGATGTCATCACTGATGACAATCTTCGTGATCTCATCGCGGTGGTTGTACCACGGCGGACGCGCGAAGAAACCGCCGTAATCGTACATTGCTCCCGCCCCATCGATCATCAGGGTGCCGTCGGAATAGAAGTAATAGTAGACGTTCTCTCCGCACCATCCGCTTTCCGTCACTTCTGCAGAAGAATCATCGGACTCTGCATGGAGCACAAACAGTGCCGCCATAGCAGATGCGATAACCGCTGCAATCAGCAGAATTGTTCCGACCTTCTCCGGACTGTTTATTCTCATTTTACTGTAAATGTTACCAACCCATTTTACTGCACTTTACTCAGTGACCTCAGGTCCTCTCGACATGAGTGTTGATGAACACGGACATCGTTGCACAGCCAGTATTCAATAAGATGACCAGGTGTAGACTATTTGTAGAACATCGAAAAACTTCATATACAAGAATAATTAGGTATCTGATACATCAAATCAAGATTATTAGGTAATCTTAATCCAATTTTTCATTATTTAATTTGTAATTGAGAAAATAAACAATAAAATATTCTAGTATTAAATACTATAATTGAATAAATTAACAATGAAGTTTGATCTGCCCCGCCTGAAAGGACAAACAGGGCAGATATGGTGGTGAAAGATTCAAGGATGCAACATTCAGCACTTCACAGGTGCCAGGTTCCTAAACGATGTGCACATCGGTTCGAATTCAAGGATCGAACCAGCTCCTGTACAACCTACTGAATCAAAGATCTCTGATGATCCGTCGATCTGGGTCATTGAACCGCCGTATCCCGCGAAGACGTGTCCGGAAAGGTATGTGGCCGACATCGGCAGCAGACCGCCGTCCGGTCCGTAGAACGAGAATCCGCAGAATACATTGTATCCAAGGTAGGCGATCTTGCTGTCCAAAGAGATCTGGGTCACCGCATCGAGATTGGTACACCAGATGGGCACATAGTCAAGATAGATGTATCCGACACCGTTCGATCCGGCAGTGAGATTCAGAACGGTGATCCCGTTGCACTGATCGAATGCAGGATATTTGGCGGAATATACACAGTCAAGGGTGATCGGAATGGTCAGTTCCCTCAGCTTGTCGCAGTGATAGAACGTGTGGCAGCCGAGTGACACCACACTGTTCGGGATCACGACGGAAGTAAGGTTCAGCTCACGGAACGCATCGGACCCGAGGCTCTTGATGCCGTCCTCGAACACTATCTCATTCAGAGTGCCCCTGCACAGATACCAGGGCGTATCCTGGTACCAACAGTTGCTTCCCTCATATGCGGCGTAATTGAACCCGTAACCGGAACCTGCCGTGAAGGTCACTTTCTCCAATCCGGTCACTCCTTTGAACGCAGGATACTTGTCGAGCCATGATGCATTGAGATCTATCGGAAGGACCAGGTTTTTCACGTGGGCTTCACCGAACGCATATTCGCCGAGGGTGACAGAATCTCCGATGACGATCGTCTCAGCAATACAGCAGTAGAATGCTCTTTCTCCGATACGGACACCGTCTTCTATGATGAGCCATTTGATGTTCTCCGACGCATTCCAGGGTTTGTATGTGTCAGAATCTGAAGTGCTGTAGTCAATTCCGGGCCCGACACCTTTTGTTATGGTGATCTTCTCCAGCGAACCGTAGCCCTCCAGGATGTAGTAGAATGCCCTCTCGGATTCGAATTCCGTACTGATCGGGATGGTGAGCTCACCTATGTTGCAGGTGTAGAACATATACTCCCCCAGCCTGGTGACATCATCGGAGATCACGATCTTCTTCACGATGCTGCGGTTCATGTTCCAGGGGGCGAGATAATGTTTGTAGGCGTCGTCCAACCAGTCCGTATAGTCGAACGGAACTCCGTTCCCGCGGGTGAATGTGACATCCTCGACCGCCATGCAGCCCTGGAAAGCAGGATAGTCCTCGTTGCCGTAGGGATTGAGGCTCACAGGGATGGTGAGTTCCTTGATCTTTGTACAGTTGAAGAAACAGTGGTTTCCGAGTGAGGTCACGGTCTGGGGAATGTTCAATACGGTGATGTTCAGTTCGCGGAACGCGTCGTTTCCGATGTGGACGATACCGTCCGCGAAGTTGATCTCCTTCAGAACATCTCTGCTCTGATACCACGGAGTGTTCTGATACCAGGAGTTGTTCTCTTTGTATGCGGCATAGTTGAATCCGCATCCGTCCCTTCCGCAGGTGAAGTTGATCTTCTCGATCTTATAGCAGCCTGCGAATGCGGGGCACACATCAGACACTACGCTGTTGAGCGTGATCGGGACCGTAAGTTCTGTGACATGCTTCAGTCCGATGAACGCCGATGCTCCGAGTCTGGTGATCTCGTCGCCGATGACGATCTTCGTGATATCGTCACGGTGTCCGTACCACGGTGCATGGGTGAAACCGGTGTAGTCATACATCTCACCCGATCCGTATATCTGCAGTGTGCCGTCCGTATAGATGTAATAATAGGCGTTCTCTCCGCACCACCCACTCTCCACAACTTGTGCAGAGGAATCGTCGGTTTCTGCATGAAGTACGAACAGCACCGCCATCGCAGATGCGATGACCGCAGCGACGGTCAGGATCGTTACAAACCTCGATGAACCTTTTGCTCTGATGATATTGCTGATATTACCAACTCCGTTCTGCAGTGTCCTTCGACCATACCTGATCCGATATGACAGAGGTCGTCGGTCCCGCGGACAGGTCCGAAGAAACAACAAGACCCAGATCATCAGAATCGGAATCGATCTGATACATCGCACCGCCCCTGTTTTCGAAAACGTGTCCGCTCAAATCTTCTGCAGTGATCTGCAGAGATTCTCCGTCCGATCCGAAGAATTTGTACAAGGCAAAAGTATTGTTCCCGATGTATGAGACCCCACTGTCTATGGTGATCTGGCACATTGTGTATGACAGGAGGCACCAGTAAGGAGCGACCTCGCCGTAATCGAATCCGATACCGTCAATTCCGGCGGTCAACCTCAGATCAGTGATCCCGTTGCATTGTTCGAATGCAGGGTACTTGACCGAATAGTTGCTGTCGACCGTGATGGGGATCGTGACGTCGGTCAGTTCATCGCAGTTGTAAAACGTGTGCTCCCCCAATGATTCGACCGTGTCGGGGATCACGATCGAGGTGATGTTCAGCTCGCGGAAGGCCTCGGACCCGAGACTCCTGATACCGTCCTCCAGCACGATCTCCTTCAGAGAATCCCTGCAGTGATACCAGGGAGTGAGCTGATAATACGCATTGCCTCCGCGGTTGGCCTGATAGTTGCAACCGCAACCGCTGCCGGGAGAGAACACGACCTTTTCCAACCCGGTCACATTGCTGAATGAAGGTACTTTGTCCCCCACTGCATTGAGACTGATCGGTACGGTCAGATATTTCACGTTACAGTCGATGAATGCGGATTCGCCCATGGACCCCAGCGAATTCGGAAGAACTATCGAATCCGCGGTACAATGGTCAAACGTGTGCTCTCCGAGGTAAAATACGCCCTCTTCCACAATGATGCTTTTCAGATTGGGTGCCTGATTCCAGGGATTGTGCAGTTCCGGCTGGGTGTTGAACACATAATCGATACCTCTCCCTAAACCGGGCGTGATGGTCACTTTTTCAAGTGACTCATACGGTGAAAGGAAAAAGTAGTAGTAGCTGTCGCCGGCGTGATACCGCGTGACATCTGCCGGGAGGGTGAGCTCCTTGATGTTGGTGGAGTAGAACATATACCTTCCCAATTTGGTGATATTGTCGGAAATGACGATCGTTTTTGCAACCCTGTAATTCACATTCCAAGGGGCCTGATACGGATCGCAGCTTCCTTTTGAGTCGATATAATCGAAAGGTACACCGTTTCCGCGGGTGAAAGTGACATTCTCTACCGCTGAACAGCCTTCGAAGGCGGGGTAGGTCCTGTCACCGTAGGGATCGAGGCTTATCGGAATGGTGAGGTCGGCGAGTTTGTTGCAATTGAAGAAACAGTGGTTTCCGAGGGAGGTCACGCTCTCAGGGAGCATGATCTTTGTGATGTTCAGTTCGCGGAACGCGTCTTTTCCGATGTGTACGACGCCGTCGGCAAAGTTGATCTCCTTCAGAGAATCCCTGCTCTGATACCAAGGCGTGAGCTGGTACCAGGAGTTGCTTCCTTCATCTGCGGCATAATCGAATCCGTAACCGTCCTTTCCCAAGGTGAAATTGATCTTTTCAATGTTGTAGCATCCGGCGAAGGCACAGCTCGTATCCCCGGTCACACTGTTGAGAGAGATAGGTATCGTGAGTTCTGTGAGGTGTTTGCACTTGACGAACGCCCACTGTCCCAGATGAGTGATGTTGTCGTCGATGACGATCTTCGTGATCTCGTCGCGGTAGTCGTACCACGGCGGACGGGCAAAGAAACCGCCGTAATCATACATCGCACCCGTACCGCGTATCTCCAGGGTGCCGTCGGAATAGAAGTAATAAAAGACGCTATACCCACACATACCGCTTTCCGTCAGTTCCGCTGAGGAATCATCAGCCTCTTCATGAAGCACGAACAGTGCCACCATGGCAGATGCGACAACCGCCAGGATAATCAGGACGGTTCCGAACTTCAACGGACTCTTTGTTCTTATTTTATTGTAAATGTTACCAACCCATTTTACTGCACATTACTCAATGATCTCAGGTTTCTCGACATGAGAGTTGATGAACACAGACATCGTTGCACAGCCAGTATTCGATATAATGACGGATTGCAGGATATTTGTAGAACATCGAAAAATTTCATATACAAGAATAATGAGGTATCTCATACGATTATTCAAGAACAATTGATAACTTTACTCCAAACATTCATTTTATAAATTGTAATCAATAAAAATTGTATCTAATAATTATTGTATTGATTACATATAATTGAGATATTGATAATGAAGTATTATCTGCCCCGTCAGAGAGGTCAACGGGGCAGAACGGATAGGTAAAAGATCCGATGATGAAACATTCGGCACTTCATCGGCGCACATAACTGAACGATGCGCATTCTGATTCAAATTCAGACACGAAACTCAGCTCTGTGCTGTCAAGATCTGCAGAACGTCCTGAGTATCAGCGAACCGTCATTGCCCATTAAACAGGTGATGACATCACTTCCATTCCGCGATCTGTTCAGTCAGGGTCAGAGAATCCGTTACGAACACGGTATTCAGACCGAAGCGGTCGAATTCGGCAAAGCAGACTGAAACAGAGATCTCATGGATTCCGTCGAACGGGGGGTCGTTCTGATACATATACCCGTCTTTTTTCTCGAAACTGTGTCCGCTCAGAGATTCGGCCGTGATCTCCAGCGGCACCTCATGCCATCCGAAGAAACTGTATCCTGCGAAGGTCTGGTTCCCGATGTAGGTGATACTGCTGTCGATGATGATGTGTTCCGGTTTATGGAACGGATTGCACCAGAAAGGCGCACAGTTGTTGTAATCCACTCCGACACCGTCCGATCCGGCGGTGAATATGAGTGTGGTTACACGGTCGCATTGGTCGAATGCGGGATACTGCTCCGAACTGATGCTGTCGAGGGTGATCGGAATGGAGAGATACCACAGATAGATGCAGCTGTAGAACGCATGGCATCCCAAAGATTCCAGACTGTTCGGAAGGACGAGCACCTGGATGTTCAGTTCACGGAAGGCATCCGATCCGATGTGAGTAATGCCTTCCTCGAGCACAATTTCCTTCAGGGTGTCCCTGCACTGGTACCAGGGGGTCATCTGATACCAGCTGTCGCTACCTTTGTACGCGGCATAATCATATCCGTATCCGGTACCGGGAGTGAATGTGATCTTCTCTATTCCGCATGCACCCTTGAATTCGGAGTACTCGTCCATACCTACCGCATTGATGCTTATCGGAATGGTCAGATTTTTGATATTGGACTCCTGGAACATGCAGTTCCCGATGGAAACAAGAGATCTAGGAAGAACAAGATTCTCTGTACAGCACTTGTAGAACGTACTTTTGCCGATATAGGTCACACCTTCTTCGACAGTGATACTCTTCAAGGAGATGGATCTGTTCCAGGGGAGACACAGACCGGCCATAGCTAAACTGTGATCCTCCCCGATTCCGGTGCCTTTGGTTATGGTCACTTTCTGAAGATAATAGTAGCTGAACGAGGAATCGCAGCGGAATGCGTCGCAGTCACTGCTTATCGCACTTATCGGAATGGTCAGTTCCCCGATGTTGCAGTGATAGAACATGTACTCGCCCAGATCCGTGACATCATCGGAAATGACGATATTCTTGGTGATCACAGGGTTCTGACGCCATGGGGTCAGGTTCGAATTGGATTCGTCCCGCCCGGACCAGTTCGTATAATCGAAGGGAACACCGTTTCCGCGGGTGATCTTGACATTCACGATCGCAGTACATCCTTCAAACGCAGGATAATCCTCACTTCCATAGGAATTGAGACTTACGGGGATGGTAAGATCGGTCAGCTTTTCGCAGTTGAAGAAACAGTGGCATCCGAGGGCCACAACGCTGTCGGGAAGCACTACGGAAGTGATGTTCAGTTCGCGGAACGCATCCGATCCAATAGATCTGACCCCGTCTTCAAAGGTTATCTCCTTCAGGAGGTTCCTGCTCTGGTACCAGGGGGTGTTCTGATACCATGAATCGGAACCTTCATAAGCGGCATAACTGAATGCATATCCGTCGTTTCCGCAGGTGAAGTGCACCTTCATTATATTGCAGCAGCCTTCGAAAGCACAATGATCGTCGGAGACCACGCTGTTAAGGGTGATAGGCAGAGTAAGCTCCCTTATGTTCAGGCAGCCGAGGAACGTCGATTTTCCGAGATATGTGATGGTGTCACCGATGAAGACCCAGTTTATGTTCAGGCGGTGTTCATACCAAGGCGCTTGCACCTCATCATAATCGTATAGCGCACCGATACCATCTATCTTCATGATACCGTCCGAATAGAGGTAGTAATAGGCGTTCGGCCCGCACCATCCGCTGTCCGTCACATCGGCAGAAGAACTGTCTGTTTCGGCGTGAATGACGAAGAACACTGCCATCGCAGATGCGAGGACAGCAAGGATCGTCAGAACGGTCCTGAGCTTCAGCGGGCTGTCATTTCTTGTTCCAATAAGCATGTCGTGGCCTCCGTTATGCTGTTATTTTCACCTGTCTGGGTCTTTTCGATCGGAAGGATCTGGATGGATATCCGAGCAAAACGGAGGCTCCCCTCCGGAAGCCCCCATATGGAAGATCCTTTTCGAAGAAATCCGAGTTCTCAGCACCAGCTCCTCAACATGAATTTCTCTGCAAACGAATCGGTCCTGATCTGATCGAGGCCGCAGAGCTCAACGGAATCGGTCACAGAACCCGTATTGTCGGATACACGGTCCACCCTGCTCAGTATGCCGAATGAACCGGTAAAGACGTGTCCGCTCAGATTTTCAGCAGTAGGCGATACGGTTTGGTCCCAATCGAAGAACATGTACCCGCTGAAGGTGTTAGTTCCGATGTAGGTGATTCCGCTGTCGACGACCAACTTGCTGATGTGACTTTCGGCAGTGCACCAGATCGGCAGAGTGTCTGTGTAATCGACACCGACACCGTCGGTTCCGGCCGTCAATGTCAGGTTTATGATCATATTGCACTGATCGAATGCAGGATATGTGACATTGTATATGCAGTCAAGAGTGATCGGGATCGTAAGATCATACAGATTGTCGCAATGGAAGAACGTATGATTGTCCAGGGATTCGACGCTGTCGGGGATCACGATCGATCTAATGTTAAGTTCGCGGAACGCATCGGAACCGATATGTTTGATACCGTCCTCGAACACGATCTCCTTCAGAGTTCCTCTGCACTGATACCAGGGGGTGTGCTGGTACCAGCAGTTGATGTCCTCGTATGCGGCGTAATTGAATCCGTATCCGGAACCGGGTGTGAATGTGATCTTTTCGATTTCGGACACTAGTTTGAATGCAGGATAACTGTCGAGCCACACAGCATTAAGACTTATCGGAATGGTCAGATCTTTTATATGACAGGCAAGGAACGCACATTTTCCGAATGAAGCAAGCGAGTTCGGAAGAATGAGCTCTCTGACATAGCAGCTATCGAACGTATAACTTCCGATGTGTGTCACGCCTTCTTCAACAATGATGGTCTTGAGATTTGATACTCTGGTCCAAGGACAGCACTTGTCAGACCTGCTCTGATCATAATCACAACCTGCTCCGGTACCTTTTGTCAAAGTAACTTTTTCAAGATTGTCGCACCTTGACATGAACGCCTCACAGTCACAGATGGAGATGTTCACCGGAATAGTGAGGTCTTTGATGTTACAGAAGTAGAACATATAGCGTCCTAATCTCGAAACATCATCGGATATGATGATGGTCTTTGCAACATTGGAGTTCAGATTCCAGGGGGCCAGGTCACAATGGTAGTAGCCGTGCCACCAGTCGTAATAATCGAACGGAACTCCGTTTCCGCGGGTGAAGGTAACCTTCTCGACCGCCGTACAGCCTTGGAATGCAGGATAATCCGCATTGCCATAGGAGTTAAGGCTTACAGGGATGGTCAGATCGGTGAGTTGGGTGCAGTTGAAGAAGCAGTGGTTTCCGAGAGATGTAACGCTATCAGGAAGCACAAGCTTCGTGATGTTCAGCTCGCGGAACGCATCGGATCCGATGTGGGCCACGCCGTCAACAAAACTGAATTCCTTCAGAACATCCTTGTTTTGGTACCAGGGAGTCTTCACGAACCAGGAATCATAACCGCTGTATGCGGCGTAATTGTACCCACATCCGTCGGTTCCGCGGGAAATAGTGATCTTTTCTATGTGACAGCAGCCCTCGAATGCAGGATAGGTATCGGATACCACACTGTTGATAGTGATCGGAATGGTGAGTTCCTTCAGATTCGTACAATTATGGAAAGCCCATTTTCCGAGACCCGTAATGCAATCACCGATAACGATCTTTGTGATACTGTCGCGGTACTCGTACCAAGGTGCCTGAGTGAAACTGTAATCATAAAACGCACCTGCTCCGTAGATCATCAGGGTACCGTTCGTATCGAAGTTGTAATACGCGACCGGTCCGCACTGTCCGTTGTCGATGACCTGTGCAGACGAATCATCGGTCTCTTCATGAAGCACGAAAAATACCATCATCGCAGAAGCGATGAGGGCTGCTATCATCAGGACTGTTCCGAGCTTCAGAGAGGTGTTCATTCTGATTTTGCTGTAAATGTTAACATCTCCGTTTTGCTGTTTTCTCATTTCAGACCGATAGGGAACGATCCGATCGCAGGGGCCGGTTTCTGCAGAGATATCCCACAGAAACCGACCTCCCGATCAGCAAAGAATTTCCCTATTGTATACCTCCCAAAACGTCCAGTTAATCAGAGAATCCGGTCCGTCGGCCGGTTTCTGTCCGAATTTCTGATCGAGCTTGACCACAGGGTCGGGTATCTCCAAAGATTTCACATCGGTACGGTCGTTAGAAGCGACCTCAGTAACACATACTGCCGCAGAGATCTCCGCGACCTGGTCCGGCCCTTCGTCGATCCTGTTCAGCTGACCGTATCCGCGGAACTCATGTCCGCTTAGATAGGCGGCATTGGTCTCTATGGGCTGGCCGTCCAGGTCTCCGAAACTGTATACGGTGAAGGTGTTGGTCCCGATGTACTGGATTCCGGGTTCGAAGGTTATGTGTGAGACATACTGATAATCATAGTTCCAGAACGGAGCACTGTCAACGTAATCATATCCCATACCGTCGGTTCCGCGGGTCAGCGTCAGTCTCGAAAGGTAATAGACATCTTCAAATGCGGGGTACTTGGCAGAACCGTTGCAGTTAAGCGTGATCGGAATCGTGAGTTCCTCCAGATATAAACAGTGGAAGAACGCGTGGTTGCCCAGAGATTCGACGCTGTTGGGAAGCGTAAGGGTCAGAAGGAGCAGTTGACGGAAAGCATCGGAACCGATATGTTTGATACCTTCTTCGAACACGAGATCCAGATTGTATCTGCTCTGACACCAGGGAGTGTGCTTGTACCAGCAGTTGGAATCCTCATATGCGGCGTAATCGAATCCGTATCCGGAACCTACGGTGAAGGTCACCTTTTCTAGTTCGGTAACCCCGTCGAATGCAGGATATTTGTCGAGCCATACCGCATTCAGACTGATAGGTATGGTCAGTTCCTTCATCGGGCATCCGGCAAAGGTGCATTCGCCGAAAGAAACAAGCGAATCAGGAAGGACGACCTTCACTGCCTTGCAGTTCATGAATGCGTAGTCTCCCAAGTGGGTCACACCGTCTTCCACGATGAGCTCCTTCAGATTCTGTGCGTTGTTCCAGGGGTTGAATTCCAAAGCATCGGATTTGAGGTAATTGTATCCGCTTCCGGTACCTTTGGTTATGGTGACCTTCTCGAGAGAGTCGTATGCGCCTCCGTCGGTGCAGAAGGCCTTGGTGTATCCGCAGATCGTACTTGCAGGAATGGTGAGTTCTCCGATGTTGCAGTGGTAGAACATGTACCTTCCGAGCCTGGCCCCGTCGTCGGCGATGATGATCGTCTTCGTGATGTTGTAGTTCATGTTCCACGGAGCAAGACCGGAATTCGACTCGCTGCCCCACCAGTTGGTATAATCGAAGGGAACTCCGTTTCCGCGGGTGAAGGTGACCTTGTTGACGGCCGTGCATCCGTCGAATGCAGGATAGTCCACGCTGTCGTAGGGATTGAGACTTACCGGAATGGTAAGGTCGGTGAGTTTCGTACAGTTAAAGAAAGTGTGCCATCCCAAAGATGTGACACTGTCGGGGAGCACCACGGAAGTGATGTTCAATTCACGGAACGAGTCGTTTCCGATGTGGATGATACCGTCTGCGAAGTTGATCTCCTTCAGGAAATCCCTGCTCTGATACCAGGGGGTGTTCTGATACCAGGAGTTGTTCTCTTTGTATGCGGCGTAGTTGAATCCGTATCCGTCCTTTCCGCAGGTGAAGTTGATCTTCTCGATCTTGTAGCAGCCTGCGAAGGCGGGGAATTGATCGGAAACCACACTGTTGAGGGTAATGGGAATGGTGAGTTCCTTGACGAATTTCAGGCCGATGAACGCCGATACACCCAATTTGGTGATCTCATCACCGATGACGATCTTCCTGATGTCCTCGCGCTGTTCGTACCACGGCGCGTGGGTGAAACCGGTGTAATCGTACATCTCTCCCGATCCGCTTATCTCCAGGGTGCCGTCCGCGTAGATGTAGTAACAGGCGCTCGGTCCGCACCATCCGCTTTCCTTGACGATCTCTGCGGATGAACTGTCCGTATCCTCGTGGATGACGAACAGTACTGCCACTGCGGAAGCGATGACAGCTATTATCGTCAGAACAGTCCAGAGCTTAAGCGAACTGTCCGTTGTTATTTTTCTGTAAATATTACCATCTCCATTTTGAGGTGTTTTTCAGCTGTTTCTGCCCATCACGATCAATGTGATGTCGAACGCTGGCCTTATTGCACAACCTTTGTTAGATCTGTAGACACAGTGTAGACTATTTGTTAAACTCCGAAAATCCTTTTATAGAAGATGAATTCAGTATCTAACACATCGAATATTTTAACAAATTGTAATCAAGTTAAAACTATAGAAAATAACATTGTAATAATCAATTATAAAATATAAAATAATTTGTTTTAATTACAAATAATTGATAAATTAATTCGATGTGTTTTACGCCAGATCGTTTCTGAAAAATGTTTTCGGCCCCGCCCGAAGGTTTGTTTTCAGACAGGGCCGGGAGTCATCGAAAGATCATTCTGACAGGATCGATCTCGAAACCTGCCTGCGGAAACGGCTTCACGAACGGTTCAACTTTACGAACGGATCCTCCGGCAAGAAGGTCGCATCATAATTGTCGGAACCGACGGGTGTTTCTGTACCCCAGTCATTTGTGCCGTTGACAAGACTCAACACGCCGAATGAACCGGTAAAGACATGTCCGCTCAGATATTCCGCGGTATGGGGAAGTGTCTCGCCCGCTGCGAAGATGCAGTACCCGCTGAAAGTGTTGGTCCCGATGTACACTACGTCGCTGTCGACCGTCAGTTTCCCTAGTTTACCACTTGAAGTGCACCAGAACGGCAGGTAGTCCGAATAATCGAAACCGACTCCGCCTGTTCCGGCGGTCAGTCTCAGACTTGTGACCCAGTTGGTTTTATCAAAGGCGGGATATTCGGCGGAACCCACGCAATCGAGGGTGATCGGCATGGTGAGGTAGTACAACATCTGACAGTAATAGAACGCATGACCTCCCAATGATTCGACGCTATCCGGAATCACAATGGTTTGGACCAAAAATTCATGGAACAATTCGGAACCGATATGTTTGATCCCGTCTTCGAAAACGACAGTATTCAAGGTGAGTCTGCTCTGATTCCATGGGGTGTGCGCATAACAGCAGTTGTGTCCGTCACATGCAGAATAATCGAATCCGTATCCGGTACCGGGGATGAAGGTGACCTTTTTAAGTCCAGAGACCCCGTCAAAGGCAGGATACTTGTCAAGCCATACCGCATTGAGACTGATCGGAACTGTCAGGTCTATGATATTGCAGCCGCCGAACGTGTATTCGCCTAAGATCCCGAGGGAATTCGGAAGGATGACGGTCTGAGCCCTGCAATGGTAGAATGTGTAATTTCCGATGCGGGACACACCTTCCTCCACGATGAGGGTATCGAGGTTCGGGGCCGTGTTCCAGGGGTTGTAATCCGAGGCGGCGGATTTACTGTAATCAGGTCCGCTTTCGTTTCCTTTGGTGATAGTCACCTTCAGAAGATAGTAATATCCATATGAATCGTCGCAGACGAAGGCCTTGCTGCTTCCGCACTCCACACTGATCGGGATGGTGAGTTCCTTGATGACACACCTGTAGAACATGTATTTTCCCAGGGACTGGACATCATCGGAGATGATGATACTCTTCCGAAGGAAGGTGGTCTGATTCCACGGTGCGAGATCGGAGTTCTTCTCTCCCCAGAAGTTGGAATAGTCGAAGGGGACCCCGTTCCCTTTGGTGAAGGTGAACTTTTCAATCCAGAGACAACCCTGGAATGCAGGATAATTCTCGTTTCCATAGGAATTGAGACTTACCGGAATGGTGAGTTCGGTGAGTTTGAGGCAATTGAAGAAACAGTGGCATCCGAGGGCCACGACACTGTCGGGAAGCACAAGGGAGGTGATGTTCAGTTCGCGGAACGCATCCGATCCGATCGATCTGACCCCGTCCCCGAAGTTGATCTCCTTCAGAACATCCCTGCACTGGTACCAGGGCGTGTTCTGATACCAGGAATCGGAACCTTCGTAGGCGGCATAGTTGAATCCGTATCCGTCGGTCCCCGGAGTGAAGTTGAACTTTTCGATGCCGGTGCAGCCAATGAATGCGCAGTAATCATCGGAGCCCACACTGTTAAGGGTGATGGGGATGGTGAGTTCCTTGAGGTTCCTGCAGTCGTTGAAGGCCCACTGTCCCAGATGTGTGATATTGTCACCGATGACGATCTTTGTGAGACTGCTGCGGTAGTCATACCACGGCGCATTGCTGTCATGATAATCATACATCTCTCCGGATCCGACGATGTACAGCGAACCGTCCGTGTAATGCTGATAATATGCATTCGGTCCGCACATTCCTGCGTCCATAGGTGCCGCAGATGAATCTTCGGCCGCTGCGTGGAGGACGAACAGTACCGCCATCGCGGAAACGATGACAACCGCGATCGTCAGAACGGTTCCGAACTTCAGCGTACTGTCTGTTCTTATTTTACTGTAAATGTTACCGCCTCTGTTTTTCTGTATTTTCCGATAATTTCTGTTTATGTAATCCCAGATCGAGATGAATACGGAACTTGTTGCACAGCCTGTATTCGAATGATATACCCAGTGCAGACTATTTGTAATACTTCAACAATATTTTTATAGAAGATAAATTAGGTAACTGATACGTAAATTGAAAATAATATTAGTAATATTATTAACAAAATACAAAACAATATTGTATTGGTAAATTTAATTTCAGTTTATCAATGGGTTTCATTACTAATAATTGAAATTTTATAAAATCAGATATATGCGAACGCATCCGAAACAGAATCCAGAAATCTGCATATTTTTTTATATGCCCTCTCTGAATTCAGAGCATATGGCCAGTTCCTGTTCCGAATCGGATCCGCGCAAACACGTCGAGCAGTTTGTCAGGGATCCAAGCATAAAATCGATTTCCGGCACCAGGGACGGAGGTCTCCAGACCCTCTACGACCTCATCAAAGAGGAGATTAAGAAACAAGACCCAGAGGTCGAGATCCTCACCATCGACAGGGACTTCCTTTCGGACCACAGGATCATCACCGCCAAGGAACTGGGCAGCTGTCTGATCGACATCACCTTCGGAAAGAAATATGCCATCTTCATGGACATCCTCATCCCCGTGGTGAACTGGCAGGAGATCCTGGAATATCTCAACGACGAGACCTCGCTTTTCGTGGGTTCCCTCGCGTGCAGACAGGTCCCGCTGTGCACCCGCATCCACTGATGATATCATGTCCGATTTCCACTCAGGCATTGAAGAATTCGAAATTCCCGACACAATCCTCGTACTCGACACCGAGACCACCGGTCTGAACGGTGCGAAATACGATGCCGATCCCTTCCAGGACAGATTCTTCAAGAAAAGCACCCTCGACGCGTTCGGTGACGATAAATTAGATGACCTTGACTGGAGCAGATATGGGGACATCGTCGTGGATATCGGTATCTGCGAGGCATCCTTGAAGAACAAGACCGTGAAACCTGTTTACTCCTCCATAGTCGGATACCGTACCGATTCTTGGACGGACGATATGAAGAGATCCTGGATCTTCGAGAACACCGACCTCACCGTGGAACAGGTGGAGGCCGCAAAACCGTTCTCCAAAGTGAAAAGAGAGGTCTCCGCACTCGTCAAAAACAAATGGCTGACCACATACAACATCCAATACGATCTCGACAAGTTTCTTTACAGATTCCCGTGGAATCTCAAGGGGACTTTCATGGAATGCAGAGACATCATGTTCTCCGCAAGGGATGTATGCAAACTCAAGAGCCAATACTACGGAGTGAGCGAATACCGTTACCCGAAGCTCGATTACGCCTATGCGCACATCCTCAACGGCGAAGACCCGGCGGAGATCCACGGAGTGCAGGACCACAGGGCGTTATCCGACGCCAAGGTCGCCTCATACCTTATGATAAAACTCTTCGACGACGGGGAATACGATCCGCTGAACTACAGCGGAAGGCATTCCTCCCGCTGATCATTCTTCTTCGAGATCCGCTTTCTTCGAGTTCTTGATAAAGTTCTTCTGCAGCGTCTTTTTGATGTAACCTTCGATGAAATCGCTGACCGGGTGCAGTATGGAACTCTTGATGAAGATCAGGGTGATGGTGTACCAGACAGCGGTGGCGGCGATCAGTTCCGGCCACACCTCGAACATCGGAAGGCTCTGCCCTATTGACACCGATATCTGGGGGAACATGTAGAACAGGACCAGGATGACGTAAAGCAGGATGGCGAGCATGGTGGGCTTGAAATCCCTCTTGTAATCCGACTCGATGGCAGCTCTCTTGGTGAGGGGGAACAACAGGAACAGCTGTGCGATACCTGCCATCATGAGGAAGGTGAACATGGCGTTCCTGGCGTTGATCTCGGCGATGGTCTCGATGTTGTAGGGCATGACGGCCTCGGAGGACGGGTTTCCGACGATACTGAGCGTGTTGTACAGTTCCTCGAGGGAGATGTTCAGAGCATCGGCGATGGCCTGATATGTCGATTCGAGGCGGAAGAATCCGTCGAACCAGTTGTGGACGGTACCGAAATAGAAAATGACATAGATCGCCAGTCCGAATATCGACAGCATTATGGCCGACGGAACGACGAATTTCACCACTTTCGGCAATACCAGCTCCTTATTGTCCGAAGGTTTGGCCCAGAGGGTCATAAGGAATGCCGCAAAGGACACAGTGAGCAGCGCATAGGCGGTGTTCTGAATGGGCAGAAGGGGACTCTTGCCTGCCACGAGCAGCAGACACAGCACAAGGATCGCAAGGACGAAGTTCCTTGAAAGGTACAGCCTCAGAATATCCCTCATACCGCTGACGGTACGTTTTCCTTCCACGATGGCGTGGGGCAGTGCCTTGAAGTTGTCGTTCATGAGCACCATATCGGCTACGCCGCGGGTGGCACCGCTTCCGCTCTGAACCGCTACACCCACCTGTGCCATCTTAAGGGAACGGATATCGTTGACACCGTCCCCGACCATGGCGACGTACCTCTCGTTCCTGCGGAGCGCTTTGATGACGTGTTCCTTCTGTTCGGGTTTCATACGTCCGAAGATGTTGGTCTCGAGAGCGACCTTGTCGAACTCCTCTTCGCTGAGACCTTCGAGTTTGTCACCGGAGATTATCTTCCTCTCACCGGGGATCTCCGCGAGCTTGAAGATGGCCTCCACAGTATCGGGATCGTCACCGGAGATGACCTTGATGTCCATTCCGTGGTTGACGAACTCGGTGATGATCTCCTTGCAGTCGGGGCGGACCTCATCTCTTATCGAAGCGACGGCGAGCACCCTCAGCTGGGGAACGATGGGATTCTCATCAGCATCGTGGATCTCGGCGGAACCTCCGTCGAAGATGACCACGGAACGGAGACCTTTGGAGGATGCTGCGGCCAGTCTGCTCTCCACATCGGGCGCGTCGATGACATACGGCTTAAGGAACTGCCAGGCGCCCATGAACAGGGTCCTGGGTCCGCTGGCCCCTATAATGCGTACCGCACTGTATTTCCTGTCAGATGAGAACTGGATCTCGTCAAGCATTTCGGTGTCGACGTGGCCGAAATGGTCTGACAACGCTTCGATGGTCCTGTTCCTGCTTCCGGTGGTGGACACGAATGCGCGCACAAGATCCTCCGCGGCAGCAGGATCGTTGTTGAAATAATCGACATCCTCGAACACCAGATGGTTGGTGGTGATGGTACCGGTCTTGTCCATACAGACCGTATCGACATGACTGATCGACTCCACAGAATTGGAGTTCTGCAGGAGCACACCGCTGTCGGCCATACGGACGGCGGCTATCATGTAGGTCAGCGTGATCAGCAGGAAAAGCGCGATGGGGACGATATCGAGGACGATGACCGCTTCCTTCAGAGAGGAATGGAACGATACTCCGGAAACGATGTTCTTGATGAGGAGGATGACCATGAAAATGAACGCCAGGGTCATCAGGATCTCGGTCACGGTGTTGGTCTCGATCTGCAGCGGAGTGGTCTTTTTGGTGAACTTCTTGGCCTTGGACATCATCTGCGAGGAGAATGTATCCTCTCCGACCTTGGTGACCCTGAACCAGCATTTGCCGGTGACACAATAGGAACCGGAGTAGACGGTCTCCCCCACATGCTTCCTGCGGGTGGATGATTCGCCGGTAAGAAGGGATTCGTCCATTTCCAGGGACTGTTCCTCGATGACATTCCCGTCGACCTGTGCCTGGTCCCCGGGTCCGAGGAAGAGGACATCGTCGAGGACGATGTCGGCACGGTCGATGACTATGAGCTCCCCGTCGCGGAGGGCATTGACCTTAGGTCTCATGAGAACGGCGATCTTGTCGAGACGGCGTTTCGCCTTCCACTCCTGCAGGGTCGAAATGAGCACGTTGAAGATAATCACACCGGTCGCTGCGATCGCGCTGAGAACATCGTCGAAGATGATGAGCGCGATACCCAGAACGAACAGGATGATGTTGAAGGGGGTGAAGAGGTTCTTGCCCAGAATCTCCAGATAACCCCTGCTCTGTCTCTCCTCGGAAGTGTTGGCCTTACCTTCGGCCTTGCGCTGCTTAACCTCATCCGAGGTCAGACCGACGTGATCTACGCATTCGCCGTTGGCCAGAACCTTGCGTTCCTGTGCTTCGGTCGCATCCTGACCGTTCCCATTCATGCGGGTACATCCCGTTTATATATTTAATAAAAGGCGGGGTCACTTTTTCGACCCGGGCACGTCCAGGAACTCGGATGCACGCTGAATGATCACGTCCATCGGAACAGGTTCGAATACATCAGTAGCATCCTGGGTGAGCCAGTCGATATGACAGTCCACGGGCTTGTTTTTCAAATGTGCTAGCACGTACGCGTAGACGCTCAGCTGGATCATGTACTCGCCCTTTAAGGTAGGCTCCACATCGGTCTTCCAGTCGTGGACCTCGATATGATCGGGGAACTCGGCGAACATATCGATCCTGCCGTTGACAGTGACGTTAAGCTCATTGAGAGGCAGAGCACAGTCGATCTCGGCGGTCAGATCGGCACCTTCGGACTTCAGACGGTCGATGATCCTCTTCGCGCCTTCGACCTGCGGATAGTCCCTGAAGATCCTGTCGCTGAGTGCGATACCGTTGACCAGCAGTTCGGCATAATCATGGACCTTGGTACCGTAGATCATTCCCCTGTTGCCTATCTCATCCGATTCCGGAGCGGCGGAGATGCCGTCGCCGTCAAGGTGGAGAAGCCCGTGCACAGGGATGTTCTTGCGGCGTGCCTTGAATGCGGATATCTCAGGTCTGGGTATGTGCTCCTCCGACTGCGATTCGCGCATTGGAATGGGTGAATTCCGGCCCTGTTCGGCACCATCCTCGGAATAGTGTTTGAAGAATCCCGAGGGGTTTTTGCCGGCGATCAGAGTGACATACTGTTTCGCCCTGGAGATGCCGACGAACAGCAGCCTCCTCTCCTCGCTCAGATCGCGCTTGATGGCATTCGTCACAAGGTAGGTCTTCCAGGAATGGGCGACCTTCTTCTCACCCTTGTAGTGAATGACAGTATCTCTGCTGCGGATACCTGTGATGTCTCCGAACGAGAGGTCCTCGGTCTTCGCCTGCGGAGGGAAACTCTGCACATCGATACGGGGGATGATGACAATGGGGTATTCCAATCCCTTCGATTTGTGAAGGGTCTGAATGATCACGGCGTTGCTTTCGGGCAGTCCGTCGATGGAGTACCTGGTGTTGTTGGCGATATCGCTCTCAATGATCCTGATGATATCAGATATCGTCATAAGAGATCCACGGTGCGTTGACGACAGTATAGAAATGATCGCCTGGGTCTTGTCATTGTCGAGACCGTAGAACGAGAATATGTCGGAGATCAGTTCAGTGATCCTGCGTCTCTTTCCCCTCAGGTATTTGCGGAACGCCTTCAGTTCTTCCGGCACGTGGTCGCGTTTCTCTTCAGGATCATACTTCCTCATCTCCAGGATCTCCGCGCACGGATGTCCCAGATCGGCAAGGATGGGCACGATTCCCCAGTCGTCCCTGTCATTGGTTATGTACTTCAGCCACGCGAGAAGGAGCTTGCCTTCGCGGCTTGACATGACATTGAGTTCACCCTGCAGGAACGCGGGGATCTTATGTGCCAGACATGCATTGTAGATGATACGGGAGACCTTCACGTTACGGCACAGGATGGCGATATCCCGGAACTCGGGACGCCTGAACGGATGCTCTTCATCACCGGTGGCGATGGGATAATCATCGGAATCCACGTAATCCCCGATGACACGGAGGACCTCGTCGTATTCCAGACTGTTCACCGCGCACTGTATACGCCGGAGACCTGTATTATCCCCGATATCGGTACGTTCCGAAGTGATGTACGTGATCTTGGATTCGATGTCTGGGTCTATCTCATCGTCATTGGTCCCGGTCGCCAGAAGGGCATCGTACGCCCTGTCGATGACGAGCTGCGAACTGCGGTAGTTCTTGGTCAGAGGGATCTGAATGATCTCATCGGGGATCCTGTAGGGAATACGTTCGACATCGTCATTCAGGATGGTCCTGAACATGCGTGTGCGTTCCTCGAAATTGAGGATATTATCAATGGAAACGAAACGGAACCCGTAGATACCTTGTTTCCAGTCACCCACGACGCACAGATTAGGCTCCTTCAAAGACATCAGCGAGATCATCATCTGATTGCTGTTGGTGTCCTGGAATTCATCTACAATGAGATACCTGGTGGCCATGTCCTCTCTGGCGGTCTTGTCGTCGTAAAGAACGGCGAATGCGAACATCGCGACCAGACCGAATGTCAGATGTCCGTCCTTCACGGACTGGGCTATGAACGAATGATAGATATCATGAATCAAGAGAATTAGCGCTTCCCTGTTATCCTCTGCCGCGATGACCTTCATATCGGCCGTGAAATCATTGATATTTGGAGATAGTCCGTCCGCGATGAGCGACTCGGCATAATCCTCGGGGGTCTTGCAATCGACCTTGGTCAGACCGGTCATCAGTTCCTTGAGCTCTTCGACATCTCCGAAAAGGTCCTTTCCGTCGTTCCCGCCGAACCAGTACCTCGTCCCACTCTGAGTGATACGGGGGAATATTCCGCGGGACATCAGGGTGTTGATGATCTTCTCCATACTGGCGGGCCTTTCCGTCACCGCGGCGGCGAGATCGCCGTACTGTTTTCCTTTCTGGTCGAGGAATCTGTCAAGGAATCTGGTGAAGTACATCCTGTTCAAACTCTCGTTCTCGGTAATCTCGGAGTTGCTGTTCAGGTCATGTGCCAGATTGAAGAATCTGCGTATGTGCGAAGGGTATTGTTTGACAATTGAAAGACAATATGAATCGAAGGTCCCGATGTACACCTGCTTGGAAAGGGAGGATATCCTGTGATACTCCTTTTCATTCTGCACCGGATCCGAAGAGAACTTCCCGCCCTCGCAGAGTTTAGCAAGTTTCGACTGGACACGGTCCCTCATCTCCGCCGCGGCATTGCGGGTGAACGTCAGCATGATGAGGTCCTTGGGCCCCACATCCTTCTGGGAAAGGATGTTGACACACCTGGAAACGACGGTGTGGGTCTTTCCGGTACCCGGTCCCGCATCCACCACCACGAACCCGTTGATGGTCTCGGCGATCTCCCTCTGGGACTCGTTCAATCCGTCAAAAATGACATCTGTGTTCATTCGTCATCCTCCTCGAGTTCGGCCTTGACGCAAGCCCGGTAATAGGCGCATTTGTTGTTGCATTCGGTATTGCCTTTCTTCAGATTGAGAACGGGGATCAGCATCGCCTTCTTCGCTTCGGTGTGATCTTTCGTCAGTTTCTCAAGGAATTCGTTCATTGATTCCAAAGGAACAACCACGTCGGCGTCGGAAACCTTGTAGTATTTCTTCTCCGCAGTGTCATGTATCTTCTTGGCCACTGCGTCGATCTCCTTCAGTTTCAATTTGAAGGACACCTCGGCACAGATGTCGGACCTGTCATCGGGGGAGAGGTCATAACTCTCATCCAGATGTTGGATAACGATGTCGGAGAACTCATCCCAATTGTCGACGAGGATCTGATAGGACTTCTTGTCCTGATAGTAATTGAACACCGGGCCTCCGCGTTCCATCAGGACCTCCGGTCCGGACCTGCAGGAAAGGGCAACCTTCCTCACGTTCTCGCGGATGTCGAAATTCGGATCCACGGAACGAAGATAGTTGTCCCCGATGTACAGCAGCCGGAACTCGCAGTCCGTCTGGGTCTTTTCATATAACGTCTGCAGATAGATCAAAGCCTGGAAGTCGGCGAGGACGTTGTGCTTGCGGCTGAACCCGCTTATGATGTCGTCAGGTTTCTTCACCTTTCCGGTCTTGAAATCCACGATGATGTCTCCGAAACTGAGGTCGTACTTGGCAAATATCGGATATATCGAAGGAAGTTCGGATTCCACATAGGTGCTGCTGTATTCGACACCTTCCTCGAGCATGAACTGGTTCTGATATTTCCTGGCGGAGAGCTTGGTGTCCAACGGGACACTGTCCGGTCTGACGAGGTCGATGTACCTCACAAGGTTGTTCAGGTAAACCCTGAACTTGCTGTCGTCGAGCTCCCGGTGGCATTCGCTTGACAGTCCGGAGAACATGTCCTCCAAATGTGCCAGATAGTAATCCAATCCCTTCTTCTTCACGAGTTCCGGATAGCAGAAATAGAACTCGGCGAACTCGTGGAGACAGTTTCCGAACACGATGCTGTCGGAGTCCTCGGTGCGGATCAGTTTGGAGAACACGAACTTGACCGGGCAGTCGGAATATGCGTTGTACGTTGTCTTGGAGAATTTCCAGTCCTCCCCTCCGGATGATTCGCCGAAGGTCCCGCCGAACACCTGCTTGGGTGAGGGTTCCACCGCCCACGAACCGCGAATGAAGTTTTTGCAGATCTTCTCGAAACTGTCCGCGACGCCTTTTTTCTTGGAATTATCCAGAATGGTCTGGAATGAAGGGCACGGAAGGGTCTCCTTTCCCTTGGTGACGGGCTTTACAGCATAGATCCTGGAGGTCCCCTGCTGGAGAAGGATCTCCATACGGAGGGCATTATTTTCGGCAGCAGCCTCCTTGTCGATGTAGTCCTTTCCTGATACGGAGGGTTCCCACGAATCATCAAGACCGATGTAGATGACGAAGGGACGGTCCACATAGACCGAGTTCTTGCAGTCCGCTATGAGAACCCCTTTCCTTTCGTTCTCCGGGACCTGTTCGTTATGCTTCAGATCCGAGAGGTTGTTCACAGCGTAAAGGATACGGTCCGCGAGCTTGCGGGAGACCGTCTTCTGCGAAAGACCCAGAGTGTCCAAAAGGATGAGGACGGAGGTCTTCTGAGGCATGCTTTGGAACAGCTTTTCCGCCGCCTCGGAGAAGGTCATCTGACCGATGTCGCGCATGGTCTCGATAAGACGCTGGGTGGACGGATCGACGTTATCCCCTAATGGTACCCTAGAAAGCAGATATCTGTCGAACTTAGGGTCGAGCATACGTCCCTTGTTCGGGTTGCCGCCGATCTGATACGTGGAAAACAGCTCGCGGACATCGTAGACACGGAGGGTGGGATAGTCAAGTGCCAGAGAGATGAACTGAAGGAAATCCCTCACCTGGGACAGGTCCTTCACATCGAGACTGTTCTTGAAAGGGATCTTCTTACGGTAGAATGCGGAACGCAGGGCATCGGCTATCGAAGCTGAAGAATCAAGGACCACTGCGGTGTCGAGACTCTTCTCCACATCGATGAGGTCCACAATGCTCGAGGCGATCTGCCTGTCGTTGCCGATGGCATAGATGGTGTCTATCTCATAGTCTCCGTCGGTGAAAGGGTCGATCTCTGTGTATTCTAAAGGAACAAAATGCTTGTCAAGGTCATCGAACAGTTCCATACCGATGACGGCGATGGTCTCTCCCTTGGAGAATATGCGGTAGACTGTTGGATCGTAGTTCTCCATCGCCTTGTCGATGGTGGGGAGCTGAGAATAATAATCATAGATTTCCCTGGAACGGTTGGAACGCAGGTATTTCCTTACATCGGCGGTATGCCTGCGGATGTCCCTGATCTTCTGGACCTCGCTGTGGATGAATCCGAACTCGTAGTTCGTGTCGCGCTCGATAGATTCGACGACCTCCAGGTCGGTAAGGGTCTTCTCGCGCAGAATGGTCACTGCGATGCTGCCTGCGAGCAGACGCGGAGTGTAGGCGAAACCTCCCAGCTTGTCGGTGCTGACCATCGCATTCAGGGCGGTGGCGAGGGCGGCATCGCAGGTGATCACCTTGCCGAAATCCTTGACCTCTTCATAGATCTCGTCTATGGTCTTGGCTCTGCGTATGGTGATCCCTCATTCAACCTTGGGGCGTTCGCAGACTACCTTCCTCTGGACCTTGGCACCGCAGAAGGGACAGCGGTCGAAGACCGTTCCCTCGAAGTCGACGGAGTAGACACCTCCGTTGAACTCCTTGCCGACACCGACGGTGCCGGGCACGCGGATGAGGTTCTCGTCGATGAAGGCGACGTTGTGGGAAATGAGGTTGGCGAGTTCCTCGCAGCAACAGTAGAGCACGTTCCCGTTGGAGACAAGGAGCCTTCCGTTGCACTGACCCAGACCTGTAAGAAGTGATTTCCTCGCCTCGCAGATCATGCCGTTGATCTGTTCGTAGAACATGTCAAGAAGACCGCCCCTGACCTCCTCAGGAAGCTGTTCGTAGATCATCCTGTTCTTGGAACTGTCCGAAGCGAACGGATTCTCGTTGAGCTTGCGGAGCAGCATCTCGCAGAGGTCCTCTGTATCAGCGTTAAGAAGTTTCTTCTCGAACTTGCCTTTCTTCACCTACTCACCTAACATTCTGAATGTTATTCAACTAAATATACCTTTCAAAAATATTGAATTGTAACAGGAAACTGTTACGGCGGCGGGTGGGATCCGACCGCCGGTAAAGGGTTTGGAAAGGGTTTTAACCCCTCAGAAGAGGGGGTTTTCAGGTTCACTGCTCTCCGGAAGACTTCCTCTTGACAACGAGACAGGCAGCAAGGATCGCGACGATGACGACGGCCACTGCGATCAGGACGAGGACCTGGGACGAATTGCTGGACTCGCCCTGGTGTGCTCCGTACATCACTGCATAGTAGGAGAAGTGGTCCGTCTCGAAGGAAAGGACACCGTTGCTGTAACTGCTGGCGATCTTCTCGATGTTACCGGATTCGTCGATGTATGCGACATACATGTCAGAAACGTTCTTTCCCTCTGGGACTGTGTAGTTCAGAGAGACGGTCACGTTGTTTCCGAGTTCATGGACGGGTTTATCGCCTACAAGGAGGTTGAGTGAAAGCACTGCATCGGAGGATGCGACAGCATTCTTGATGGCAGCATTTTCAATCTCAGAGACGGCGGTTTCGGACAGTTTATCAAGACTCAGGTTGAAGATTCCGTCCGAATCCTTGGTGACATTCTGAAGAACGGTGGCAGGAAGTTCGACTGAGACCGATGCATTGCTGACAGCAAGTGCCAGATTGTCCTCAATAATGGAGTTGATCTCGGAGTTGGTGACGGCCACACTTCCGCTGTACGCCTCGACCTCGGTCCTCTTGGCATCTGCAGGGAGCTTGTCGGTCACGTTCTGCTTGACAATGACCTGTCCGCATTCCGCACAGTGGCTGCCGGCAGTGAGTCCGGTGTAGGTCACGGTGGCGGGGACGGCGGAGTCTACGACGACCCTGTGGTTGACGACGGGGATGACAGTGCGCTCCACGAGTGTCTCTCCGCAGACGGAGCACCTCTTTCCTTCAGTGTATCCAGTTGAAGTACAGGTCGCTGCGACGGCGGGAAGGACCTCTTCGGTGTGCTGAGTCTTTGCAATGACTGTCTGTTCCTTGAGGATCTCTCCGCAGACGGAACAGAAATCGCCTGCAGTGAGTCCTGTGGAGTAACAGGTCGCCTTGACCTCGCCGATGGCCGACGGGGTGTGGGCGATCTTCTCGACGATATTCTGGGCAGTGATGATCTCTCCGCAGACGGAACACTTCTTTCCTTCGGAGAGTCCGGTGGATGTGCAGGTTGCCGCAACAGAGGGGATCGTCTCCTCGGTGTGCTTTGCCTTCTCGGTGACGGTCTGGACCTCGATGACCTCTCCGCACACAGAGCAGACAACACCATCG
Source organism: Eggerthellaceae bacterium (assembly GCA_963631655.1). Taxonomy (GTDB): domain Archaea; phylum Thermoplasmatota; class Thermoplasmata; order Methanomassiliicoccales; family Methanomethylophilaceae; genus Methanomethylophilus. Next base: position 41,438 of record CAVGRR010000016.1, read on the forward strand.
GAGAGTCCGGTCTTGGTGCAGGTCGCTGCCGTACCGGTGACGGTCTTCTTGGTGTGGTCGAGCTTCGGAATGACCTTCTGGGCGGTGAGGACCTCGCCACAGTCGGAACAGTGGGTTCCGGCAGAGAGTCCGGTGGAGTGACAGGTTGCCTTCACTTCCGCATCGTTGACGACGGTGTGCTCCTTCTTCGGAATGACCTTCTGGGCGGTGAGGACCTCTCCACATACGGAGCAGTGAGAACCAGCCTCAAGTCCGGTGGAGGTGCAGGTGGCGGACACAGCCTCGTCGGTGACGAGGGTGTGGTCCTTCATCTCGACGACGGTCTGAGCGGTGAGAATCTCCCCGCAGGCAGAGCACTTCTTTCCTTCGGAGAGTCCGGTCTTGCTGCAGGTTGCTGCAACAGCAGAGATGGTTTCCTCGGTGTGCTTGGCCTTCTCAGTTACCTTCTGTGCCTTGATGACCTCGTTGCAGAC